>CACYOR010000012.1 GCA_902775985.1 Oscillospiraceae bacterium
ATCCCTCACATCTATGCAAAATGCGGGCCACCCGAATGGGTGACCCGCATTTTGGCACGCGATAAGGGATTCGAACCCCTGACCTTCTGGTCCGTAGCTATGGCAAATCCTTTTTATAACTTTCCACGACTTACGAAAACCCCTGATTTCATGCGGCTTTCAGCGTGTGTCCTTTTCGCTTCTTCTCATAACCTCTGGCGATTTCGTGCACGCTTGTGCACGAAATGTGCACGAAATGTGCACGGATATTTCTCCTAAATCAGCGCGTCCAGGATATCACTGAGCCCTTTGTAACCTCTTGGGTTCTGGGCTTCTCCCGCTCCATCTCGTGAGCGACACGCTGGAGCCTCCCAAATACATTCTGATACCAGCGACAGTTCTTATAGTCTCCGCAACAAAACGAGGCTTGTATAGCCTCCCTCGCCGCTTCAGAGCAAAAGGAACTGACGATCTGCTCACCTGGTATAATGCCACAGCACGCAAGCTCCTGTTCTTTGCTCCAGCAGAATAGCGGACAATCGCACACTTGCGGAATTGGCGGAGTACGCTTCCTCTTGTGATGAGGGCCCAGTCTCTTTCTGTTTAATAACAACTCAAGGGATGCTTCACCCACTCCGTTTACTCTCCCATTCTCACTTTACGGCAGCTTCAAACGCCTCTTGATAGGGGATCCCCAGCACGTCGCAGTATCTCATCAGCTTTCCAACATTCCAGGCCTTCCCTGGTTTATTCATTTGATAGCGGGCGTTTTCTGGCGTGACGCCTAAGGCCGCGCCGATCTGCACCGAAGTTAGTCCCGTGGCTTTCCGATAGGCGTGGAACACGGCGGCCAGATAATTGACCTCGACTCGCTTATGCTGCTTAATCCAACTTATTTTCGGCATGGCTATCTTTCCTCTCTTGCCACTTGTTTCTGACGTTTTCATTTTTCTCAAACGCAGCAAAAAAGCCGGCTTTCAAGGACGGCTTTTTCTCAGAGCTGTTACAGATACTGCTCAAAGTATTGGAGAGTTGAACATTGCAATAATATTCGATTTCTTGGAATATCAGGTCTACGTTTAGCCTGTTTATACTCGGCAATATAAGCAAGCATCCTGCGCCTTATTTCATATTCGCTGACTTTCTTAAGTGCTTTGAATTCCTCCGGTCTTATATGCGGCTGCCGGCCCAGATCTATGTATCGTGAAGGATTGGTAATAATAACTGCCTTTGAAAAATCCACCCCACAATGATTCGTCTTGTCTGTCCATAAAACATGCTTATGATTTATGTTTGACCTCATTGGAATGCAAAAAATATTGGAACCTACTTGAAGGGTGATTTGTATGTGAGGCCGATCCCTCTTCTTTTCAATCTCTGTACAATTTGCATAGTCTGAAAAGAACTCATTCGATAAAAACACGAAATCAAGCATTCTGTATCTCTCCCGCTATGAATAACGGCCCCGGTTAAGGGGCCGTCATCTCAGTGAGCTTTTTTTATTTTACCCAGCTCGTGGCTCTACGAGCTGATCTTCTCGGTGAGCATTCTTTTTGGCGTCGGCTCGCGCTCTACGAGCCTCACTCGACACAGCGGGTGGCGACAGAACGGAACAAAAGTTCAATTCAGGCAAACATGAAAACTCATATTTGCATTTATATTATATGCGAAAGGTTGCAAAAATGCAACAACCAGATGTTACGTATTTCTTAATTTTTACCACATCCGGATCGGCAAGATATTCCTGATACAGCTGCTCACAAAAAGCGTCATCGTCTATCTCGTCTGCCGTTAATCCCTGGAGGTATGCCAGAACATAGCGGAGCTTAAAATCCGGGACATGATCCAGAAGCTGCGCACACATTTCCCGTTCACTCATAGAAAACACCTCCCTTGCCTATTATGCACCCTCTCGCTCCATTGTTTCATCAATCGCCCGGTTGATAAAGGCATTGACCGATTCGCCCCGTCTCTCTGCATGAGCTCTTATTTCTTCCCGCTGCTCGGGTGTCATGCGAACCTTTGTCTCGACGAACTGTGCGATATACTTTTTATGTGCCCGCGCCTGAGCTTCTGTAAACCCTCTATAGGTGCTGGCTTTTTCTTCTGCCATCGCGTATCCTCCGATCTGGAGCGGGCGGCCTTATGGCTGCTTTTACTCCTCCTATTGTAGCTGTATTATATCACAAATATGTATATGGGGCAATATACAAAATACATAAATATATGGGCGTATCTTTGTGCATTTTCCCATCTTGATATATGGGCGTATCTATGATATATTATAGTCACAGGGAACAAAGAGGCCCGACAGTCAGCCGGAAACGGCGGCAACGAGAGTTTTGAATCACCCGACCACGACACAGTCTCTGACGGGGCCTCTCCTAAAAACAGGAAGGAGAATCAAGCATGAGCACAAACGAACTGAATGCAACCGCGAAAAACCTGATGGAAGTACGCGCCATGATTAAGGAACTGGAGGCAGAAGCGGAAGCTTTGACCGACAAGATCAAGGGAGTCATGGTTGACCGGGGTGAAGAGGTTCTAAGCGGTGACGGGTGGACAGCGGCATGGAAAAACATCACAAGTAGCCGCTTTGACAGCAAGGCTTTTAAAGCCGACCACGCCGATCTGTACGGGCAGTACACAAAGCCCACCACAACCTGCCGGTTTACGCTAACGGTATGAAAAAGGCCCCTTGTGTCAACGCCGACCAAAGCCAGACACAAGAGACCAGGAACCGACCACAAGGGAGGTCGGGGCTATTATAGCACGGCCTCCCGGATATGACAAGAATTAATACATAACGGAGGATTTGAAATTGAATCTCAATAATACGAATTGCAGAACGACGCCGCATGCCAACCTGATCCCTGGGAGGGAAGACCGCCCGGAAGCAATAGCCGTCCGCGAAAGTGCTTCTGTTCTTGCTGACCTGGTCGGGTTTGCAACGTTTAACGACTGTGACAGTGCAACCATTATCTATGAAAAGGCGCACAAAGCGCGTCCTTCCATGACGTTTGAATTCCTGCTCGGAAGCGTATTTTTCGCCGGCAAGGTGCAGGGGAAAAGGGAAGCCCGGGCACAAGCTCGCGAATCACAGAAGAGTAGACCGTAACATAAAACGGCCGCATATCCGTGTGCACCGGATACGCGGCCAGACCAAGACAACGGCGGCGGTCATGTTTAGTATAGCATGGCTGCTCAAATCTTACAAGGAGAAGCAAACGATGAAGGACAAAACCAAACTCATTGAGGAAATCACGAAGCGGCTTCCCGACGCCACCTGGGAAACGCTGGAATTTGTGTTTTATTATCTAATCAGCTAAGCAGCAGGCCGGGAGCCCCGGCCTGCTGCTTGTTTTCCACGGTACGGCATCGTACTGCTATGTTTAGATCAGGCAAAAAGCTTATTTGTTCGCGGCCTTGTATTCGGCATAGCTCTTTTTCCATGTCGAACCAAGAGCTTTCCATACAGTCTCCGCCTGCTGTTCCGTCAAGGTGCCATTCCTGATAGCTGCGTCAATCGCTGCCGCGGCTTCGGTCTGCTTGATTTTTCCATTGCCGTCGGTATCGCCGCCATAGAGGATCTCCTCAAAGACTTTTGCGGAAACACCGGAGGGCCTAACCGCTTTATAGTAGCTCTTGAATGTGGAATCGGAATACCGCGTGTTGGAGTGCCGGTCTTGGTATACCTTCCACGCCGCCGTAGCCTTCGCATCCTCCGCGCTGAGCCCGCCGTATTTCTGCCACATCTTGGCAGCCTCCGCCTCGCTGAGATTTCCCTCAAGCAGCTCTTTTGTGATGTCGTCGTACTTAATCCCGGTCTCAACCTCAGCGGAATACTCCCGCATGGTCTTTGTCGCCGTCTCGGCGTCCTTCCCGGCATAACGCCGCAGCTGCTCTGCCGCTTTTGACTGCGTGATGGCTCCATCCTTATACTGCCGTTTGATGTACTCGGTCAGCGCCTGGTTCAAGCTCTTATCGTCCCCGACCTGTTCACGGATCTTCTTCGCCGTGCCAAAGTTCGCGGCGGTGTAGGCCCGGTACAGCCGGTGCGCCTGCTGGGCCGTGGTTCTCTCCACGCCCGCTTCCATACTCAGCGCCTCGCCGTTGACAATATCGGTCGCGTGGTAGATAAGGCCCCAGACGATCTTTTCACCATTGGCAAGCGGGACGCCGCGCAGGGTAGCAATGCTCTTGGCAAGCTTGTGCCCGCCCTTGTCCCAGACTTCTTTCGGCGTCGCGCCTTCTTTCAGTGCTTCATCAAGGAACTTGGTTGCCGCTGAAATCACGTCTGTGAGTGTAGACACGCCGCTGACCTCAAGGCCGTAATAGGTTTTGCCGAAAGCATATTTCTCCACCAGGTCATAGATTTCGCCGCCCCAGAGCATGTTGCCGACCAGCGAATCAATGAACATGTCGAGCGCTTCCATAGAGATACTCTCCGCTGTCAGATCTTCGTCATCGTCCCGGTAAGCTTTCATGTTGTGTAGAAGTCCGTCCGCCAGCACCTTGAACACCGTGATTGTGGCCGCCGCGACAATCTGTGATACCGCCGCCCGCCGCGCCGCCGCTCTGGCCTCCATCACGTCATTGATTGTCACGCCCTCACGCCCGGCGGCCAGGTCTTTTCGCATCTGGGTATACGTAGCCGCGGCGTCATACAGAATGTTGAAGTTCTGCAGACGCTGGGTCAGGAACATGGTCAGTTGCCGGATAAGGGCATTGGGGTTTCGCAGAATGTCCGGGCGCTGCATGGTGGTGTAGTTGGGTTGTGTCTTCTCGATGACATCTCTGAAAATCTTGGCCACTTCCCGGTAATAGGCATCCGTGCCTTTCTTCAAGGCCTTGTTGTGATCGTCAACATAATACTGAGCTGCGTACCATAGCCGTCCGACGGTAGCGCTGTCAAACGCCTGAATCCAGCCGGTAACCCAGCGCATCTTCTTCCAAATCTGAGCCTTGCGGCTGTTGCTGTTGGCCAAATCGCCCAGCTCTGTCGTGCTGTACCCCTGTGTGCGGTACCACAGATGCGGCAAGTGTTTCCGGATCAGTTCCTGGTCTGCGCGGGAAATCAGCCGATTGCTCCGGCCGCCGTGCCAGAAAGCTTTATGCAAGGCCTCCCATCCGACGACCGAAGCGGCGGTGGGATAGGACGCCATCTGTCCGAACGCTACACGGGCACTCAGCGTCAAAGACGACTGTGCCATGTTGCCGCGCACGGTATCAAAGAATTCTCCCAGCAGCCCATCCTTGCTGCGGCGCGCCCCGTTCAGATCCGCCATTAAGTTTTCGATGTATTTGACGCCTGACGATTCAAATTTACTGCGAACTGTTTCCGGTAAACTCGACTCAAAACCGGGTGTGACCTTCCCCCAAATCTTCTGGAAGTCCCTAATTGCAGGCATTAGCCCACAATACTGAGCAACACGGCGCAGATGTGCTTTGGCAACGTCGCTTGCGTCAAAGAGATACACCGGAGCGCCAGAATTTACCCGTTCTTTCACAAAGCCTGCATTTTCCAGGCTCATATCCTGGGCGATGTTCTCAAAGGGGGTTTCGAGAAAGTCCCGATCAACTGCAATGGGATAATAGTGGTCTTTATTTGCCAGCTTAATTCCATAGATTTCAAGCGTAGTCTCATTGATTTTGCTTTTACTGAAATCGTCAAAAAGCTCTCCCAGTGCGGAAATCCACTGGCGATCATAGTCGGTCAGCAGCTTTTCAATGTTCTTTTTCAGTTCTTCGCCGTAAGCAAGTCCTTTCGCTCGAACATCCTTCACCTTCTGCGCAGCTCGTTTTCTCTCGCCTTTCAGTGCCTCAATTTCTTCCGTGCTTGCACCAGAGGCGCGCGCTTCACGCAAAGCTTCCTCCGCATCTCGACGTGCTTTCTCGGCAACGCTCAGTTCTTTGGCTATACCGGCTACATGCGTGACGTTATCAAGACCTTTGTTATTCCTGCCGTGGTAATAGTCGCTTAAATCGGGGAGTGTGTAGCTGCCATCAACGACGTGCCAGGCGTGTTCCTTGTCCATCAAGGCATTATATACGCTCCACATCATTCCGCGCGTGATCGGGATTGCTTTCCCGTCCTTGTCCTTAAGACCGATATCCACCGTTTTTTTCGGGTTTATCGCGTCTTTATATCGCTTGTCCTTGAGTAGGTTCTCAAACAGGAGGCTGCCGTCCGCCTGGATCCTCATAGCCTTACTCTGCCCCTCATCAAGCATCTGGTAAACCTGATTCCACGCGCTGTTCTTGTGATAGCCGCCCAGTCGATTGAACATCCGCTCCGGACTGAGCTGGGCATTGAGCCACGCCTGCAGCAGTCGACCTTTGGGCTTGTTCACACTCGCTGTCTCTTTGATCATCTGCTGCGCCATTTTATAGGCGTCACGCTCTTTACCACCGATCTGGATCTTCAGCGCCTCGCGCCCGGTCTTATCCAGTGCGCTCAGAGCTTCATACACCGCCTGGATCTGTGACGCGGACAGCTTGTCAATCGGAGTGTCGCCCACGGCATCGAGCGCATTGTCAATCAATCCCGCTACGACTTTATCATAGCTTGCCGAGATCTGCGCTTTTTCACGGCCGGACATTTCGCGATTTTCCGCACTCTGAGCGTCCGGGGCAGTTTGTGTCTTTCGATAGGCATCTTTTAGCTCCAACAGCTTTGGCCGCAGTTGTTCCCCTGCCTTGCCTCTATTCGCATTGAGCGCTTTGAGAACCTTTACAGCCTGTGTCGCCACCTGTGCCGGGATATTTCGTTCTGCTTTGGGCTTGGTCAGCTCCCGGCTCAGTTCGTTGGAGAGCCCCGTAATCTTCCCGTGAAGCTCTCGCTTTGTGAAAACGTCCGGTGTTTTGGCGTTGTTTGTCCTGGCGGCTTCTTCATTTTCATTCCGAAGCGCTTCTTTTGCCTCGATCTTGTTTTCCCGGTTCGTCATGCCCTCGCCCAGTGTATAAGCATAATGCGCCTGCGCCTCGGTAAGAATGCCGCTATGGTTCTTGAGAGCTACGTCGAATTTGGCCCCAGTCTGGCCGAGTGCCCGCATCTTTGCAAAGTCAAGGCCATACTGGAACGTGTTCTGCCCGGCGTCCATCTGGTTGAAAGCAAGCGCCGCCTGGGCCTTGTTGCCCAGCATATCCTCCAGCCTGGTCAACGTCTCGGCAACTTCGCCCGTGAGCTCGCTGCTGTCGACAATGCGCATGTTCCCCGCCGCGTCCTCCACAGAGACGGTGATTGTCTGGGTATCGGAGTTGTACCGGGCCTCTGTGACTTTGCCGCCGTCTTCAAGCTGGACGGCCTCTGCTTTCGTGGCGGTGTGCGATTCGCTTTCACTCTGGCGCTTGGCGATATTATCCAGCGCCGCAACAACCCTCTCCACGCGGTTTGCCGCCCGCTGTTCGGTGGGTGTGGTATCTTGCCGCCCGGGCTTGTTCCTCTGCTCCTGCATACCAAGCCGCTGAGCCAGCTTTACTACCTTTTCCCGGTCTTCGGTGTTGCTCTCGTCCCTGGACCGTTCCAGTGCGTTCCGGGCTTCCTCCGTTGAGCCGAAAGCCTCATTGACAGCAGCGCTCGTCCGTTCTCTTGCGCCGACGTCACCGCTTGCTTCCGTCTCCGCCATGAGCCGTGCAGCTGTCAGGTTGGAGATGTTCCCGGTTCGTTCAAAGCGTGGACGGTATCTGTCCGCCGTCTGCGCGGCCCTGCTGTTTTCATCCATCAGATCCGCATAGTCGAACAAGCCCTGTGCATTCCCCTGATACCGTGTCACAGCAGCGGGGGCCGCGTAAGAAGCATACCGCCCGCCGGCCATCACAGAGCCGGACAACAGGCCACCCAGCGCATCCTGGCCAAGCTGATTGATCCAGTCTTTGAGCGCTTCTTTCTGCGCTTCCTCGCGGCTCATGCCCATGACCATCTTGGCATAGATTTTGGCTTTTATCTCGCTGTCGTTGCCGTTGATCGCTTCATCAGCCATCGTGTTCAAAAGCGTGGTAAAAACTTCCTCGCTGGCCTCAACGCCGCCCTGCTTCAAGATCTCCCGGAAAGCACCCTTTGTAAGGAAGTCCGCAAGTCCCTTGTTGCTGAGCAGGTTCTCAACGGAGAACTTCTCACCAGCCACCTCGGCCACGCCGTTGATGAAGCCGGTCAGCAACGCTTTGTCACTGTCCAGGCCGCGCTCCAGCGCGTCACGGGTGCCGCTGGACGCCGCCATACCGAAGAATGAAGCGAGGGAGCCTGCTTCACCACCGGCGGCAATAGACGCGCCACTCTCGACCATGCTTTCAAAGAGCTGGTACACATCGCCCCAGCCCTTGCCGCCAAGCACGGGGACATTCTCATTGATGGTTCCCAACCGGTTGTTCAGATCCTGGGCGATGGCAGACGTGGCCACATCACCCGTCCGACTGATCCCCTGGTACTGCGTCTCATACAGATCCCCGCGGTAAGCGTTTTCCGCCGCCATCCTGGCAAAGTCCATATTGCCGCCCAACAGATGACCGCCGACCGCACCAGCCGTTGCCAGCGCCGCCGTGCCGACGTTCCGCGTGGCAAATTCCTCCGTAGCGATGTCCTTCTCTGCCGCTTCTTCGGCGTTGTATTTCTGGTTGATGCTCGCGCCGTACTGGTTCGCCCGCTCCTGATCCGTGGCGTAGAGATAGTAGAACTTCTGCCGTTCTTCCTCTGTCCAGCGCTCGTCTGGCTCCTGAAAAGCCGTGTTGTATTGCGGATCCCACTGAGATGCATTTGCCGCCTTGTTCTGGTAGTTCCTGTAAGCATTGGCCGCGATGTCCTCCAAATAGGTGCGGCGATCTTCACCGGTAAGCCCCATGCTGTCGGCCTGATCTCTGGCAGCTGACATCTCCTGATCGTAAGCGGCCCGGTCGTTCTCGTTGGCAAACAGTTGATTCCGGCTCTCGCGGAACTCCACTTCACCGGAAGCTGAGCGCCCAACAAAGTCCGGAGCATTCTGCAGCTCGTCATACTGGTGCTGCTGGGCATAGTCCAGAACCATCTTGGCGCGTTCGCGTTCGCGGGCTGCAGCAGTCAGCTCGGTATCGGAATAGTACCGCTGGCTGCCACCGAACAGGGCACGGCGCTCATACTCCTGCCGTGCGATGTCCTCCTGCTCCAGCATGTAGTTGTCATAGTCCGTGGACTGCCACTCGCCCTCTGCCACTTGACGCTGTCCCCATTCCTGGGCCTGGGACAAATAGTCCTGATACTCCTTGTCCTGAGTGGGATCCAGCGCAGCTGTGCCGTTGGCGATGTCGTTGTACTTCTTGTCGGCTTCGTCGTAGATCTCTTGTGCCTTTTTGAGGGAGGTAGCATTCCAGCCGCCGTTCTCCCTGCCCCAGGCGTCGATCTGCCACTGCTTGGACTGCTGCTCTTTCTGCTGAGCTTTGTAGGCCTCGGGATTGGAAGCGATGGCAGCCTGGGCCTCCGCGTCCTTCTTGTCCTTGTAGGCGTCAACAACCGCCTGCTTGCGCTCTTTCCTCTTATCAAGGAAGTTTCTCCATGCATCCGCAAGGCTGACAGGCTGTTCCTCTCCGTACATCTGAGCACTGGTCAGCGGATCCGTCGCCCAGCCGGAATAGTCCTCGCCGCCTGCTGCTTGGATTGCCTGTTGCTTCCGCTCCCGTGTGGCCTGATTGGCAGTGCTCAAACGCTTTTTCCACCCGGCGAAGCCAACATCAGACTTGGCCTGGTCATAAGCCGTTGCTGCCTTGTTGGCATTCTGCTCTGCAAGCTGTTTATAGCGAGTGAATGCACTTAAGGTCGTATTGGGACTGTATGTTACAGGCCGCGCTCCACTTGCCCACAGACTCTCAATTAGAGGATTTGATGGCGTGGCCTGACGACTTCCGGAGTTATTGTTGCCCCCAGTCCACGCGCTCGCCACAGGCTGTGCGCCATTCTTTTTCAGATCGTCAACAAGCGACATAAAGGCTCTCCTTTACTGATTTTCGTATCTGAGCCACTGAAGCAGATCTGTCCGCTTTTGCGTATCAGACACGTTTTTAATTTGCTGGTAAATATCATTTGAGCTATAACCAGCATTAACGGCAGCTGTGACATCTTCCCGAGTATAACCGGAACTATCATCTTTCTTGCCGCCTCCACCGCTGCCGTAGCCACCGCCTCCGCCGCTGACAACGACAGAGCCGGGTGCTACCTGGCCGGTCAGTCTCAAATATTGATCCGACGTCAGCAGGCCAAGCATCCACGCCTGTCCGGGATTGCTGACAACCCAAGCCTGTCGCAGCGCATCCGCCTGATCTTTGCTCATGCCGGACGCGGTGAGCTCGTCATTCGTCGGCTGATACTCGGACGTGAGGATAGCAGAGGACAGATTCTCATAAGCCTGCTGCCGCTGCTTGTCCTGGTACTGGTTCTGTTGGTCGGCGTACTGGCGCTGGGTGAAGTCCCACTCTTGGTTTCTCTGCCGCGTGGCCTGATCTGCAGCTCCCAGAGTATTGGCAATGTTGAACTGCGTCATGATCTGGTCACCCTGCTCTTTGTAGCGCTGAAACGCTCGATCTTCCAACTCTGGGATCTTGTCCGTCAGCCCGCGCATGGTCTCATCGTAGGCCTGTTGGCCCACGCCCTGGGAATAGGTGGAGCCGTAGCCGCCGGTCAGCCCTGCCGCCTGGCCCATAGTGTCTTTCATGCTGCGTCTTGCGTTCTGGACATACCGGTCTCTGTACTGCTGATAAAGCGCGTCGCCGTTGACGTTGTAATTGAAGTCCGGGCGGTTGTTCAGCTGTCCGGCGAGGTCGTTGATCTGCTGATCGTAAGAGCCACCGTACACACTCGGCTGTACCTTTTTCTTTTCTTCCTCATAAGTTGCCATAGCTTCCTCCTATTTTTACGTCATGGAATATTCAGAGTGCTGGCCGGATCTACCGATCTTTCATGATCCTCTGCAGAGCTGATGCCGTGCACCTGCTCAATGCAGCGGATCCCTTCCCGGAGAGCGTCCGCATATAGGTCAGCAAAGGCAGACGCATATTCACAGTCCGGGATATCCCGCAGCGGCAGCATCATTCTTTCATGGTAGTGCAGCAGGCAGCGCAGAATATGGATCTGTCCTTCAGCTTTTTCGTTCACCAAAAGCACCCCCCTCTCGTTTGTGGAACAGAACCGATTGGTGTTCCGTTCCGTTTTGTTCCGCTATTACAACCCAAGAAGCGCCCGGGCTTCGCGCAGATTGTCCTCTCCAATCGCCCTCCGTCGGCTCTCTCCAATCACCGCGACCGGTACAAGCTCGCTCAGCCGATCAAAGAGGCGCTGCTGAGCCTTATCCTGGCAGCCCTTTATTTCGTCAAGCGTGTAGTTCGTGGTGACGATCAGAGGCTTTCCCGCCTCCTTTCTCTCCTCCACCACCGCGCAAATCTGCTCTCGTGAAAACGACGTGTCCCTCTCCGCCCCTATATCGTCGATGATAAGCAGAGGAGCGTTGCACAGTACCTCAAGAAATTGCTCGCGTCCCGTCTTTTCCATCAGCCGTGCCACCAGCTGGCCGGCGCTATAATACTTAACCGTAATCTGCTGGTCGAGTAGGGCGTTTGCGATACATTGAGCTGTAAAGCTCTTTCCGGTGCCCGTATTGCCCCAGAACAACAGCCCAATGTTTCTGGCCTTCATCTCGTCCCACTTGGACACATAACGCCGTGCGGTTTGAATGTGCTTACCCTCTGCAGCAACTGCAAAGGTGTTCCGCCGCATAGCCGGTCTTGGCAGGCATAGAGTACGCAGTTTCTCAGTCCTTCGCTGCTGCTCCTCCTCTTTTGCCGCATTAAGTTCAGCCTTCCGGCACGTGCAGGAGATAGATAGCAGCTTCCCGCCTAACACACTCTCATCCCGCATCTGCTTCGGTGTGTGGCATTTCCCGCAGTAAAGCAATCCATCTTGCCCGGTGTAATCGCCGGGGGCTGCGTTAGGCTTGTTGATGCTATCGACAACGTCATTGATATTCATAAGCTTTCTCCTTCCCGATATGTATACCTATCTGCCGTCCGAACGTCAGGGGCGGCTCCAGACAAATCCCGCCGCTCCCAGGTGCGCACAGCGGCCTTCCAGTCCCTCATGCCATTTTTTCCGATCTTCCATCCCTTCGCGCTGTAGAAGTCGACGAAACGTTGAGGGTCTACACCATTACGGCGTTCCAGACAGTAGACCGATACCTCCTCAACCGTGGGAGGGGAGAAGCGCGCAGCGCGCGGCGGCTTACCCGCCACAACACGCTCTTCTTTTCTGCTCTTATCTGAACTAATCTCATCTAACCTATTCTGCGTGTACAGTTTGGATACATCTTGTATACACACTGTATCCATAAGCCGGTAGGCGCGATCTTCTCCGACTTGCAACATTGCCTTTTCTTCAACAAACGCAGTCTCCGTGCGGCGGTCTGCTTGTATGTAATTGTTCTTCCGCCAGTCTCGAATCACACAGACGCCGGATTGAAACGGGATGATGAACCCTTTTGCCACCAGCAGCTTCAGGTCATCCGGCGACGCACTGACCGTTGCCGTGATCCGCTTGGGGCTTGATACAAAACCATCGTCGTCTGCTCGCATTCCCAAGTGAAAATAGAGGGCCTGTGAACTGCTTGGGAGGTCAAGAAAGGCGTCCGTATCCACGACGTCAAGACTGAACATTCTGCGCCGTGCCATCAGTTTTCGCCCTCCATCTCCAACTGCCCGTCAAGCACCGTCAGCGCTTGCCGCGCCGTGCGGAGGATCCGCTGTGAATTGACGGCACGGGCGTTCACGGTTCGGATGAATGCCGCAATCTCCCGCCGCCCGGCTTCGCCTGGCGAAGGCAGGAAATAGCCGCCACGATTTCGCACAGTCGAGAGGATCAGAGCACCATGCATCCGCTCGAAGTTGATGGCTTCCCGCAGCTGGCGCGTGTTGGCCAGACCGAGAACCGACATCAGATCCTTGCTGCACACAGCGTTTCGCTCCCCACGGGGTAGCATTGCCTCAATTCTGCCTTGAAAAGACTTTTCGCCTGTGATAGACTCTCCATCAGGAGAGCCGGATGCCTGTCCAGTTTTCTGCTTCTCCAAGCCGCTTTCGATGGTTCCAGCATCGAGGGCGGCTTTTTTGCTTCTGCTCATACCCTTACCTCCCTGATGGCCTGCATTTTCACCTGCTCATCACTAAATCCGTGCAAGTACTCCTCAACGCGGTCAAGGTCGAGAAGATATTTATTACCGACCCTAACTGCTTTTATTTTTCCCGTCACAGTAAGCCTGCGGATCGCGGTCTCGGTGAGTGCTGTTTCTGGGTCGGTTTCTCGAATCCAAGCAGCAACTTGGCTTATCGTTCGCATGCGTGGCATTGTTTTTTCCCCCCCCTTCAAACTTTCCTTTAAAAGGCCGCAGGTTACAGTTTCCTCTTGTTTTCTCCGGCCATTTGTAGTATATTGTGCTTAGATGGAATTGTCGATTCCTTATTAAATCTTTTTGGAGTTGTTTTTATTGACTAGTGGAATTAAGGATTCCAATCATGTAAAAAAGATGATTGGCGGCAACATTCGAAAAATGAGAGAGTCAAGAGGCATAGAACGTCCGAACTTTTGCGATTTGTTAAATCAGTCTCCCTATCACCCGGTCTTTGAGAAGCAGGCCGAGATGAATCCCGATCGCTTAAAGCAATGGGAATATGGCGCAAACCCTGTCAACTTAGAATGGATCCCCGCTATTTGTGAAGTGTTGAACGTTGATGTCGGCTATCTTTTTGGAGAATACAATGAACCAACACGGCAAGTATCTGACGTTGTTGTAACCACAGGATTATCCGCAGAAACCGTTGAATTCTTGCAGAAAAACCGTTCTGTTGCCGAAACAATTAGTTTAATCGATACGCAACAGTTAGCTCTCTTTTCTAGGCGACTCGAGCAGATTGAAAACGCCATTTGCGATGCTGTTGCAATTATTGATGGGATAGATGATGGCTCTGTTGTTCCTCGTTATGTTTCCTCTGTATGTCCGTGGATATCTGCATATAAGGCGAGAGAAAACATTGATCTGGCCATGTATAAGTTTCACGAGGCATGCCGGGAAATTGCTGAATTCTGCGATATAGATACTGTACTAAAAAAACTGGACAATATTTGGATTGCGAAATACAACACAGATGAACTCGCGAAGGAGGTCCACGATGGCGAGCATACAGAGAATTGACGGCAAGACCGGCGTAGCCTATCGCTTCTTCGTCTCCACTGGGCGGGACAGTGACGGCAAGCAGATCCGCCATACCAAGACCTGGACGCCCACTCCCGGTATGACGGAGAGGCAGATGGAGAAGGCCGCACAGAAAGCCGCCGCTGATTTTGAGCGAGCCATCGAGCAGGGCTATGTGGCCGACGACCGGCAGAGCTTCCAGGAGTACGCCGAGTATGTACTGGACCTCAAGGAACGCAGCGGCGCGAAGCACAAGACCATCGAGAGCTATCGCTTTCTGCTTGGCCGGATCAATCCCGCCATCGGCTTTATGAAACTGCAGGATATCCGCCCACAGCATCTTAATCAGATGTATAAGAGCCTCGCCAAAAGCGGCCAGAGAGCCAACCAGGGCCGGGCGACGGCGAAAGATGATTCCATACCCGCCCTTCTGAAATCGCTGAAGCTGAGCCACGCAAAGGCCGCCGAGTTGGCCGGACTGTCTGCCGCTACGGTTGACAAACTGTGCAAACGGGAGGCCGTATCCATCGAATCGGCCGGGAAACTGTGTACGGCCTTCGGTCTGGATATCAAGAAATCTTTCCTTGTGGAGAAGGACATGCGCCCGCTCTCGAATAAGTCGCTGCTGGAGTATCACCGCTGCGTGCACGCGATCCTCGCTCAGGCAGAGCGGGAGATGCTGATCCCCTACAATCCCGCTGAGAAAGCGACGCCTCCAAAGGTGACGCGTAAGGAAGTCAACTACTTCCAGCCGGAGGAGCTGTGCAAGATCCTGGACGCACTGGACGCGGAGCCGATCAAGTGGCGCACGATTGTCAATCTGCTGATCGTCACCGGCTGTAGGCGCGGAGAGATCGCAGGGCTAAAGTGGAAGAACGTGGACTTCAAGAACGGGAAGATCAAGATCGACAGCACCCTGCTCTACAGCAAGGACCGGGGGATCTATGAGAACGCCACCAAGACCGGCGACACGCGTTTCCTGAAGCTTCCCGCCGAGACAATGGATCTGTTGAAAGACTATCGGCAGTACTGGCTGGAGCTGCGCTTCAAGAAGGGCGACCGCTGGCAGGGCGGGGACTATGTTTTCACACGGGATGACGGCAGCGTAATCCACCCGGATAGCCTGACCGCCTATCTCAACCGATTCTCCGAGCAGCACCCGGAGCTGCCGCATATCAACCCCCACGCATTTCGACACACGGTGGCCAGCGTGCTCATCAATGCCGGACAGGATATCGTCACGGTCTCCAGGCGTCTCGGTCATTCCCGGACGAGCACGACTCTCGACGTATATTCGCACCTGATCGCAGAGGCCGACGCCGATGCGAGCGAGGTCACTGCCGACGCACTTCTTCGCCGGAAGGCATGAAAAAAGCGGTTGCAATTCTCTTTCAATCAGAGAGCTACAGCCGCCGTTTTTTTGAAGTTGTGCACGAAATGTGCACGAAATCGCTGTTTTGAATAAACCCGCTCAGAAATAAGAAAACCCGGAAACCCTTGATACAAGCGGGTTTCCGGGTGGCACGCGATAAGGGATTCGCCTGCATTTTGTTTTCTGCGCGTAAGAGCAGAAAACAAAATTATAGTATTCGCCAGTGTTTGCACTGGCTCATGCAGGCCACGCCGTGGCCTGCGGACAGGATTCGAATCCCTCACATCTATGCAAAATGCGGGCCACCCGAATGGGTGACCCGCATTTTGGCACGCGATAAGGGATTCGAACCCCTGACCTTCTGGTCCGAGCCCTCTTTTACCCGGAAAATGTGGAGCATTCAGCACCGTCACAGTCTGTAAAACGAGGGCTTCCACGGCCAGAATGGGTCAGTGCCTGGGTCAGGAGTCTGTATTTCACAACATACCCCATGTAAAATTTACGTAGCAAACTAAGGAAGAAAGCCTTTCCTGTGCTTTTTTCAAGCCGATGCCCCTATCTATTCTGCTTGAGTCTACGCACTCCTCCTGTGTTTATACAATACTTGCATTATATAACACAGGGAGCCGCAAAATCGGGATAGGTAAAATTTTCCTCGCTAAGCAATGAAAAATTTTCCACCAGACAAAGGCGCAATTTCAAACTGCGACTCATGAATCAATCGACAATCATCTGTCACTACAATCAGCCGAGCTCGTAATCGGCCATATTGATCTTCTGAAAGGCAATCCGATTATAGCAGCTGGGTTTGGGAACCGGGTACGTGCAATCGAAACCGATCTTGGCGCTTACATTTCCCTTCACCACGGGATTCAGTTCATGTGCGAAAACGCCGGGGATAATAACAACATCCTGAGCCGGATCCATTCTCGTCGCCATGGCAAACTCTACATCCGACGGATCGTAGATATCCACATCTGAGTTGACGACGGTCACCATCTGCAAGTCAGAGAATTCCACGAAAGCCGCCATGATTGCGTTTTTCGCCATGCCGTTATAGGGCGGATCCATCTGTAAAACCATGTGATAATGATTACCTCCGTGAGAGAGATATACATTTTTAAGCCCCTTCACCTTTTTCCCGATGGATTGCAGCAGGTTCGCCTCAATGCCCAAACCCTGACCGTTGAGCACCTCGATGCCCGGATGCAGCATATGAATCACAGGCTCCCGATTCAGACTGATCGCCTTTACTCGCACCACCCACCGGTCTTCGCGCGTGGCATAATATCCGCTGACCTCACCGAACGGGCCCTCCGGCTCCCGCACGAAGGGCAGAATTTCCGCCTCCAGAATCATCTGCGCGTCGGCGATACCCTCCACCGCCACTGTTCTGCTCCTGCACAGCCGGGCGGGCTCTCCCAGAAGATAGGACGCCACCGCAAGCTCGTCCACATCAATGGGCGCGGCGGAGCTGGGCGTCGTGGCAGCTACAAAATAGGCCGGATGTACGCCATTGTTGATCGTAATCTCCAGCGGGAGACCCCGCGCCTCGCAGCGCTCATAGTAGTCTCGCAGATGTCTTCCCACGTCCATGAGGATCCCCAGGCGGTCCGGGCCGCTGACCATGAGCCGGTGGACGGAGGTATTTCTCACACCGGTATCCGGATCCCTGGCGATGATCACGCAGTTGGAGAAATAGGGGCCGCCGTCCTCCAGCGCGTGGGTGGGGACCGGGATCCGGCCTAGATCCGGCCGCTCCATAAACTCGTATTGGGCAGGCGCGTCCTCCACCAGCACGGGCGCCACCGGGGCTTGATGCAGAGCGGTGATCGCCTTTGCAAACAGGGCTGAAAGCTCCGGCGCCGGCGTGTCGAAAATCGCGGCCACATTTTCCCGATTCCACCACATACCCGTGGTGACCGGGTAATCATATCCTCTGACACGATCAAATACCAGCGCTTTGCCGCCCTCCATCGCCGCGGCCACGCCCGCCAGCTCGTGAACGGCGTCCACCTGGGTTTTCACGTGCGTCAGCCGGCCGGCCTGTTCCATTTTTACCAGACAATCCTTCAAATCCATTGCGATACCTCTACTTTCCCTCCCAGGCCCGAAAGCCCGGAAGCGTAATATCATATTGCAGCAGCGCCTTTCCCAGGATATGATCGACCATATCCCGGGCAGTTTGCGCCCCGGAATAGAACGTCAATACCGGCGGCAGCACCACGCAGCCCGCCGCTGTGACGCTTTCCATGTTTCGGATGTGGATCAGGCTCAAAGGCGTCTCCCTGGTCAGGAGCACGGTCTTCCTGCGCTCCTTGATGCACACGTCGGCCGCGCGGGTCAGCAGGTTGTCCGAAAGCCCGGCGGCAATTGCGGCCAGGGTTCTCATGCTGCAGGGCGCCACGATCATGCCGTCGGTTTGGAAGGATCCGCTGGCAATGGCGGCCTCCGTGTTGCGGGGATCATAGCAGTAATCCGCCAGCTCCCGCACCTGCCGCAGCTCCATACCGCACACGCAGGGCAGCATGCGCGCCGCGTTCGGCGTCGTCACCAGGTGCGTCTCTACATGGGGGAGATCCCGGAGCAGTTCCAGCAGACGAATCCCCATCTGCAGGCCGTCCGCGCCGCTGATACCGACGATGAGCTTCTTCATGCTCAAAAACGCAGCCCCATCTTTTCCGGACGGAAAAGACGTTCATCCATCAGCCTGAGATCCTCCGCGATTTCCGGGACATAGTCCATCCGATCCAGAATATGCTTCTGCAGATCCACGCCCGGCGCGATCTCCGTCAGGGTCAGGCGGCCATCGCGGATTTCAAACACGGCCCGCTCGGTGATGAACAGCACCATCTGCCCCGTCTCCCGGGCGAAGGTGGAGGAAAAGGTGATCTGATCCAGATCCCGAATAAATTTCACACCGCCGCCGTCCTGGACGATATTCAGCTTTCCGTCCTCTACGCGGATATCGCATTTGCCGGAGGTGAAGGAGAAGGCGAAGCAGACCTTGGGCGTGTTCTGGGAAATATTCACAAAGCCGCCGGGGCCCACGCAGCGCCCGGAGAATTTGGACACGTTCACGTTGCCGCTGGGGTCGATTTCCGCTCCGCCCAGCACGGTCATATTCAGGGCCCCGCCGTCATAGGCGGTGAACATATCCGCGGAGCGGGAGATGGAATCCGGATTGACGGAGGCGCCGAACAGCGGCCCGTCCAGAGGAACGCCGCCATAGACGCCGGTTTCCAGCGAGAGGGTGACCTGCTGGCTGAGGCCCTCTTCGTTGGCCACGTTGGCCACCCCCGCGGGGATGCCGATGCCCAGATTCACAAGGTCGCCCTTCCGCAGCTCCATGGCCGCCCGGCGGGTGATGACCTTCTTGTAGCTGAGCTTCAGGGGCTTGACCGAGCCCTCGGTGGGAACCCGGATATCGCCGATCATGGCGGGCTCGTAGGCCAGGGCGGCGTTATCCCCCTTCCCGGCTCTGACGATGTAATCCACCATGGATTTGTGAATCAGCACGTGCCGCGGATCCAGGGTGTTGGCGCCGACGATCTCCTTGACCTCCACAATCACGATACCGCCGTTATTGTGCACCGCCGACGCCAGCTCCAGCAGATCGCCGTGCACCGGCTCGTCCTGCAGAGAGACGTTGCCCAGCTCGTCGGCGTAGCTTGCGTGGAGGATGCAGGCGTCGATGGGGAATGCCTTGTAAAACAGATAGTCCCTGCCGTCTATGTTCACCAGCTGAACGATCTCCCGCCCCTGTTCTCTGGCGGCCTCGTTCATGATACAGCCGTCCTGTCTGGGGTCGGCGTAGGTATGCAGGCCCACATGAGTCAGAATGCCGGGCCGCTTGCCGCCGATGGCGGCCATCAGCTGGCCGTAAACGCCAAGGGGCATGGAAAACGCCGCGATTTTGTTTTCGCTGCAGGCGCGCCCGATGGCGGGAGACATGCGCAGATGGGAAGCGATCAGGGTTTTGATGATCCCTTCATCCCGGATCTTGGACAGGCCGCAGCCGTCCTCCACAAAGTCGCCCGGCGCCACGCCGGAAACGATGGTCAGATCCCGCGGCGTGTTTTCCCGGCGGAATTTGTCGCCAATCGCCTCCAGGATGCTGTCCGGCGAGGCAAAGGCGCCAAAGCCGCTGATGCCGACGGTCATCCCGTCATGGATCAGGTCCGCCGCCTCTCGCACTGAAATGATGTTTGCCATTGATTTTCCCCCGTCCTCATAAGTTTCGAATGGATGCAAGAATGCGCAGAATAGTGTCTATTCTGCGCATTCCGATGTGTTACAGGCAGGCGAGCTGAGACAGCTGCTGCAGGGTCTCATAGCGCGTCTTCGCCTCTTCGATGATCTGCGCAGTGATCTCGTCGTTGATGCGGTTGAAACGCTTCTGACGGGACAGGTATTCGGGAATCAGCTCAAAATTTGTCGGTTTCTGGTTAATGGTGATTTTCCCGTCTTCCCGCTCGAAGAGGAGCCACATGCCGCTCTTGATCGCGAGCTTCGCGATCTGGACGGTCTGGTCGGCGGGGAACTTCCAGCCCGAGGGGCAGGGAGTCATCACATGGATAAAGCAGGGGCCGTCCTTGGTTGCCGCTTTTGCCAGCTTCCGCTTGAAGTCCCGGATATTCCCCACAGAGGCCGTCGCCTGATAGGCAAGGGGCGTATGGAGCAGCATGAAGTCGATATTCTTGCTGACCTCCTTTTTGCCGGTGGGCGTGGTCTTGGTAGAGGCGCCCAGAGTCGTCGCGCTGGAGCGCTGGCCGCCGGTGTTCATATATGCCTCGTTGTTGTAGCAGATATAGATGGCCTTGTGTCCGCGCTCAATGGCGCCGGAGAGGGACTGCAGGCCGATATCAAAGGTGCCGCCGTCGCCGGCAAATCCCATCACGGTCACATCGTCCATGCCGCGGATTTTCAGGGCCTCAGAGACGCCGGAGGCAAACGCGGGCAGGCTCATCAGAACAGTCTGCACCGAGGGGATGCCCCAGCCGGTCTCGTCGCCGCTGCCGGTCAGGATGGCCGAGCAGCTGGGAGGCGTCATGGTGATCGTTTTCGGGCCGAGAACCTCAAGCGCGGAACGTCCGATCAGCTCCATCGGGCAGCCCTGGCAGGTGGTCATGCCTTTGCTCAGAAGATCCAGTTCAGCCATTTGTCACTACCTCCTCTTCTTTCAGGTCAATCCAGATCGGGGCGTCGCAGACCGAGTTCTCAGCGCCCAGCTCCTCCGTCCTCGCGATCACGTCCTCCACGGTCTGTTCCCAGATATCCCGTCCGCCGAGGCCGGCCACGAAGCTGTAGGCGTTGGCGTCGAGCCTGCCGAGGCGCATGCTGGCCAGGACCTCCTCATACAGGGGGCCGAAGGAACCCATGGCGGAAACGCGGTCGATCACGGCGACGTTTTTCGCGTTTTTCAAAGCCTCCGCGACCTCCTTCGCCGGGAAGGGCCGGAAGGCGACAACGCGCAGGATACCGACCTTCTTTCCCTCCTCGCGTAGCTGCCGGACCACATGCTGCACCGTGCCGGCCATGGAGCCCATGCAGACCACCACCGTGTCCGCATCCTCAACGTTCTCGCACAGGATCCGCCCGTAGCGGCGTCCGAAGAGCTCGCCAAACTGCTCAAAACGCTCGTCCAAAACGCCTGCGGCGGCGCGCATGCCCAGATCCTGGGAGCGCTTGATCTCGGTGAAGATGGCGGGGGAGGTCAGGTTGTTGATGGCATAGGGCAGTTCCGGATCCAGCACCGCGTTGACAGGGTTAAAGTCGGTGATGAAGCGCTCCGCCTCCTCCTCGGTGGGCACGTCCACCGGCTCGGTCAAATGGGAGCAGAAGAAGCCGTCGATGTCCACCATCGTGGGCGTCAGGACACGCTCGTCCTCACTGGTGCGATAGGCGATCATGATAAAGTCCAGCGCCTCCTGCGGGCTCTTGGCGAAGAGCTGGATCCAGCCCTGATCCCGCTGCGTCATGATATCGGAGTGGTCGCACCAGAGGCACATGGGGCCGGGGATGGCGCGGCTGACGACCGCCATGACAGCGGGCAGGCGGGAGGCCGAGCAGGTGCCGGTCACCTCATGCATCAGAGCCAGGCCGTGGGAGGCGCTGGCGGTGAAGGTGCGCACGCCGGTGGAGGCGGCGCCGATCACGGCGCTGAGGGCCGAGTGTTCCGATTCTACGGTTATGTAGGTGGCGTCGTACTGCTTGGTGTCGATCAGGGAGGAGATCGTCTCCACAATCGGCGTCTGCGGCGTGATGGGATACGCCGCGACCAGCTGCACCTTGGAACGCATTACGCCATGCGCGATGGCGGCGTTGCCGTCCAGAGCTTTAATCACACCCATTACTGATCTCCCTCCCCTTCAAATTCAGATTCCAGAACAAAGTCGATGGCCTTCTTGGGACACTCGACCGTGCAGATGCCGCAGCCCTTGCAGTAGGTGTAGTCGACGGTCATGACCTCGGCCTTCTCGATTACGCCGCAGGGGCAGTACTCCGCGCAGATGCCGCAGCGAATACAGTCGTCATGGCGGATGACCGGCCGGCGGTAACGCCAGACGCCGGTGTGAACATCGGAGACCTTAACCGACACCGGCCCGACAATTTTGGGCAGGGTCTCAAGCATTTTCGTACGCTGCTTTACAAGCTCTTGCATTCATCTCACCAGCCTTTCCGGGGATTTTTACTTCGATGGCCTTCAGCAGGCTCTCAATGGAGACGCAGCCGGTGGCCTTGGCGAGCGCGCCCAGCATTGCCACATTGGGCGGCACCTCGCCCAGCATCTCATGGGTGATCGTGTCCGCGTCGATGCCGCAGACCGTTTCAAAGGCGTCGCAGCTGAAGTCCTTGTTAGTGTTGACCACCAGGGTGGAACCGGGGCGGACGCCCTCGGTAATGTCGATGCCCAGATCCGCCAGACTGGTATCGAAGCAGATCACGCAGTTGGGGCGGTAAACATAGCTTTTCACCTCAATGGGGCCGTCCGCGATGCGGGCATAGGTATACACGGGAGCGCCCTTGCGCTCCTGGCCGTAGGACGGAATGGCCTGGCCGAACTTGCCCTCCAGAATTGCCGCATTGATCAATATTTTGGCGGCGGTTACAGCGCCCTGTCCGCCGCGGGAATAAAATTTAAATTCCCACATAATTCATGTCCTCCTCGAAATAACGGGCCGAGTCTCACTCCTGATATCTGGCAATATATGCCGTGGTCTTGTATTGATGGATCAGCAGCTGCACCTCGGCCCCTTTCACGCCGTTTATGGAGTACACCTTGTCCTCCATGTATTGGGAAACTTTTTCCAGGCTGTCAATGTAGGCATGGACATGCAGGCCGGTGGTGCCCGTGTGCTGGGAAACGATCGCGATTTCCGGAAGCTTCATCAGCTCGTGGGCCACATGGTCGATCATCCTGGGCTCCACCTCAATGTCCATGTATATGCCGGCGTATTTTTGGAACGCCTTGGCGTCGATGATGGCGGTGAAGCCGAGAATAATCCCGTTTTCCTTCATGGTGTTGATTCGCTCCCGCACCGCGACGCGGGACAGATGCACGCGTTCGGCAATTTCAGAGTAGCTGCAGCGGCCATCCTCCCGAAGAATGTCCAGAATGGCCTCGTCTACGGAATCAAGTTGAAACATTGGCTTCCCTCCATATCATTTTCCCGATCGGCTGCGGCCGATCCGGGTTTATCAGCTCAGAAGCCCCAGCCCGGCGACGACCGCCGTCCAAACGGAGGCCACCACCACATAGCAGAGGGTGATGATCACGCCGGAGCCCATCATGTCCTTGATCTTCCAGTAACCGCCGGAATAGGTGGTAAAGCAGGTGGGATCAATGGGCACCAGCAGAAGCATGCTGGTGGACATGCAGACGGGCAGGCAGATCACAATGGGGTTGACGCCGAGCGTGACGGCCAGGCCGCCGACCACCGGCAGGCAAAGGCCGGCCAGGGAGACGCCCTGCGGCATCGGGTAATGGCCCACCATCATCATGATATTGATGACGAAAACCAGCACGAGGATGCCCATACCCGCGACCTTGGACAGGAAGAGATTTGCCAGAATGCCGCTGAGCCACTCGCCGGTGCCCAGGTTGGCGACCACCGTCGCCAGCGCGGTGGCGGCGCCGCAGATCAGGAACGCAGACCAGTCGATCTTGCTGCTGGCGTCCTTCCAATCGACCATGTTCATGCCAGGCAGGGACATGACGAAGATGCCGGCCCAGGCGGTCATATACATGTCGATGCCGGTTCTCTTGGGGATGAACCACATCACGATCATGATAGCGAAAACAATGGTAAATTTCAACTCATCGCCGCGCAGCGGGCCGATGGTTTTCCGATCCTCCTTCAGGGAGTCCAGCCCCTTGACCACGTCGATCTCGGGCTTGTACAGCCAGCAGAGCACCAGCCAGGCCAGAACCGTACTCACCACCGCCACAGGGACGCCCACCAGGGACCACTGAGCGAAGCTGACCTCCACGCCCACGATGTTCTTCATCAGGGACATGGTGACCGCGTTCATGCCGCTGCCGGCGGGCGTGCCGATGCCGCCGATAGCGGCGCCGACGGGAATGCCGAGCATGATGGCCTTACCGAATTTGGACTCGCCGGGCTTGCAGTTGTTCTGCTCCAGAATAGGCATGCACAGGCCGAAGAACACCAGTGCCGTGGGGATGTCCGCCAGGAACATGGAGACGATGCAGGTGCCAAGCATGACGGCCAGCAGCACCGCCTTGGCCTTGTTGCCAAAGGCGGGCAGAACGTACAGGGAGATGCGCTTGCCCAGACCGACCTTGGAAAAGATCTGTCCGATGATCATCGCGGCCAGCAGGAAGAAGGGGCCTGTGGACGCGAAGTTTGCCAGGATGGTGCCCTCTGTTTCAAAGCCCACCCAAGCGCCGAAGAACAGCACGAAAATCGCCGTGACTGCCATGGGCACCGCCTCTGTCAGCCACAGAAGGACCGCCACAAACAGCACCAGGAAGCCGTCCCATCCCGCCTGGTCCAGACCGGAGGGCACAAAATTTCTCAAAATTGCGAAGCCAGCAAAGATCAGGACGAGGTATACGGCTTTCTTCAGCTTATCGTTTTTCCCGTTGTTTGCCATAACCAATTCTCTCCTCTCATTTTTTTCGGAGTATCCCGCGGCCGTGCGCATCGGCCGGGGACAAAAGGTTTATCGCGACGTACCTTTGTACTGGCTCTATTTTAGCATTATTCCCCTTTCCTTTTTGATTTTAATTCGATAAATCCAATTCCGATTCGTTTATACAAAAAAATTCTACAAAATTGTCAAACCGAGGGACACATTTTTGTTTCTTTTGCTGTTTTCTCTTTTTTGTATTTTCCCTTTTTACTCAAAATGAATTGAAAATGATGCACATCAGCGAAAAAATTCGCCTAATTGTTTTCCGGACCGCAGCCATCGCTCAAGTGACAAAATGAAATCGCACCATCAAAGCGGAAGTGCTTTGATGGTGCGATTGTCATATTCCACATTAAAAACACGCCGATATAAGCACGAGCAAATGCGTGCGGAGATTACATTTATTCATTCTGCGGCTTATTCGTTAATCTCTATCAATACTCGCTGAAGTAATCGGTCACAGCAACCCTGCACCCTCAGAAGCTGCTCAGGGCTGATATTATCTACATGGATACCGCAGGAGCAAACCGCCGTGCAGCGCTTCGCCTTTGCCACTGCCTCGGCAAAGATGCGGCCTATAGCCTCATCCTTGTGGCCCACGCCATTGAGCACCGAAGATGTGGCGCTGATCCCTTCCCCGCTCAGGCTAGGCCGGGCAATGGCCATGACCACGCTTCCCACATGGGGCCTGCCTCCACCGTAGACTGCAAGAGTATAGTCTTCTCCCATCCGGATCACGTCACAGCAGATTACATATCCGTCAAACAGTTCTTCTCGAAACATTTCACACCTCTGCCAGCTTTTTTATAATTATATCACAACAGGCGGTAAAAAGATAGGCAGTAAAAAGCTCAGACTAGATACGGAAACCATGGAACTTCTGAAACGGGAGCACGCAAAGAATCCTGCGTCCGTCCATATCTTCCTGTCCAACTACTTGTGACTGCTCCTTCATCACCCATCACACCGTGGCCGCTAATCTGACCGGGCCAAACTTTCTGGCGCGCAAGGACAAAATCCTGGCCGCGCTGACACAGGCCATTGAGCTTGGGGATATGGATCGGCTGGCTGCGATCCGGCGGAACAAAAGGAGCTTATGATGCAGAAGAAAATCGTCGCCATCAACTGCAGCCCCCGCATGGGCTGGAACACCGATATACTGGTCACAGAAGCGGCCCGCGGCGCGGAGGGAAACGGGGCTATCATAGAGAAATTTGACCTCTATCGTCTGGAGAAGTTCACCGGCTGCATTTCCTGCTTTGGATGTAAGCGCCCGGGACACGAAGGCGTATGCGTCTGTCGGGATGGGCTGGCGCCGGTGCTGGAGGCCATCCGAAACGCCGATGGCTTGATCCTCGGCACTCCCAACTACTTTGGGGATGTAAGCGCGGACTTTCGCGCCGTGTATGAACGGTAGCTGTTTCAGTAACTGACCTATCAGAAGGAGCGCGTGAGCTGCAACGAAAAGCAGATCCCCGTGCTGCTTATTATGACCAGTAACACGCCCACTGCCGCTTACCCGATGATCGGATATAAAAAGATACTTCGCGGCTACCAGAAATCTCTGGAAACCTTCGTGGGTCCCACAAAGCTAATGATCTGCGGGGAAACCCAACAGGTGGCCGATTACAGTAAATTCAACTGGACGATGTTCGATGGTGCAGAGCGCATCCAGCGCCGGGAGAAAGTCTTCCCCAAGGAAAAACAGAAGGCTTTTGAACCGGGAAAGACTCTCATAAACATGTGGAGAACACAATATATCCCTTGCTAAGCAAAGAAAAGCTGCCCGCAGGTATTGCGTGATTTTGAATGGAGATGGGCAAAACGAACCGTAGATCAAACTGACCTCCGCCATCAAAAAATCGCCCTTTTTCTTCGGATCATAACCCGAAAAAAGTTTGGCAAAAACTACTTATCACGCTGAAAATTAGCCGAAAAACATTCAATCTTGCAGTAGCTATTCTCGCATGCCTGTGGTGTTGTGTCTCCTACGAGAACCCAAGCGAAGCCCGGAGGGACTCCGCTTGGGGGAAGAAGAACAACACCATCGGTCATTGTGGCCGAGGCACGAGACCACACGACCTTATGGTGTCGTTCTGACGACAAGGAGGTACGATACCATGTACTGCAAACATAAGGATCTACTCCGAAAAGCGCATCTGCAAGCCTATCTCAACTGCGCCATGGATGACGGCGTCTATCCCATCTTCTATATCGGACTGCGAAGCGGCCTACGGCAAAGCGAGCTGATCTCACTGCCGTGGGCCGCTGTAAATTTATCCGAAAAGGTCATCTATGGTCAGCACCGGGATTATCCGCTGACCACTGAAGCCTGTGAACTGCTGACGGCAGAAAAAGAAGATCATCCGGAAAGCAGAACCGTCTTCCTTCACCCACAGACCGAAAAGCCCTTCCTGCGCCACCAGTTCTTCTATCTGCACCGGAAATTCTGCCGACTCGCCCGCATGCTGGAGATCGGCTTCAAGGTATCACAGAATCCTGTACCAACAATGATGGATGACTGCCCGCCCTTACCGGTGGCGGCGTAGAGGCCGGTTTCAACAATCTGTTCAAGGTCTGCCCTCTTCGGCGGTTCCACCGTAAACTTTCGGATACTCCATCTGGATTTAATTGCGTCAAGAATTGCATTGTTCATGGTGAATACATCCTGTATTTTCTGCCATCAAATAATCTCAATTCCGGCTTCGGACAGCGCAGCAAGCGCCGCGCCGAAGTCTTCCTCTTTCGTAAAGATGTAATCTGTGTTGTAGGTGGACACGGCAAAAATGCCGATCCTGTTCTCTGCGAGTGCCGTTGAGAGCTTGGACAGGATTCCGATCAAAGAAAAATCTAAAACTCCCGCGACGCGAAAGCCTCGCCATCCGTCGTCACGCCCGTAAGTGTTCTCCGGGACATCCTCAGTCAGGCAGACAAGTGAATTCTCTTCATCCGTCTTCCCGATGAAACAAAACGGACTGTCCAGATCTACCTTGCTATAGTCCTCCACCTTGCAGACAGAAAAACTTTCGTTTAGGACATGGATCTCAATAGGGGCAACGCCGTTCTCCATGTATAGAAGATCGTGATCCTTGCACCAGCGGATCGCAAGGTCTCTGTATGCTGCAGCCTGAAAATCAAACCAGCGCTGGCGGATGCCATAGCGGAGCAATGCATCCTTGAAATGGCGGAACGCGCCGCGACCAACGATTGCTCTCATCAGCGCCCGCTTTTCCTCACCATCCTCTAGCGAGTGAACGAAATTCTCCATGATGCGATACCCATGTATCTCGTGTTGAGTGGGAAGACGCAGAAAACGTTTCGAATTTACTTCGATCCGTTTAATCGTTTCGGAATCGTCGATCCCCGTCATCGAATAATCCGCCACAGATACCTGCTCCATAGTTTCCAGGTCAAGGAAATAGGTAAAAGTATCGGATGCCATCTCGATTCCGCTGATCACCGCCTCCAGCGGAACCCTCTTCGAAAAATTGTAATCATCGTCCATGCTAGCTTTCCCTTTCCGCGGTCAACACAAAGCAAAATCTTTTCTCAAAGTATATCATGGTGGACATGGTTTATCAATTCCTGGTCCGGATTTGGATTGCACCCGGCACAAAATTCATTTTGCATAGACAAGGAAATACGCTCGCCGTGAACTCGATATCCATCACGGCGGGCAGTTTGTTTTTGTGGCTAACCATGCGAGACGTATCAGGTAGGAAAAAGTTTCCGATTCACTGTCCGTTTTATCGGACATCTAATCTGTTACAATTTGGTTGCAGAGGAAAAGGTGACTCTGCAATCTGTTCCGGGAGGTGAGAATCGTGTCCAACGCCCGGCCTCCGCATGCGATGCCCCTCACATGTTTCTTTTTTTGCATCGCAAAAATCGTATGAACCTTGAAAAATGAATAGGGAGGATTGCAAATGAAAGAGTCGAACTACAAAAGTTATTGTGAGCTGCCGCTGTTCCTGGACGCGAAAACCGTGGCAAAGGTACTGGGGATCTCCATCTCCAGCTGCTACGAGCTGATTCATGAAGAGGACTTCCCTTCCATCAACATCGGCAACCGAATCGTCGTGCCGAAGGATCAGTTCATTCGATGGGCCGAGGAAAAGTCTCGGAGGTGTCGATGAGCAAAGCCTCACCGGCGTACATGGAAGGGCACTACTTCAGCATGCCCAACGAAATATTTTCTCTCGGTCTCTCTGCGGATGCCATCGCAATCTACGCGTATCTTCTTCGTATAGAGGATCGAAAGAAATATATTTGCTGGGCCAAGTACGCGACCATCGGTGCCGCCGTGGGGATCAAGTCTCCGAAGACTGTCGCCAACGCCCTGAGTGAGTTGGAAAAGGCTGGACTCATCTATCGTGAGCCAACGTCGATGAAGAAGGACGGGAAGTACGTAAACGGTGTGCAGCTCTTCACCATTCGTCCGTTCCGGGAAGCGGCACAGCATCATCAGTGGAAGCAGATAGATCAAATTGTTGCGGCGGCAGAGGCCCAGGCTGCTGAGGCCCGCGTCGAAAAATATAATGAAAGACATCCCGATACTCCACTCGCTGTGCAGTTCACAGATCACGCATCCTAATGCGTGGTCACAAAAAACAGGCCGAAATTTGGCCGATGGAAAATCAAGCAGGACAAAGAGGGGTGGGTTGCGATTCCCGCCCCTCGCAACCACAGCGTCGGGCAACGCCCGCCGCAGAAAGCTTTCTGCCGTTTCAAAATGCAGAATCCAGGGTGGGTTGCTAAACCGAAGCTCAAAAAATGTGTCGGTTGCTCACTCTGAAAAGCCCATGATTGCGGGCTTCTGACGATGGTTGCTGATTTAGGGAGGGAATAAACCATGCCTACACCGAAAGATAAAAGAAAATTTCAACTCTGGGCTCGCCCGGGTACATTAGAGTTAGTAAAGAGTACTTATAAAAAAGCTGACTGCCGCACACAGTCAGAATTCATTGAGAAAGCGATTCAATATTATGTCGGCCGTATCAACGCCGACAATGACGCCTCGTATCTTCCAAACGCTTTCCTGTCCAACATGCGCTCCATCGTTTATGAAAGCGATCACCGGGAGAACAAGCTGCTGTTCAAGCTGGCGGTGGAAATGTCGATCATGATGAATATCCTTGCGTTCCAATTTGAAATTGATGATCTGTCTCTCGCCCGTTTGCGCGGGGAGTGCGTCAAAGAAGTAAAACGCACCCACGGAATGTTCTCCATGGAGGACGCCGTGAAGTGGCAGCGAAGCGTCGAGACATGAGAACCGGATTGCACAAGCATGAGAAAACCACCAGCATCTTTTTCGATGAGCGTAGTTCCACTGTCGAAATCTTCACGCACAACACAGCCCTGCGCAAACGGCTACAGCGTTACGCGGAAAAATATCCTACCTGCTGTCACCAGACAGAAGACGACGGTCAGGGCGGTCTGGGCTTCGAAATTGAAAAGGGGCGGTTCAGCATTCGCCTAGTTCCGCCTTATGATGAGGAGCGTCGGCAGCGGGCTAGTCAAAATGCCAAAGAACACGGGATCGCTTCTTGGGTAAATGGTAGAAGTTCGGATGCTGGGGAATAAAACAGTAGCTATTATCTGTGTTCTGTGGTATTTGTGTTTGCTAAAGAAAGAAGGTGGAACAAATGGCAAAGGGCAAACGGGCAAACGGTGAGGGCAGCATCCGCAAGCGCAAGGATGGTCGCTGGGAAGGGCGCTACACGGTAGGCCACGATCCCGAAACCGGGAAATGCATTTACAAAAATGTACTGGGCAAAACCCAGGGCGAAGTCAAAGAAAAGCTGAAAGCCGCCATCGAGCAAGCGCGAGCTTTGGATGTGAGCCGTGCCAATGGCTTCACGCTCTGTCAGTGGCTGCAATACTGGCTGGACAATTATGGGAGCGTTTATCTGCGCCCCTCCTCCATGACAAACTACACAGGCTTCCTGAACAACCAGATCAAGAATGATGAGATCGGGAGCATGAAGCTCAGAGATCTGACCATGCACGACGTGCAGTTCTTCTTCAACCGCATGCGCACAGCGGGACGGGTGCAACGGAAGGAGTCGGAGAAGAAGCCAGCTGGCTTATCCGCAAAGACCATCCGCAACATGTACTTCTTCATATCCCATGCGCTGGATCGAGCAGTGAGGGAAAAGCTGATTGTGTCCAATCCTACCGATGACTGCATTCTTCCCAAGAAAGAGAAGGTAGAAATGAAAACGCTCCCGCTGGAAGATCTCAGCAAGTTTTTCGAGGAGGCAAAGCGCTCAGGTGTGTTCGAGCTGTACTTCACAGATCTGGCGACGGGTCTGCGTCGGGGAGAACTGCTGGGGCTCAAGTGGACGGACATTGACTTCGACAGCAACACCATCGATATCCACTGCCAGATCACCCGCACCGGCGGGAAGGTGCAGGAATCCCCGCTGAAAACGAAAAATGCCTACCGGCAGATCGTAATCCCGCCTGAGCTGACACAGGTGCTGAAAGAGAAGCAGGACCGGGAAAAGGGCTTCAGCGAGTATGTGTTCTCCTCACCCAGCGGCGGACCAATCTCGCCGGACAGCGTACTGAACATGCTGCACCGGGTACTGAAACGAGCAGGGCTGGAGCAGGTGCGCTTCCACGACCTGCGCCATACCTTCGCAACCCTGGCGCTTCAAAACGGCGTGGATGTGAAAACCCTCTCCGGTCTCCTCGGCCACTACTCCGCAGGCTTCACGTTGGACACCTACGGCCACATCACCAACGCCATGAAGAAGGATGCGGCCGACAAGGTGGGTGGGTTCCTGTCGGGTGCGGTATGATGCTGCTGAAAACTTGGAGGCTGGTCATCCCAGCCTCCAAGTTTTTATATTCGATCCGGCTATGTAAAAAATGCCTCGCTATACAATGAAAAACCTTCCCCAAAGTATTTCATCGCTGGAATGGGTCGCCAATGTGGTCAGGAGTTTGTATTTCACGAGCCGGTCTCCTGCCGAAATTTATTCTGACAGACTTTTCTACGCTCATGGATTGCGTTGCAAAGCAAAGAAAGTTTCCGTGAAAAGCTGAAAACTTCCCGAAATACAGCGTCCTGACCCATGTATTTTGCACAGTGAGTTTGCAGGATATCCCGCAATCCCTTGACGCGCCTGCATTTGTGGGCTTGGAGCTTGACCCATACGGCTGACCCAGACAGCGCAAAAATCACTTGTGCCCGTCAAACGCAAAATCCCGCCTAAACTCGCAAAGCCTTGATACTACTGGGAATTGCGGTTTCATCTCTGATCCCTTCCGCTACGCGCGCCAGAATGGGTCGGCGTTTGGGTCAGGCGGTTTCAGAGGCTATAAATTACCCGTAGAAATGCAAAAAGTTCCTTATTTCTCACGAAATAAGGAACTTTTTGGCACGCGATAAGGGATTCGAACCCCTGACCTTCTGGTCCGTAGCCAGACGCTCTATCCAGCTGAGCTAATCGCGCATATCGGTTTTCCGAAAGCTTGATTATATTAGCACAGCTGCCCGTAAAATGCAAGAGGTTTTTTAAAAAATTTTCATCTTCATCGCGCTCATGGCGCCGCTCAGGTCGTCGGCCACCCGGCCCAGCGCCTTCACGGCGGCCTTGCGTTTGCGGGCCTTGGTGGGCCAGGTCATCATGGCGATGGAGGCCGCCGCGGCCATGCCTACGCCGATACCCGTGTAGAGTTTCTTGTTCATGTCTGATTCTCCTTTCTCTTTGTTATTTCCAGTATGCCCAGATTTGCCGTTGCGGTACGCAGGCAATATGTGGTATACTATTGTGTAAAAATATTTCTGTCTCAAGGAGGCAGGTGTATGAGCATCAAAGTATTGGCCGTGGGCGATGTGTGCGGAGAGCCGGGACTGGACTTTCTGGATAAGCGCCTGAAGGCCTATCGCAAGGAAAACAACATTGATTTCGTCGTGGTCAACGGGGAAAACGCCAACGTGGTGGGCATCACGCCCCGCCAGGCCGACCAGATCTTCCGGGCCGGGGCCGACGTGATCACCCTGGGCAACCACACCTGGACGCGGACCGAGCTGCGCCCTTATCTGGACGAGCGGCGCAAGATCCTCCGCCCGGCCAACTTTGGCCCCCAGTGCCCGGGCCGCGGCATTGCCGCCTACTCCATGCCCTTCGGGGACGTGTGCGTACTGAACCTGATGGGCCGCTTCACCCTGGACACCAATACCGACAATCCCTTTGTGATTGCGGACGGATATATGGAAGAGATCAAGGAAAAAATCATTCTGGTGGACTTTCACGCCGAGGGCACCAGCGAAAAGCGGGCCATGGGCTACCTGCTGGACGGGCGCGTCAGCGCCGTCTGGGGCACCCACACCCACGTGCAGACCTCGGACGCAGGGCTGCTGCCCAAGGGCACCGGCTACATCACAGACCTGGGCATGACCGGCGCGGCGGAGTCCGTTCTGGGCATCGACCCGGAGCAGTCCATCGGCAAGTTTATGGGCGACCCGCCCCAGCGCTACGCCTCGGCCAAGGGGCCGGCGAAGCTGGAGGGCTGCCTGTTTGAGATCGACCCGGAGACGGGCCGTTGCCGGAAGGCGGAGGCGGTGCGACTGACATGATCCTGAAAATACTGCATGCGGCGGATCTGCATCTGGATTCCCCCTTCGAGGGACTTCCCGCCGGGAAGGCCGCCATTCGCCGGGCCGAGCAGCGGCAGCTCCTGAGCCGCCTGGCGGAGCTGGCCGTGCGCGAGGACGTGGACCTCGTCCTGCTCAGCGGCGACCTGCTGGACAGTGACAGCAGCTATTACGAGACCGGGGAGGAGCTGGTGCGCTGCCTGCGGCAGATGCCGATGCCGGTGTTCATCGCCCCGGGCAACCACGACCCCTATACCCGGCGCAGCCCTTACGCCCGGCTGCGCCTGCCGGACAACGTCCACGTGTTCACCGAGAACGCGATCCGCAGCATCTCCCTGCCGGAGCTGAACGCCGTGGTCTACGGCGCCGCCTTTACCGACAAGAACTCCCCCGCCCTGCTCGCGGGCTTTAACGCCCGGCCCGAGCCCGGGGTCTGGAAGCTGCTGTGCCTGCACGGCGAGGTGGGGGCGAAGAACTCCCCCTACGATCCCATCAGCGAGGAGGAGCTGGAGCAGAGCGGCCTGGACTACGTGGCCCTGGGACACATCCATAAAGCCAGCGGTCTGCGCCACGCGGGCAACACCTGGTACAGCTGGCCCGGCTGCCCGGAGGGCCGGGGCTTTGACGAATGCGGGGAGAAGACCGTGAATCTGGTCACCCTGGACGACGCCGGCGGCTGCGAACTGAAAACCGTGTCCATCGCCTCCCGCCGCTATGAGATCCTGCGCGTGGACGTGAGCGGCGTCGACCCGCTGATCGCCGTGCACACCCAGCTGCCGGACGACACGGTACGGGACGTGTACCGGGTCATCCTCTCCGGGGAGACCGAGACCGCCCCGGATCTGAACCGTTTGTATTTTAACCTCAACGAGATGTTCTTCGAGCTGCAGCTGCGGGATGAGACCCACATCCGCCGCAGCATCTGGGAGAGCGCCGGAGAGGACAGTCTGCGCGGCATCTTCCTGAAAAAGCTTCGCGAGCGTTTCGACGCGGCGGAGAGCGAGGAGGAGCGCCAGAAGATCGAACAGGCCGCCCGCTGGGGTCTGGCCGCACTGAACAACGCGGAGGAGGTCGTACAGCATGAAGATCCGTAAGCTGACCGCCTCTTTCGGCAAACTGGAAAACGAGACGCTGAGCTTCCATGAGGGGCTGAACGTCATCTACGCCCCCAACGAGAGCGGCAAATCCACCTGGTGCGCCTTCATTCAGGCCATGCTCTACGGGGTGGACAGCTCCCAGCGGGCCAAGGCCGGCTTCCTGCCGGACAAGCTGCGCTACGCGCCCTGGTCCGGCGCGCCCATGGAGGGCACCATGGAGCTGACGGCCGACCGCTGCGACATCACGCTCACCCGCACCTCCCGGGCGAAGAACGCGCCCATGAAGGATTTCAGCGCCACCTACACCGGCACCAACACGCCGGTGGACGGACTGACCGAATCCAACGCGGGCGAGCTGCTGACCGGCGTCAGCCGGGATGTGTTTCGCCGCACGGCCTTCATCGCCCAGGGCACCATGGCCGTCAAGGGCAGCCCGGAGCTGGAAAAGCGCATCAGCTCCATCGTCTCCACCGGTGAGGAGCAGACCTCCTACACCGAGGCGGACGAGCGCCTGCGCGCCTGGCAGCGCAAGCGGCGCTTCAACCGCCGGGGCCAGCTGCCGGATCTGGAGGGCAGGATGGACGAGGCCCAGCGCCAGCTGGATGAGATCGAGAGCTCCCAGAGCGAGAGCCAGAAGCTGGAGGAAGAGCTGGAGGAGAGCCGCCGCAAATGCGCCCAGCTGGAGCAGGCCGTGATGGACAGCCGACGCCGCCAGCGCAAGGACGCGCTGGACCGCCTCAACAGCGGCCGCGGCGCCCTGCGGCAGGTCAGCGCCGAGCACGATTCCGCCATGGCGGAGCTGTCCCAGGCGCGGGAGGAGCTGCGGCAGAGCCCCTTCGGCAATCAGGACCCGGAGCAGCTGGAAAAGCAGGTGCGCACGGATCTGGAGCGCATGCGGGAGCTCTCCCAGCCCCGCAAGGGCAGCCGGGTGCTGCTGCCCATGGTCCTCTGCTTCCTGCTGGCCGCCGCGCTGGCCGCCCTCTACACCTATTATGAACTCATCCCCCTTATCGTCTTCGCCGGCGTCTTCTGCCTGGCCGCGCTGGTGCTGCTGATGCTCTGGTCCCGCAGCCAGCGCCTCAAGCAGGACGCAGAGGAGGAGAGGCGCTTGCTGCTCAAGAAATACCACAGCAGCTCACCGCGGGAGATTCAGAAGGCCTTCCAGGACTTTCAGACCCGCTACGACGCCGTCCTCCAGGCCGAGGATCTGGAAGAGGAGCGTCGGCAGGCCTTCGAAGAGCAGCAGCGCGCCCAGAGCGATCTGGAGGAGAGCGCCCTGCAGGAGCTGGATTTCAGTGCCGGCGATACCGAGGCCGCCCGTCTGGGCCGCAGCCTCGCCGCCGAACGGGCCGTGGCCGAACGCCTGTCCCAGCGCATCGCCGCGCTCAACGGCCGGGTCTCCTCCTTCGGGGACCCCATGATCCTGGCCAGCGAGCTGGGCTGCATGCGGGAGGAATACGAACAGCTGCAGGCGGAGTTTGACGCGCTGAGCCTGGCCATCGACACCCTGCGCCAGGCCGATCAGGAGATCCAGAGCCGCTTTTCGCCTCAGCTGGGCCGTCTGGCCAGCGAGTACATGTCCGCCGTCACCGGCGGGCGCTACGAGGACGTGCTCATCAACCGGGATTTCTCCGCCCGCACCCGCACGAAAGACGACGCCGTTGCCCGGGATTCCGAGTATCTCAGCGCCGGGACGCTGGATCTCATGTATCTGGCGGTGCGCCTGGCCGTGTGTGAGCTGGCCATGCCCGACGGGGAGCCCTGCCCCCTGATTCTGGATGACGCGCTGGTGAATCTGGACGAGGATCGCCTCGACCAAGCCATGGAGCTGCTCAAGAAAATCGCCCAGGAGCGCCAGGTGATCCTTTTCACCTGCCGCCCGGTAAACTGAAGAAACGCATAAGGGGCTATCTCAAAACACAAACAGAACCGTAGGGGCGGCTATTAGCCGCCCGCTTGAAAAACCACAATATCGGCAAAAAGGTTTGGCAAAATCGCACTGTGTACGAATTCGCCAAACCTTTTTTGGTGTATTGATTGTTACAGAACGGGAGGCTGATAGCCTCCCCTACTTTTTAGACAGCGCTTTTTATAGTATGAGTTCCATCATTTTTTTCTGATAGGTTCGAAAGGCCGTGGGGATCGAATACTCCCTCCGGATCGTCTCCCGGTCCAGCCAGGTATAGCCGGGCAGCTCCTCCTCGCATTCGGCGAGCCAGCCCTCCATCTGCCACTCCACATGGGAGAAGACGTGCCTGGCGCTGCCGCAGCGCTCACAGCTCAGCAGCCGAACCCCCAGCAGCGTTTCGACCGCCGCCGCGTCGAAGCGCCCTTCCCGGTTGGGAAACTCCCAGAGCCCGGCCAGCAGTCCGCTCTCCGGGCGGCGGCGCAGGGCAAAGCGCTCCCCACAGTGGAGCAGCAGCACTGTGCGCTGTTCCAGGCGCCGCTCCTTGGGCTTGCTGCGCACCGGGTAATCCTGCACGGTTCCGGCTTTGAAGGCCCGGCAGATGCCGCTGAGAGGGCAGAGCAGGCAGGCCGCCTCGCCGTTGGGGATGCAGACGGTTTCCCCCAGTTCCATGATCCCCTCGGTGAGCAGCGCCGCGTCCTCTCCGGCGGGATAGGCCGCCTTCAGCAGCGCCGTGACATGCCTGCGGTTGGCCGGGGCCATCACGTCCTCGGAACTTGCCAGCAGGCGCATCACCACGCGCATCACGTTTCCGTCCACCGCCGGCTCCGGTTCCCCGTAGGCGATGGAGGCGATGGCCCCGGCGGTGTAGTCCCCGATGCCGGGCAGGGCCCTCAGCGCTTCGGCTTTCCGCGGCAGCTCGCCGCCGTATTGCTCCACGATCTGCACCGCCGCTTTTTTCAGGTTCCGCGCCCGGCTGTAATAACCCAGGCCCTCCCAGAGCTTGAGGAGCCGATCCTCCTCCACCTCCGCCAGGGAGCGCACATCGGGGAGCGCCTCCAGGAAGCGGGCGTAATACTCCCGCGCGGCTTCGATCCGGGTCTGCTGCAGCATGATCTCCGAGATCCAGACTTGGTAGGGCGTGGGCTCCTGCCGCCAGGGCAGGGGCCGCCGGTTGGCCCGATACCAGGCGATCAGCCGGGGCACCGCGGCCTGTATAATTTCCTCGTCTCGCATGCGCTCTCTCCGTCAAAATTGATTTTGCTATCCGATGGCCATTATAAAAGCGGGATCAGCCGCTTGTCAACAAAAGAGAGCGCCCGTTCAGGCGCTCTTTTTTGGGTGTTGCCAGCAACTCAACCGATGTCGATGGTGCTGCCGTCGGTCTTTTCGATCTCAAATTTCACGTTGAAGCCGTAGGCCGCAGCGGCGGCGGCCAGGATGCCCCACCAGGGCGCGGCCGCGAGCCCGACCAGGCCGCCCACAATGCCCACGTTTACCGGAACGCTGAGAAGGATCTTGTCGTTGCGCTTGACGTGGATCTTGTTGACGTTGCCCTCCTTGACCACGGCCTTGACCTTCTCCAGCAGGGCCTCGGTCTTATGGCCCTTTTTCTGTTCCAGATAGACCAGCGCGTCCACTACGTTTCCGCCGCTGGCCTCCAGGGCTTCCCGGGCCTCCTCATAACTGCATCCCGTGCGCTCGCGCACAGCGTCAATGTTCTCCAATTTGACTGTCATATGCATACCTCCTGTCTGTGTCCGTTTTTATTATGCCTCTTCTGCGTTCAATATGCGCATGAATTCTTCCCCGGTGATGGTCTCACGCTCGTAGAGATAGGCGGCCAGCTCGTCGAGCTTATCCCGGTGCTCTTCCAGAATGCGTTTGGCCTTGTCGTGCTGCTCCTTGACGATCGCCACCACCGTCTCATCAATGCGTTTTGCCGTCTCCGGCGCGCAGGCCAGGGAATTGTCCCCGCCCAGATAAGCGTTGGTCTGGGTCTCCAGCGCCACCATGCCGAAGTTCTTATCCATGCCGTAACGGGTCACCATGGCCCGGGCCAGCTTTGTGGCCTGTTCAATGTCGTTGGAGGCGCCGGTGGTGACAGAGCCGAAGCGCACTTCCTCCGCGCAGCGGCCCCCGGTCAGCGTGGCGATTTTGTTGAGCAGTTCCTCGCGGCTCATCAGGAATTTATCGCCCTCATCCACCTGCAGGGTATAGCCCAGCGCGCCCGAGGTGCGCGGGATGATGGTGATCTTGGTGACAGGGGCCGAGTGGCTCTGGCAGGCCGCCACCAGGGCGTGGCCGATCTCGTGATAGGAGACGATGCGCTTTTCCTCATCGGACAAAACGCGGCTCTTTTTCTGATAGCCGGCGATGACCGTCTCAATGCTCTCCTGAAGATCCTCCTGGGTGACCAGGTCCCGGCCCTCCCGGACGGCCCGCAGTGCGGCTTCGTTGACGATGTTGGCCAGTTCCGCGCCGGAGGCGCCCGCCGCGGTACGGGCAATGGGTTCAAAATCCACGTTCTCGGCCAGCTTGACTTTCCGGGCATGCACCTTCAGGATGTCGATCCGCCCCTGAAGGTCGGGCAGCTCCACCGGGATGCGCCGATCAAAACGGCCCGGGCGCAGCAGTGCCGGATCCAGGCTGTCGGGTCGGTTGGTAGCGGCAAGGATGATCACGCCCTTGGAGCCGTCAAAGCCGTCCATCTCGGTCAGCAGCTGGTTGAGGGTCTGCTCCCGCTCATCGTTTCCGGCGAAGCCCTGTCCGTCGCGCTTCTTGCCGATGGTATCAATCTCATCGATAAAGACGATGCAGGGGGCGTTTTTCTCCGCCTGGTCAAACAGATCGCGAACCTTGCTGGCGCCCATGCCCACAAACATCTCCACAAACTCGGAGCCCGCGATGGAGAAAAACGGCACGCCCGCCTCTCCGGCGACGGCCTTGGCCAGCAGGGTTTTGCCGGTGCCCGGAGGGCCGACCAGCAGCGCGCCCTTGGGGCAGCGCGCGCCGATCCCGGCGTACTTGGCCGGATCGTGCAGATAGCTCACCAGCTCCTGCAGGAGGCTCTTGGCCTCCTCCTCGCCGGCCACATCGGCAAAGCTGATGCTGGTGGTGGAGGGGACATAGACCTTGGCGTTGGAACGGCCGAAGGACAGGAAGGGGTTTCCGCTGCTGACGCCGCCGGAGTTTTTCATCAACTGCTTGCTGACATATGCGCCGACCCCGTAAAAGAGGATCAGGGGCGCGAAAAAGCTCAGCAGCGACATGAGCCAGGGATTCTGCCGATCGACCACACGTCCAAAGCTGCAGCCCGCCTCGTCCAGGCGGTTGACCAACTCCGGATCGTTGAAGGTGGCGGTTCGGTAGATATTGACCGGTTCTTCCTTGTCCTCAAAGTAAATATAGTCCGTCTCAATCTGCGCCTTGGACACCTCGCCCTCCTTGACCATATTCAGGAAGGTGCTGTAATCCACCGACTGCAATGCCTGTCCCGTGATGGCCGGCATAAGCAGCAGATTGACCAGCAGCAGCAGGATCAGAACGCAGAATGCATAGATCAGCATCGGTTTGCGCGGCTGTTCCACTTTCTTCATAGGAGCTCCTCCTTTGCGCGTTTTAGCACTCTTTCTTTTCGAGTGCTAATATACACGCTTCCCGCCGAAAAAACAAGAGGGGTAAATGCAAACAATTGATGAACATTTATCGATTGTGTGTTAAAAAAGCTTGATTTTATGCGGTTTTTTCTGGAAAAAAGACTGGAAATCCAGGAAAATATATGGTAATATATAGGTGTATAGAATATGATTGGGGGATTTATAACGTGTTTGCGGTCGGGCAAAAAATCGTATACGGGGAACACGGCGTCTGCACGGTGGAAAAAGTGGCGCCGCTGGACATGTCCGGGGCCGCAAAGGACAAGCTGTACTACCATCTCAGTCCTTTGATCGGCACGGGGACCTTCTTCGCGCCGGTGGATTCCGGGGCTTTCATGCGCCCGGTGATCGACCGAGGTCAGGCGGAAGCGCTGATCGACGCCATGCCGGGCATCGCGCCCGCCATCTGCAACGATAACCGCTTTAACCATGTAGACGCATTTTATAAAGAATTGTTCCGGAAGCACACCTGTGAGGCGCTGGTGTCCATCGTGAAGGGCCTGAACAGCCGCATGGCCGAGCGCAAAACCAAGAGCAGCCGGGCCGAGGCCACGATGAAGCGGGCCAAGGACATGCTGCACGGGGAGTTGGCCGTGGCGCTGGACATGGATGTGGCCGAGGTAGAGCCCTATATCCTCCAGCGTATCGGCGAGTACAAATAAGCCACGAGATAGCATAAGGCCCTGACCGCTTCGGTCAGGGCCTTTACGCTGTCGGCAAAGCCAAAAGGCTTTGCCGACAGAGGGGACGCAGCCCAGCGCGCGCACTCGCGCCCATAAGGCGCTCGCACACTTCTGGGCTGAGAAGTGTTTTTTCCGAGGCGCATGTCCCCGGAAAAAACGGATTTGAATGATTTTTCGCGTTCCGACGCGAAAAACTCTGCGAGGCTTTTCTGCCGCTGGCCTTTGCTTTTATGCCATGGTATTTCTTAGGGTGCCGATGCCGCCGATCTCGATATCGACCACGTCGCCGGGCTTGAGCCAGATGCCCTCGTCCTTGCGCTCCAGCGCCACGCCGCTGGGCGTGCCGGTGAAGATCAGATCGCCCGGCTCCAGACGGACATAGTGGGAGGCATAGCTGACGACCTTGGCGCACTGGAAAATCATGTCGTCGGTGGTGCCGTTCTGCCGCAGCTCGCCGTTGACGTAGCTGCGCACGGGGTTGGGCTTACTGGGATCGAAGCAGTCCGCCGTCACGATCACCGGGCCGCAGGGGCCGAAGCCAGGCATGGTCTTGCCGATGAGCCACTGGCCGCTGCGCATCTGGGCGTCGCGCAGGCTGAGGTCGTTGCCGCAGGTGTAGCCGAAGATGTAATCGGGCGCGTCTTCCTCGCTGACGCCCCAGGCCGTCTTGCCCACGACGATGACCAGCTCCGCCTCGTAGTCATAGGTGCTCTCCCAGGGCGGCAGCTCCACGGGCGCCTCGGCGGGGACCAGGGCGTTGTCGAACTTGGAAAACAGCACCGGATAGGCGGGCAGGGGCATGTTGGTCTTGCGGGCGTGCTCGGCATAGTTGAGGCCCACGCAGAGCAGCTTGCCGGTCTTGTTCACCACGTTGGCATAGACGGGCTTTTCCACCACCGGCAGGCTCTCGTCCTCGGCAAAGGCCTCCAGCACCGCCCGGTCGGCCCCGGCGATGACCTCGTCCATCGTCAGCGTGCAGCCGGCCGCCGTGGCGTCCACCAGACCGCGCTCGGTCTCCAGGGCCAGATGGGTCTTGCCCTCGACAAGAATATTGCAAAGTTTCATATCGCACTCTCCTTATGGTTTAGGATAAACATAAGGACAGTATATACCAGAAATTCCGTTACTGCAACCGGTTTCCGACGCGGTTTTTCATGTCCGCCCAGAGTTCCAGCACGCGAAAGCGGACCTCATAGCCCTCCTGATCCGTCAGCAGGCGGAAGCTGTCAAGGGCCATGGTCTCCTGCATGCCGCCCTCCGCCGCCGGCAGCGCCAACTGGGGAAAGAGCAGGCCCCACCAGTTGTGGCCCTCCCCCTCTCCGAGGATCACCCGCAGGGATTCGTAGCGCCCGGCCGGGAGCGTGCCGCCCGGAAAGCTGGTCGCCGGGTAGGCGGCAGGGCCGAGGAGCACCCGCACCGTGCGGCCCTCGGAGGCCTCCTCCGCGGCCGCGGCGATGCCGTCCAGATTGGCCGTGAGCCGCTCTTCGGCCTCCTCCCGCTCCGTCACCCCATCCAGCATCGGGGCCAGACAGGCCAGCACCGCGTCCCGCACCCGCAGCTTCAGCGCCTGTTCCTCCGGCGCGTCCGAGGCGGCGATCACGTGCAGGCGGATCAGATTGTCCTCCAGCTCCGTCTGCCGTCCCTGGGCCCAGCAGGCCGCGAGCAGCGTCAGGCACAGCGCCCCCAGCGCCGCGCCCTCCCAGATTTTCAACTGTGTGTTCATGGGCATACCCTCCGCGATCGTTCTGCGGAGAGTATGGGCAAAAAAGTGCAGGAATAAACCCTCTCGGAAAACCGGATTTCAGTTGTTGTCGTCTTATGAAATGAGGTGGTCAGCTTGCAAGATGAAGAGATCCTTGCTCTGTTCTTTCAGCGCTCGGAGGAAGCGCTCACGCAAACGGATAAGCAATACGGCGCGCTCGCCCGCAATCTCGCGCACGCCATATTGGAGGATCCGCGTGACTGTGAAGAGTGCGTCGATGACAGCTATTGGAAGCTGTGGAAGACGATACCGCCGCAGCAGCCGCGGAGCCTTAAAGCCTATTTGTGTAAAATCGTCCGCACAACCGCACTGGATTTCTATCGTTACCACCATCGGGAGAAGCGCTTTTCCCCTGAGCTCTCACAGATTTCTGCCGAAGCGGAGGAAATCTCCACCTCTTTCCCGCTTGACGATCAACTGGCCCTGCGAACTGCCATCCATCATTTCCTGAGCCGTTTATCGCCTCGCGACCGTTTTATTTTTGTGCGCCGCTATTTTTATTTCGATTCGATTGCGCAGATCGCCCAGGGCTTGAAGCTCCCCGAGAACACGGTAAAGACCATCCTGTATAAACTTCGCAATTCCCTGCGCCGCAGCTTGAGAGAGGAGGGTTTGGACCTATGAACGAAAACAGCTTTCGTTTTCTCTCCGCCATGTCAGAGATCGAGGAGCGCTTTATTGCGGAAGCGTCCGGCTATCCTCCGGCGGCCTTCCGCCATTCCCCAAAGCGGATACTGCGTTTCCTTTTGGCTGCCGCTTTGATTCTCTCCCTGTGTCTTCTTGGCCTCGCCGCCGCAGGTGTCGTAAAGCTTCCCGCGATTGACGCCTGGTTCCTCAGGCGTGCCGCCGGGTATGAGGAGGATTCTCTTACCCCTTTGTCCGGCGACAACAGCCGTGTGCTTGACGACAACGACACGCTGACCATTGAGGCGCTTGACACGCTGTACAGCGGCTCTTCTCTTCGCGCCGCTTTCCTTGTCACCTTAAAGACTTTGGATGACGCGTATGACAGTCCTGTCCCCTCGCCCCTTGCCGGCTGGCGCTTTGAAGATTCCGCTCTTCTCGGTGCCGGAGGCCGCTTGGTCAAGGGAGAGATCCGCTTTCTCTATGAGAAAGACAGCGACGATCTGGAAGCAAACCAGTTCCTCCTGATTCTCTCCTTCGATTCCCTGCCGACCGAGGCAGGGCCTTTCACGGTCGAACTCAAAAACATTGCCCGTTACGATGTGGGTTCCGGATGGGAACGCCTCTATGAGGGCTCCTGGACCTATGTTCTTAACGAAGTGCATCCAGGATCCGGCGGAAAAAGGATTTACCCTGACACGCCATGTACCATAGACGGTTTTGCCTTCCGCATTCAGGAGGTCGATCTCTCCGCCTTTTCCTGTGTGATCCGCTGCCAGCTTGACGAAGAGCAGCTCTCTTCCTGGTACGCTGAGCTCCCGGAAAACAGCAGCCGATTCCATGCCGCGGCCGGGGATCTCAAGCTGTTAAGCAAAGACGGACGCTCCATCCCCTATGTTTTGAGCACCGGAACGGTCTCCGCCGATGAAACCCACTGGACAGGAGGCTACCAAATCCACGCTGTCTACGACACGCCCGTTCTCCCTGAAGATGTTCAGCAACTCCAAGTCTTCGGGCAGGTGATTTCCCTGCCGTAGCCGACAAAAAGCGCTCCAAATCCTCTCTGGGATCCGGAGCGCTTGTTGAAGATATCGGCTAAACTCTTTTTATTCTCCCCAGTGAGGATCCCGGAACAGGGCGCGGCCCACGCCGATCAGGTCGGCCTTGCCGGAGCGCAGCAGCTCCTCCGCCTCTTCCGGACGGGTGACACCGCCGGTCAGCAGCACGGGCACGGAGACCGCTGCTTTGATGGCCTCGGTCATGGAGCCGAAATAGCCCGGCTCGCTGTGCCCGGCCCGGACGAAGCCGCACATGCCGCCGGAGATGTCCAGCAGATCGATCCCCTCCGCCGCCAGCAGGCGGCAGGCCTCTGCGGCGTCCTCCTCGGTGGAGCCGCCGGGCAGGTAGTCCGCGCCGCCCAGGCGCACCGCCAGGGGCACCGCATCCCCGATGGCCGAGCGCAGCAGCGCCGCCGTCTCCCGCAGGAAGCGGGTGCGGTTTTCCAGGCTCTGGGGGCCGTATTCGTCCTCCCGCCGGTTGGTCAGGGGCGAATAGAACTGGTTGAGCAGATAGCCATGGGCGCTGTGGATCTCCACGCCGTCATACTCCGCCCGGATGGCCCGGAGCGCGGCCTCGGCGAAGCGCTCCTCCAGCTCGCGAATCTCCCCGCGGCTCAGCGCCCGGGGCGTGATTCCCTCCCGAACACGCGGTGAGAGCACCGCGCTGGCCGAGACGGTCTCACCCCCGTCGAAGGGATGGGCCTGGCTGCCGGCGTGGTTGAGCTGCACAAAGCTGAGGCCGCCGCCCTCGTGGATGGCCTCGTTCAGGCGGCGGTGCCCGTCGATGCGCCCGTCCTCCGCGATGGAGAGCTGCTTGGGCGCGGCGCGGCCCGCCTCGGTAATGCAGCTGTGCTCCGTGATGATGAGGCCCGGCCCGGCCTGGAGCGCCCGCTCCCGGTAATACTGAACCAGCTCCGGCGTCACATGGCCCCCATCGGCGGTCTTGTCCGTCTGCATGGGCGGCATGACCAGCCGGTTTTTCAGTTCCCGTTTTCCTATCTGAATGCTATCATACAGCA
>CACYOR010000013.1 GCA_902775985.1 Oscillospiraceae bacterium
CGAGTCTCTGCACTTATGCGATTGAACCGCCGTGTACTGAACGGTACGCACGGTGGTGTGAGAGGTCGGGGCTTATTCAGCCCCTCCTACTCGATTAGAGACGTTTTATATCTCGGGTTCCGGCGTGTAGGAAAAATCGGTCTCGCGGACCCAGATCTCACCCGTGGAGGCGAGATACTGGCAAATCCTGACATGGATCACGCCCTCCTCGGGAATCCAGTCGGGGCGGCGGAGCACAAGTTTTTTGGTATAAGAGACTTGCGGGATCTCTTCTCCACTGTCGGTGATGAGGGTGTATTCCTCCCCCACGACGATCTCCTCATATTCCTCCGGTGCGGCATGCCGCCCGTTGTACGAGATGTCGACGCTGAAGGTCAGAGGATCCCTGACCGCGTCGGGGTCGTTAATGACATAGCGAATCTCGTCCGTCTCTTCCCAGGGGGTGACCACAAAGCTGTCGGCGGGAATATTCGCGTCCCAGTCCCAGCTCGGCTTCTGATAGCTTATCCCGATGCCAAGCTCAAAATCAGGCTCCACCGTAAGCGTGAGCATGTCCTCGCCGTCGCCGGCCTCGTTTTCGTACCAGGCCTTGACCGTCAGTTCAAGCTCCGGCCAGGCGTTGATATCCTGATACGCCTGCAGGTTCTCCATGAACAGATCGCCTGTGGAGAGCATCGGCAGCTCATAGAGGCCGCTTGCGATCTCCTCCTCGGAGAGGAAATGATCGTAGGCCTGCTTGTCCAGCACCTTGTCTCTTACCGTGACCTGAACGGAGTGCAGCGCGCCGATGTTGTCCATGTGTACGCGAGCGTGGTGCTCGTGCGAGAAAAAGAAAAAGTCGGCCGTGATCACGGGCACCTTGCTGAGCGGTGTGGGCTCCGGTATCGGCACAGCGACGGGCTTCGGCGTCGGCGCAGCGTCTGTCTCCGGCGCCGCGCCCGGATTGCTTGACGGCTGCGTCGCGGCCGTCGCGGCAGGTGCGCTCGGCACAAGGGGAGCGCCGGGCGAATGAGAGCCCCGGCTCGCAGACGAAGCGGGCCAGGTCGCGATCACAAGCACGCAGGCTGCCAACGCAAAGAGCAGCCGCTTCCCTTTGCGACGAGCGCGGCGAGACGGGGGAGCATCCCCACTGCCGCGACCGGGCGGGTCAAATTCCCTGTCTGGATCGGGGTTGGCATAGTCCGGACGCGGCGGCGGGGAAAACTCGCTCTCCGTGTCGGGCGGATAAAACTCCGCCTCCTCACACGGCGCAGAGAACCCTTCTGATTCAGGAGGATACTCCTCCCAAATCGGATATTCATGATCCATCTTTGCCATAGCGCATCAGCCGTTATGGACATCGAGCTGCGGGAAGGGGCACTCCACGCCCAGTTTACGAAAGCCGAGAAGCAGGTCGTGGTTAAGGATACGCGGAACCGAAAAAATGTTGCCCTCTTCAATCTCAACGATAAATTTCAGCGTGATGCCGGAGGCGCCGAGCTCCTGCACGCCGAGATAGCGCGGAGCGGAGAGCATGACGTCCTGGTGGCGGCTGTAGATGTCCTGCATCAGCGCGGGGATCTGCTGCTCCAGCTTTTCCAGATCTGTGGGATAGGGAATGTCGATGGACGCGGCGGCAATCGAGGCGTTGTCCGAGCGGTTGAGGATATTTTTCATGTCGGAATTGTTGACGATCTTGATATTCCTGCCGGTGTCCATAATGGACGTGGTGCGGATGCCGATTTCCTTTACGGTGCCGCGAAAGCCGTTGACCTCGACGATATCGCCCACATTATACTGATTTTCAAACAGCATGAAAAAGCCGGTGACGACGTCGGCAATCAGACTTTCCGCGCCAAAGCCGATGACGAGCGCGACGATGCCGACGCTGGCGACAATGGTGTTGACGTCAACGCCGAAAAGGGACAGACCCCAGCAGAGGATCACGATGGCGGCGACATAGCGAGTGAGACTGGATAGAATGGTTAGAACAGTCCTGCCGCGATGAGATGCGACCTTGATCGCACCGAAAATCAGCACCAGCAGTCCGGCACAGAACAGGACGAGCGCTGCCATCGAAACGACCTTGAAGATGGGATGCGGTAAGGCAAACCGGTCAAGCGCCCAGAAAGCCAGACAAACGGCAAGCGCGGCGGCCAGTTTTCCGATCACGGATGGAGATGATTTCTTGTCCATGTGGGGTACTCCTTTCTCAAAATACAACAGGAACGCTTATCGAAAGCCGACCTCGTCGGCGGGTACACGAAAAGAAAAACGATCAGGCCGGCTCGTAAGAGCGGCTTTTTTCGTTGCCGTCGGCATCGTATTCGATATTTTCCATCACGGAGTGGTCGACGCGCGAGAGCTTTTTGATGACGAGACCCTGCCCCTGCAGGTTGTACACCCAGATCTTATAGCCCGGGAATTCCGGGTCGGGCTTGTTGAAAACCGAGGTGGTGTTGAGACGACAGAACTTGGCGCGTCCCTCGGCCGTGTCGAGCAGATCGCCGGGACCGTTGTAATATAGCTCGTCCTTCATGGCCTTCTGCTTGAATTCCTCCCAGTTTTCGTCCTCGACCTTCATAACATCTTTCGGATCGATCATGGAAAAAAACCTCCTCATTTCGGGAACTGTTTTCTTCAGAATATCATACTTTCCATACCGTAGCAAGAGGAAAGAAACAACTCGCTAAAGCGCAACAGCACGGAAAAATCCATTGACAAATGTGAGAATTGGCCTTAACATACTTTTATTCTGACAATTCGGAACGGAGGGCCGCCTATGAACACGCTCACAGAGTATTTCGGGTCAATGGTATTCAACGATTCCGTCATGCGCTCCCGCCTGCCGCGGGACGTCTTTAAGCAGGTCCAGCGTTCCATCAACGAAGGAAAGCGACTTGACAGCGAGGCGGCAAACATCGTGGCGAACGCGATGAAGGACTGGGCGATCGAGAAGGGCGCGACCCATTTTACCCACTGGTTCCAGCCGATGACCGGCATCACGGCCGAAAAGCACGACAGCTTTATCTCGCCGATCGACGGCGGTAAGGTGATCATGGAGTTTTCCGGCAAGGAGCTGATCCAGGGCGAGCCGGACGCCTCCAGCTTTCCGTCAGGCGGGCTGCGCGCTACCTTTGAGGCGCGGGGCTACACCGCATGGGATCCTACGTCGTATGCCTTTATCAAGGACGGCGTGCTCTGCATCCCGACGGCCTTCTGCTCCTATGGGGGAGAGGCGCTGGACAAGAAAACGCCGCTGCTTCGCTCTATGGAGGCGCTCAACCGTCAGGCGATGCGCGTGCTGCGCCTGTTCGGCAATGAGGACGTGACCAATGTCAAGACGACTGTCGGCCCGGAGCAGGAGTATTTTCTGATCGATCGCAGCGTATATGAAAAGCGCCGCGATCTCTGCTATACCGGCCGGACGCTCTTCGGCGCGCTGCCGCCGAAGGGGCAGGAGCTTGACGACCACTATTTCGGCTCGATCAAGCCGCGCGTCGCCGCCTTTATGAAGGAGCTGGATGACGAGCTTTGGAAGCTTGGCATCATGGCAAAAACCGAGCATAACGAGGTCGCCCCCGGGCAGCACGAGCTGGCGCCGATCTTTACGACGACAAATATCGCCGCAGACCACAACCAGCTGACGATGGAGCTGATGCAGAAGATCGCGCGCAAGCACGACATGGTCTGTCTGCTGCACGAAAAGCCTTTTGCCGGCGTCAACGGCAGCGGCAAGCATAACAACTGGTCGATCATGACGAACACCGGCGTCAATCTGCTCGAGCCGGGCGACACGCCTTATGAGAACGCCCAGTTCCTGCTGTTCCTCTGTGCGGTGCTGCAGGCGGTGGACGATTATCAGGATATGCTGCGGCTCTCCGTCACCTCCGCGTCGAACGATCACCGGCTGGGCGCCAGCGAGGCGCCGCCCGCAGTCGTTTCGATGTACGTCGGCGACGAGCTCGAAGAGATCCTTTCATGCATCGAAAAGGATGAGCCCTACGGCGGCAAGGAAAAGGAACTGATCAAGGTCGGCGTCCATGTGATGCCCAAGCTGCCCAAGGATACGACCGACCGCAACCGCACCTCGCCCTTTGCCTTTACGGGCAATAAGTTTGAGTTCCGCATGCCGGGCGCGTCGGCTTCGATTTCCGGTCCGAACGTGGTGATCAATACGGCCGTGGCGGAATCACTGCGCCAGTATGCAGACGTGCTGGAAAAGGCTGAGGATTTTGAGGGCGCGCTCCACCGTCTGATCCACGACGTGATCGCCGCGCACAAGAAAATCCTCTTCAACGGAAACGGCTATGACGACGCCTGGATCCGGGAGGCAGAGAGCAGGGGACTTTATAATCTGCCTGCCACGCCGGACTGCGTGCCCTGCTATCTGAGCGAGAAAAACACCAAGCTTTTCACGGCGCACCGCGTCTATACTCCGGCGGAGCTGAAAGCACGCTATGAAATCAAGCTTGATACCTACAACAAGGTCGTCAAGATCGAGGCGCAGACCATGGTCAACATGGTGTGGAAGGATATCCTGCCCGCCGTCAGCGCGTACAGCGCGTCACTGGCTGAAGCGGCGCTGTCCAAGGAGGCGCTCGGTGCAGGCGTAAACACTGCCTTTGAACGCGCGACCGCCGCAAAGCTCAGCGAGCTGATGCGTGATACGGCGGAGCGCGCAGAGGCCTTGAAGGCGGCGAATGAGAAGGCAAAGGCCGAGCCGGAAGCGCTTGTTCGTGCGCGCCTTTACCACGACGAGGTGCTCGTGGCCATGGAGCGTCTGCGTGAGAGCGTGGACGCGATGGAGGTGCTGTGCGACCGCGAGGTCTGGCCGTATCCGACCTATGGAGATATCCTCTTCAGCGTCAAATAAATGCTTAAAATGAGAAAAAGCTGCACACCGAGACGGTGTGCAGCTTTTTTATAAGTCAGCTTATTCGTTGATGAACAGAACGCCGAGCGTTTTCGGCCCGCAGTGAGAGGCAACGGTGCAGCCGGCGGTCGTGTGGTGGATCTCCTGCACGGGGATGAGGGAGCGGACAAGCTCGTCCAGCTCGCGCAGCGTCTCATCCTCAATCTCACCGGAGTTGGTGATGAAGACATGGCCGGGACGGACGGATTTGCCGGCAAGGCGTTCTGTCACATACTGCTTGTAAACGGACTTCATATTGCCGCGATATTTTTTGTAAACACCGAGCTTGCCACCGTTCATCTCAAGAGCGGGCTTGAGATGCAGCAGGTTCGCGCCGAGCGCGGCGACGCCGGAGCAGCGGCCGCCTTTCCACATGAACTCCAGCGTGTCGAGGACAAAGCTGGTGTCCACCTTGTCGGTGAGGGAGGTGATATGCTCCGCGATCTCACGCGCGGACATGCCGCGGTCACGGCACTCGGCCGCCTCGATCACAAGAAGACCGACGCCCGTTGAGAGCATCCGGCTGTCGACGGGGTAGACGCCGCCGAGCTCCTCGGCCGCGATGCAGGCTGTGGAAAAGGTGCTCGACAGCTCCGAACTGATGTCGAGATGGACGATCTCATATCCCTCGTCGAGATAGGGGCGGAAGAAATCCAAAAAACGCTGGACGGACGGCGCAGAGGTTTTCGGCAGAGTTCCGTCGGCGCGATAGCGGCGATACATATCGGCCGGCGTGAAGTTCAATCCATCGTAGTAGCTCTCATCTCCCAAAAGAATAGAGAGAGGAAGCACCTTGACGGAATAACGCTCGACAAGCTCCGGCGAGAGATCGCAGGTGCTGTCGGCAGTAATGATAACGGATTTGCTCATTTAGGGTTCCTCTTTACTGTGTTTTTTCACAATTTCTGTCATTATATCACTGTAATGGAGAAAGAGCAAGAGCGAAGTCCGCTTTCCGGGAGATTTTGGGAAAATGGCGGCACGACACTTGAAAAGTCTTAGGAAATAGAACATAATAGACAGCGTAAACGCGCGCCGACAGAGTGACAAGGAGCCGAAAGATGATTTTTGACACGCATGCCCACTATGACGACAAGGCCTTTGACGAAGACCGGGAGGAGCTTCTCTCATCAATGCCGTTAAAGGGAGTCGGATTGATCCTTGATCCCGGATGCGACGTAATAAGCAGTAAGACGGCGCTCGCACTCTCTGAGAAGTATCCATATGTCTATGCGGCTGTCGGGATCCATCCGGAGGAGTTGGGGGAGGATCCGCACAGCGCTCTTGAAGAGATCCAAAAGCTCGCGGCGCACAAAAAATGCCGGGCGATCGGAGAGATCGGACTGGATTACTATTGGGACGTGAGCCGAAAAGAGGAGCAAAAGGAGATCTTTGCCGCGCAGCTTGCGCTCGCCTGCGAGCTGGATCTGCCGGTGATCGTTCACAACCGTGAGGCGCATGGCGACTGCCTGGAGATCGTCAGCCGCTTTCCGGCGGCGAGGGGCGTGTTCCACTGCTTTTCCGGCAGCGCGGAGACGGCGGAGGAGCTGCTGCGGCGCGGGTGGTATCTCGGCTTTGACGGACCGGTGACCTATAAGAATGCGCGCAAAGCGCTTGAGGTGCTTGCGATCACGCCGCTCGAGCGGCTTCTGGTGGAGACGGACAGCCCCTATATGAGCCCGGTGCCGATGCGCGGAAAACGGAATGACTCGTCCAATTTGGTTTATATCATTAATAAAATCGCAGAAGTCAAGGGACTCGCGCCCGAAGAGATCGAACGAATCACCTTTGAAAACGGAAAGAGACTGTTCCGCATATCATGAAAAGAACGCCGCTCCGAGAGGAGCGGCGTTTGTTATTGTATCTTATTGATGCTGGGAGTGCCAGTCGCTGTAATCGGCCTGACCGTCGGGCCCGGCATAGCTGCCGTCGATTTTGCTCAGGGCGCGGTTATAGTCGTCGGAACCCTCTTCATAAGGCGTCGGGCGGAAGTCGTTATAGTCCGTCTTGGGCCTGCGCACGGCGGCGGAGAGGTTTGGGTCGGTGACGGGCAGGCTGCTGACGCAGCAGGGAATGATGTCATAGCCCGTGATACTGACCGTGCCGTCCGTGCTGCGCTCGACCTTCAGCTGGACAATGGCGGTATCCTGGTCGGAGGGGAAGGAGGAACCGCCAAATATGAAGTTGCCCATCGAGTAGAGGATGACGCCGCCGTTGTATTCCTCCATCGGCTGCAGACAGTGAGGATGAGAGCCGTAGATGATGTCCGCACCCTCGTCGATGCAGCGACGACAGATATTGACCGTTTCGGGCGTTCTCTGCTCGGGGTAGTAGTTCAGCTCGATGCCCATGTGGAAAGCACAGATGATGAGATCCGGATCCTCTTCTTTCAGCGCGTGGATCGCGGCGACGGCCTTTTCCTCATCGGGGCGGAAATCGCCATAGGCGTTGCTGAACTGGCAATAGATGCCGAGACGCAGCCCGTTCGGCGTCGTCACGATCTGATATTCGTCGTTCTTGCCGTAGGCGATGCCGTATTCTTCGAGCGTGGCCCAGGTGTCGCGCTTGCCGGCCGTATGGAAGTCATCCGAGTGGTTGTTGGCCGTTGTGACAAAGTCGACACCGCCCTCGAGCAGAATGTTGGCCGAGGTGGTCGGCGCACGGAAGGAAAAGGTCTCGATCGAAGAGAGATACTGGTCGGAGAAGGTACACTCAAGATTACCGATGGTATATTCATCATCGCTGAAATACTGCACGACGTTGGAGAAGGGATAGCCGTAATCGCCGTTCATCGTGGCTTCAAAATGCACCGGCGTGCCGGGCGCACCCGTCAGCGTCAGATCGCCGATGAAGCTGAGCGTATACACCTCGGGCTCAGGCTCAGGGGTCGGCTCGGGAGTCGGCTCCGGTGTAGGTGCGGCTGCCTCGGGGGTGGCCTCCGGCTCAGATACGACGGGAGCGACGCTTTCCACCACGGGGGGAGGCGTATTCACGTCCGTGTTGAGGAAGGAGCCGGAGAGATCGGAGCGCATGAAAAGAAGGATGCCAAGCATGGCAACAGCGCAGAGAAGGGCAAGCGTACCAAACAACTTTTTCATCTATTTTAACCTCGCAGCTGGAATGTCGAATCATGCATAAAACAGATGTATTATAAAGAAGAATCTCTGGGAAAGCAAGAGAGGATTCTTATTTTTCCCCGTTAAAAGCAAAAAAATACCGGCTTCCCGCTCAATCGGGAAGCCGGTATCGAATGTGCGGATCAGAGCAGGCCGCTCTGGGAAAAGATCGGAGCAAAGACCAGCGCGACGACAGTCATCAGCTTGATGAGGATGTTGATCGAGGGGCCGGAGGTATCCTTGAACGGGTCGCCTACCGTGTCGCCGACGACAGCGGCCTTGTGCGCGGGCGAGCCCTTGCCGCCGTTATGGCCCTCTTCAATGTATTTTTTGGCATTGTCCCAGGCGCCGCCGGCGTTGGACATATAGATGGCGAGAAGCACGCCTGTGACGAGAGAGCCGGCTAGCAATCCGCCGAGCGCCTCGGTGCCGAGCAGAATGCCGACGAGCAGCGGGCAAATGACTGCCATCAGGCCGGGGACGATCATCTGCTGCAGCGCAGCCTTGGTCGAGATCGAGACGCAAGAGCTGTAATCCGGCTTGGCGTCGCCGTCAAGGATGCCGGGGATGTCGCGGAACTGACGGCGGACCTCTTCGATCATCTTATAGGCCGCCTTGGAGACAGAATCCATCGTGAGCGCGGAGAAGGCAAAGGGAAGCATGCCGCCGATGAGAAGACCGATGACGACCTCGGGGGAGAGAAGATTGATGCTCCCTAGCTTGACCTGGTCGGCATAGGAGACAAAGAGCGCAAGCGCCGTCAGCGCGGCAGAGCCGATAGCAAAGCCCTTGCCCATGGCGGCGGTCGTGTTGCCGACGGCGTCGAGCTTGTCCGTGATCTCGCGGACATGGGGATCGAGACCGCTCATCTCAGCGATGCCGCCGGAGTTGTCAGCGATCGGTCCGTAGGCGTCAACAGCTACGGTGATGCCGGTGGTCGAGAGCATGCCGACGGCCGCGAGCGCAATGCCGTAGAGATTGCCGGTGGCCATATAGGAGATGTAGATGCCGACGGAGATCAGCACGATCGGCACCCAGGTGCTCTGCATGCCGACGGCGATGCCGCTGATGATCGTTGTGGCGGAGCCGGTCTCGGACTGGTCTGCGATACGCTTGACGGATTTGTAATCCTCGGAGGTATACACCTCCGTGACCTTGCCGATGACAAGTCCGACGAGCAGGCCGGCAACGATCGAGAAGGCACAGAAATAACCGCCGAAGAACAGCTTGCTGAAAACGACGGAGGCCACTGCGACAAGCGCGGAGGAGATATAGGAGCCCATCTTCAGCGCGGCATGCGGATTGGCGTCTTCCTTGCCGCGGACAAAGAACGAGGCGATAACAGAGGCGAAGATCCCGATTGCCGCGATCACGAGCGGGAAGAGCGCGCCGGCGTTCGAGAAGGTCTCATGCAGGCTCGCGTGCATCGTCACGCCGAGCGTGAGAGCGGAGACGATCGCGCCGACATATGACTCGAACAGGTCAGCGCCCATACCGGCCACGTCGCCGACATTGTCACCGACATTATCGGCAATGACAGCAGGGTTGCGTGGGTCATCCTCGGGAATGCCGACCTCGACCTTACCGACGAGGTCAGCGCCGACGTCGGCCGCCTTGGTATAAATGCCGCCGCCGACACGTGCGAAGAGTGCGATCGACGAGGCGCCGAGCGAGAAGCCGAACATCGAGTTGATGTTGCCGGTGATGTAAATGAGGCTGCAGCCGAGCAGACCGAGACCCACGACGCACATGCCCATGACCGAGCCGCCGGAAAAGGCAATCGACAGAGCCTTGTTCATGCCGCTTTCCATGGCGGCATTGGCTGTGCGGACGTTCGCGCGGGTGGCCACGCGCATACCGAAGAAGCCGGCGGCGATCGAAAAGAGCGCACCGAGCAGGAAACAGACAGCCGTTCCGATGTCGATAAAGATCGCGATCAGCGCAAAGAGGACGACAATGAAGATCGCAAGGATCCGGTATTCCGACATCAGGAAAGCGTTGGCGCCCTCGGCGATGGCGGCGGCGATCTCCCGCATCCTTTCGTTGCCGGCGGGAGCCTTGGAGACATATACCGCCTTGTAGACTGCAAACAGCAGGGCTACCACGGAGAGGACAGGCGCAAGCCATACGATGCTTTCCATATCAATACTCCTCTCAAAAAAGACTGAAAAAGAGAACGAAGTCCCTTTCCTTTGGTAATTTTAACTTATTTACTGCTGCTTTTCAAGGTGCACAGACGTCTTTATCATGCAAAATCAACAAATTTATGGAAAACAACGAAAAAGAAAAAGTTGTCAGAAACCTTTTTGGCAACATGCACAAGCTGCGGCAGGCTCCTGTTTTGAAAATAGAGCAAAAGCCGGAAATCGGCATCGAAACAAATCCTGTTTCAAAGCTTTTTTGAGGAATTGCACCGGAATAAAAACAAATATGACGGCTATCCGCTATATATGAAAACTACGAGGGGCGAACTGACCAAGGGAAGCGGCAGGGACAGATCACAAAGAGGAAAGGACTGGTAAAAAAATAGTCGAAAAACAGAGCTCAAACTTGACGATGATGGAAAAAGTAGATACAATAAAATACGAACTATAACAACTGCAAAGGAGAACACGGCATGGACAAAAAGCTTATGCAGTATATCCCGCAGAATGACATCTATCTATTCAATACCGGCAACGCGCAGAAGGCCTGGCTGTGCTTCGGCTGCCGCTATATTCCGGAGATCGGACTTCACCGGTTCCTCCTCTGGGCGCCGAACGCAAGAGCCGTAAGCCTGGTGGGCGAGTTCAACGGCTGGGATCCGGCGGCAACGCCGATGGAACGCGTCGAGGGTGGCGTATGGGCTGTTTTTGTCGAGAACAACGGACTCGGCGGTCTGTACAAATACGCGGTGACCCAGGCAAACGGTAAGGTCGTGTGGAAGACAGACCCCTTTGCCGCATGGGCGCAGAACGGAAGCGACAACGCGGCCATGGTATATGACGATCATTACGAGTGGACAGACGGCGCGTATATGAAAAAGCGCGCGAAGCGCGATTTTATGCACAGCCCGATGAGCATTTACGAGCTGCACGCCGGCTCGTGGAAGCCGTTCAGCTATGAGCGCGCGCAGTACCGCGACCTGGCGGACGAGCTTGCGGCGTACTGCAAGGAGATGGGCTATACGCACGTCGAGCTGATGCCGCTGATGGAGTACCCGTTTGACGCCTCCTGGGGTTATCAGGTCACGGGCTATTACGCACCGACCTCCCGTTACGGCAGACCGGAGGATTTTGCCTATCTGGTCGACAGATTGCACCGGGACGATATCGGCGTGATCATGGACTGGGTGCCGGCGCACTTCCCGCGCGACGAGCACGGCCTTGCCAACTTTGACGGCACGCCGCTTTTCGAGTGCAAGGAGAAACGTATGGCCGAGCATCCCGAGTGGGGGACGCTGATCTTCGACTATGCCTCCAATCAGGTGCAGAGCTTTTTGATCTCCTCTGCCTGCAAGTTCTTTGAAGAATATCACATCGACGGGATTCGCGTGGATGCGGTCAGCTCGATGCTGTATCTTAATTATGGCCGCCGGGACGGCGAATACACGCCGAACCGCGAAGGCGGGTATATCAACCTTGACGCAGTGGCGTTTTTGCAAAAGCTCAACCGCACGATCCTTGTTAACTATCCCGGCGCGATCACGATCGCCGAGGAATCGACGGCCTTCCCGCTGATCACCGCGCCGCCCGAGAACGGGGGACTGGGCTTCTGCTTCAAGTGGGATATGGGCTTTATGCACGACACGCTTGACTATATGCAGCTCGACCCCTATTTCCGCAGCTTCAACCACGATCGGCTCACCTTCTCGATGATGTACACCTTCTCGGAGAATTATATTCTGGCGTATTCTCACGACGAGGTCGTACACGGGAAGTATTCGATGATCAACAAGATGAGCGGCGATTACGACCAGAAGTTCGCCTCGCTGCGTACCCTGTACGGCTATCAGTTTGCCCATCCGGGCAAGAAGCTGACCTTTATGGGCAGCGAGTTCGGCCAGTTCATCGAATGGAACTGGGCTCAGCCGCTTGATTGGCTACTGCTGGATTATCCCAAGCACGAGGCGCTGCGGCAGTACTGCCGAGAGCTCAACCGCCTGTATACGGCGGAGGACGTATTCTATCGCTGTGACAACTCCTGGGACGGCTTCCGCTGGCTGAACGTCAACGACCGCGACAGAAGCACGATCGCCTTCCTGCGCACCTATCCGGGCGCGGAGCACGGTATCGTTTGTGTATGCAACTTTACACCGAACCGCTATGACGAATTCGTGATCGGCCTGCCGCAGGCGAGCACGCTGCGCGAGGTTTTGAACAGCGATGACGAGCGCTATGGCGGAGGCGGCGTGAAGAACAGCGGCACGATCTACAGCCATCACATCGGCTTTTTGGATATGGAGCATTCGGCGAAGATCACCGTGCCGCCCATGTCCTGTGTCTACTTCCGCTATCGGCCGAAAAAACAGCATCTGCATCATTGATGCTTCCATGGGGAAAGGACAGGAAAAATGAAGAAGGAATTTCGTGATCTTTTAAAGGAAAAGGGCAGAAAGAACATGCCGAACGTGCTGCTGGCCTCGGCTGAGTGTGCGCCGCTTTCCAAGACAGGCGGACTTGCCGACGTCGTCGGCACGCTGCCGAAGGCGCTGGCAAAGCTCGGCGTCGACGCGCGCGTCATCACGCCCTATCACCGCGTGATCAAGCAGAAATACGCCGACAAGGTCGAGCATCTCTTTACGATCCGCTGCTATCTCGGCTGGCGCAGCTGCTATGTCGGGATCGAGCGGCTGATCCTCGACGGCGTTATCATCTATCTCGTCGATAACGAGCAATATTTTGGCGACCGGATCTATTACGGAGGCTATCCCGAGGGCGAGCAGTATTCCTATTTCTGCCGCGCCGTACTCGAGGCGATCCCGCTGCTGGACTTCATGCCCGACGTGATCCACTGCAACGACTGGCACACTGCCATGCTGCCGATGCTGGCCCGTACCCAGTATCAGGGCCGCCAGCAGGACGGCATCCGCTATCTGCTGACGATCCACAACATCGCCTTCCAGGGCAAGTTCGGCTTTGACTATGTGCAGGAGCTGCTCGGCATCGACCCGAAATATTATACACCGGAGTTTATGGAGCTTTACGGCTGCGCAGACTATCTCAAGGGCGGCTGCGTGTTCGCCGACAGGATCAACACCGTAAGCCCCAGCTACGCTGAGGAGATCAAGACCTCGTATTATTCCGAGGGGCTGGACGGCATCCTCAACGCCCGCAGCGCCGAGGTTTCCGGTATCATCAACGGCATCGACACCAAGGTCTTCAATCCTCACAGCGATCCGCTGATCCCGGCAAACTATGACCGGGCACATATGAAGGGAAAGGCCGTCTGCAAGGAGGAGCTGCAGCGCCGGATGGGTCTCGAGGTCAATCCCGATATCCCGATCATCGCGATGGTCACGCGCATGACCGAGCAGAAGGGCTTTGATCTTGTCGCGTCCCAGCTTGACCGGCTCATCTGCGGCCGCGATGTCGAGTTTATGCTGCTCGGCAGCGGCGACGCCCGATTTGAGGACTTCATGCGCGGCGCCGAGGCCCGCTACAAAGGCCGCGTCTGCGCCTACATAGGCTATAACGAAGAGCTTGCGCATCTGGTTTACGCGGGCAGTGATTTTTATCTGATGCCCTCGCGCTTTGAGCCCTGCGGCCTGAGCCAGATGATCGCCATGCGCTACGGCACGATCCCCATCGTGCGCGAGACGGGCGGACTGAAGGACACGGTCGAGCCGTACAACTGCTTTACCGGCAGCGGCAACGGTTTCTCCTTTGCCAACTACAATGCCGATGAGATGTATGACACGATCCTGTATGCCCTTGGTTGCTGCGGCGACAAGAAGGTCATGCGCTATCTCATCAGCCATGCCATGGAGGCGGACTTCAGCTTTGATCTCTCGGCGGAGGCGTACGCGAGGCTCTATGTATGCATGCTTTGATTCTGCCGGAAGGAACGACATATACCATATATTTCGGCGGATCTTATGAGGAGCACTGGGCAGAGGATTCTTCGCTGTTTATTTCCTACCGCGACCGCCGCGCCGTAACGGCGCGGCTGACGGGGGAGAGCTGGCTTCCCATGGGCGGTGATGCGCAGCTTTGCGCCGCGATTGTTTCTTCCCCGCGCGACGCGGTGATCCGGCGCTATTTCACCTCGGCTGTTACGACTTATGCCGCCTCGCAGGAATGTCTGCGCAGACATCTGCCGCTGACGCGGATCTATGAATACTTCTCCTTTGACGACCCGATCGCCGCGGCTGAGCTGCTGCGGCTGCTGATGGACGACTGCGGCTTTCGCATCGAGGCCGCGTTCCCGGCTGTGGTGCGCAGCTGCGCCTCAATCCTGCTGACAGAAGAGGAGCAGAGTGCACTCAGCGACTATCAGCCGCGCACGGCAAAGCTTTCCGAACTGCTGCGACGGGCGAAGGACAATCTCCTTTGCATCGAACATGACGGCAGCCGCGAGGAATTTCGCGATCCGCCGCGCGCACTGCGCTGCGGCGAACGCGTCAGGATCGCGTTCCGGCTGCTTTCCGGCAAGATCGAGAACGCGGAGCTGAATGTCTTCGGAGACAAGGGCAGAGAGACCATCCCCATGACAAAAGGGGAGGGCGGCCGTTATTCCGCCGTTTTCCACACGCCCGACGAGGCGCAGGCGATGTGGTACTCCATCCGTCTTATTGCGAGCGAGGGCAGCTATACGATATGCCCGGACGAAACGGGATACTGCGGCGAGATCTGCGGCGGCGAGCGGGCCGGTTTCCGGCTGACGGTCTTTCGCCGTGATTTTGAAACGCCGGCGTGGTTCCGCCATGCGGTGATGTATCAGGTCTTTCCCGATCGCTTTGCCTTTTCCGACGACGGCACGGCGGAAAAGGGGATCGCTTATCACAGCGCGCTCGGCCAGACGCCGGAGCTGCACCGTTCGATCGACGAGCCGCTCCGCTGGCAGCCGAGGCCGGGCGAGAAGAGCTATTCGCCGGACGACTTTTACGGAGGAACGCTCAAGGGGATCGAAAACAAGCTGCCCTATCTCAAGGAGCTGGGGATCAGTTGCCTGTATCTTAACCCCATCGTCGAGGCGCGCTCGAACCACCGCTATGATACCTCAGACTATGGCCGGGTCGATCCGATCCTCGGCACGAACGAGGATTTTGAGCATCTTTCGGCGAAAGCATCAGAGCTTGGGATACGTATCATCCTCGACGGCGTCTATTCCCACACCGGGGCGGACAGTATTTACTTCAACCGCTATGGCAACTATGATTCCCGCGGCGCATATCAGGGGGCGGACTCGCCGTATTACGACTGGTACGAGTTCCGCAGCTTCCCGGATGATTACCGAAGCTGGTGGGGCTTTGCCGATCTGCCCGAGGTAGACGAGTGCAATCCCGCATGGCAGAAGCTCGTTATTACGGGGGAGGACAGCGTTGTCAAAAGCTGGCTCAGACGCGGAGCTTCGGGCTGGCGTCTGGACGTGGCGGACGAGCTGCCTGACAGCGTGCTTGCGCTGATCCGAAGCGCGGCCAAGGAGGAAAAGAGCGACGCGCCGATCATCGGCGAGGTCTGGGAGGATGCCGTCATCAAGGAGAGCTATGGCGGAAGACGCAATTATGCGCTCGGCTATTCCCTCGACAGCGTGATGAACTATCCCTTCCGCACGGCGGTGCTTGATTTTATGCACGGACGCTGCGATGCGCGCTCGCTGCGTGATTTTCTGATCTCCCAGCGGATGAATTATCCCGCGCCGCTGTACTATTCGCTGATGAATCTGCTCGGCTCACATGACGTCGAGCGGCTCAAGAGTGCGCTGGCGACAGACATCGTGATCAAAAGCCTCCCGCGCGAGGAGCAGGTGAAGCTGACCTTTAACGCTGAGCGTCTCGAAAGGGCCGTGCGGCTCGAGAAGCTGTGCGCCGCTCTCCAGTTTGCCATTCCCGGTGTGCCGAGCATCTATTACGGCGACGAGCAGGGAATGGAGGGCGTGGGCGACCCGTTCAACCGCGCGCCGTTCCGGGAAGACGACAGAGAGCTGCACGATTATTATGTAAACCTTTCCGCACTGCGCAATTCCGACCCGGTCTTTGCCGAAGGCGAGGTGTCCTATGACGCGCCGTCTGCCGATGTCCTGACGATCGTGCGGTATTATGCCGGCGATCACGGTGCGACGAACAGCGTTTATCTCACGGCGATCAACCGCGGAGAAGCGGCCGAATATTTTGCTGATCTTTCCTGCGCGGGGCTCGGAATGTACGCGGGGAAGATCGCGGCAGAATGTGCGGAGACGATTCGGATTAGATAATTATGTAAACCAATAAAGGAGCGCTGCCATGAGAAATTATCTGATTGTTGTGGATATGCAAAACGACTTTATCGACGGCGCTCTCGGCACGGCTGAGGCCGTCGCGATCGTGGACAGAGTGGCGGAGAAGATCCGCGGCTTTGACGGTGAAGTCATTTTTACACGCGACACGCACCCGGAAACGTATCTTGACACGCAGGAGGGGAAAAACCTGCCTGTGGTGCACTGTATTTCAGGGAGTACTGGCTGGCAGATCCGCGAAGGACTGGGAGAGATCCGCCCGTGTCTTGTGATCGACAAGCCGACCTTCGGCTCGGCCGAGCTCGGCGCCTTTCTGGCGCAGAGAAATGAAGAAGAGCCGATCGGGGAAATCACACTGATCGGTCTCTGCACCGATATTTGCGTGATCTCGAACGCGCTTCTGATCAAGGCCTTCCTTCCGGAGGTGCCGGTGCGCGTCGACGCGGCCTGCTGTGCCGGCGTTACGCCGGAGAGCCACCGCAACGCGCTCGAAGCGATGAAAATGTGTCAGATCCGGATCGACAATGAATAACGAAAAAGGCTCCCGCTGCAGGGAGCCTTTTTTGGAAGAGGAGAGGGGGAAGCGAAGTGAAAGAGGCCTTTGAACGCTTTGACATGAAGCGGCCGCCGGTGCGGACAAAGTGGTATCTGCGTCCGCTGACGCTGCTGCTGAGTGCACCGGACACCTATAAGCATCATGCGATCATCCGCCGCCATGGAACGGAGGGATTAAAACCGCCGTATCTGATGTTGTGCAACCACAACGCCTTTCTGGACTTCAAGGTTGCGACCCGGACGATCTATCCCCACCGTGCCAATTATGTTGTGGCGATCGACGGCTTTATCGGGCGCGAGGAGCTGCTGCGGAACGTCGGATGTATCTGTAAGCGGAAGTTCACGAACGACATCACGCTGATCCGCCAGCTCAAGGCCGTCGTTGACAACGGCGACGTTGCGATGATCTACCCCGAGGCGCGCTACTCACTCTGCGGCACGACGGCGGTGCTGCCGGCCTCGCTCGGCAAGCTGTGCAAGCTCCTCAAGGTGCCAGTCGTGACGCTGATCTGCCATGGACACCATGTGAATTCACCGTTCTGGAATCTGCACGACCGCGGCGTCAAGCCGACGGAGGCGGACTTCACGCTGCTCTTCACGCCGGAAGAGCTGCGATCGACACCGGCAGACGAAATTAACCGCCGGATCGTCGAGGCGTTTCAATACGACGATTTCGCCTGGCAGAAGGAGCGTGGGATCCGCACGCCGTATGAGCGACGGGCGGAGGGGCTGCACAAGGTGCTCTATCAGTGCCCGCGCTGCGGAGAGGAGTTTCACATGAGCTCGTCCGGGACGACGCTGCGCTGTGAGGCGTGCGGTAAAAGCTGGACCATGTCGGAACTCGGCGAGCTGTCGGCCGACGAGGGCGAGACGGAGTTTTCCCACATTCCCGACTGGTATGAATGGGAGCGCCAAAACGTCCGCCGCGAGGTCGAGCAGGGAATCTATTCCAGCGGTGTATTGCCCGTGACGGTCGATACGCTGCCGAATGCAAAAAGGTTTATCCGTCTCGGAGAGGGGACAATGGTGCACGACATGAACGGCTTTACCGTGCGGGGAACAGACGTGGACGGTGACCCCTTTGAAATGATCAAGCCGGTGCCGAGCCTGTATTCCTGCCATATCGAGTATGAGTATCTCGGCAAGTTCGGGGACTGCGTGGATCTCAACACGTTGGAAGACACCTGGTATATCTATCCGCATGACTGCGTGTTTTCCGTGACCAAGATGGCGCTGGCGACAGAGGAGCTGTATTTTGCCCACCGCCGAGCGATCGGCCACCCCTGTCCACCGGGACTGGCGTGACAATGATAAGTACAGCATGGCCGCCCAAATGGGCGGCCATCTGGCATATTTGAAGGTGGGACTGCGACTCGCTACGCTCGCTGCATAAGTTCGCGTTAGCCAAATCAAAGATTTGGACGCTCTCTTATCGAACCATTGGATTCTCATCCATTGCCACCGGCACCAAAAGGCGGGGCAGCTAACAGCTGCCCCGCCTTTTGGTGCACCACGGCAATCCAAATCCGAACCGGTATTGTTCTTTACGGCTTCTTTCACATCATCCAGGGTGATGGTTCTGGTGCCGTCCTTGTAGTTGAAGGTGAGAACCAGTTTATCATCGTACAGGTAAATGGCGTTCACAAAGGTGTCAATCAGCATTTTGCGGTGGGACTGCTGGCGTACATCCAGCTTGCGGAATTTGTGGAGCCAGAAGGTGACGAACTCCGGGCTGATTCTGGGCTTGGCAATCTTTTCGTTGGCAATCTTGATCTCCAATTCCTCCTTGGCAGCTTCCAGTTCCTCCAACCGGCTCTTGGTGGACTTGGTGAGAATGCCCTGCTGGATGGCGTTCAGAAGATTCTGGATGCCGGTTTCCGCTTCCCGGAGCTGCTGCTCATACAGGGGGAGGCTGGTGTTTTCCCTGTCCTGCAAGTCCATCACCATGGATACGATGGCTTCAATGGCTTTGTCGTCCATGACCACCTTCATCACTTCATTGACCACCAGATCCTCCAGCCATTGCTTGCGCACAGGCTTTTTCTTGCAGTCTGTCCGCTTCTTTTTCACGGACACACATTTGTAGTAGTGGTGAATGGTGCCGTTCCGGCTCTTGCCGCTTTCGCCGCAGAGGTAAGCGCCGCAGTAGCCGCAGAACAGTTTGGTGGTCAGCAGATAATCGTCCTCGGCTTTGTGACGGGCCGGGGCTTTTCTGTTTTGCGCCAGCTTCTCCTGGACCCGGTCAAACAAATCTTCCGGGACGATGGCAGGGATACCGTCTGGGATGATGATGTCCCGATATTTGTATTCTCCGATATAGCGGCGGTTGCTCAGCATGTGCTGAATGCTGTTGAAATTCAGCGGTTGACCACGGGTATTTCTGACGCCGCTGTCATTCAGCCAATCCCACAGCTCCTTCATCGTCGCGCCCTTGTCGTATTTCTTGAACACGTCCAGAACAAAGGGAGCGGTCAGTGGGTCGATTTGAAAATGCTGTTCCTCATCAATCACATAACCGATGGGAAGGGTGCCACCGTTGAACTTGCACTTCAGCGCATTTTCTTTTCTGCCACGGATGACCTTTTCAGACAGATCGGCGGAGTAATATTCCGCATAACCTTCCAAAACGGATTCCAGAATGATACCCTCCGCACCTTCCGAAATCACTTCCGTTGCGGACACCACTTTCACGCCGTTCCTCTTCAGCTGTGCTTTGTATCTGGCACTGTCGTAACGGTTTCTCGCAAACCTGTCCAGCTTCCAGACGATGACCATGTCAAACAGCTTCTTGCCGCTGTCTTTAATCATTTCCTGAAAATCCGGTCGGTTGTCCGTCTTTGCGGAATAGGCACGGTCAATATAGTGGCGCAGAATCGTGATGCCGTTCTTTTCGGCAAAGGCGGTGCATTCCCGAATCTGACCTTCGATGGATTCCTCCCGCTGGCTGTCGGAGGAATAGCGGGCGTAAATGACAGCTTTCATTTCTTTCCCTCCGTCATCATCTGAAACAGGGTTTCCTTCAACCGTTTGTTCATAGGGGAGCCTGGTTCAAAGCACATCTCGATAAAGTCCCGCAGTTCTGGAGCATCACGCTGTTTCATGATTCTGTTTTCGTAGAGTTTTCCTCTGGGGTCATCGCAGCGGGCAAAGATATAATCCATCGACACATCAAAGTAGTCTGCATACTTGCGCAGAAGCTCTACGGTTGGAGCAGCCTGCCCGTTTTCATAGCGGTTGATGCTGGACTGGTTGGAGCCAATCTCCTGTGCCAGCTTTGCCTGAGAGAGCCCAACGCTCTCCCGCAACACCCGCAGACGTTTTCCTAACTCTTTCACTATCTCACCTCCAGCTTATTCTGGGTTTACTATATCACGCACGCAACCCTAAGTCAACCCTAAAATAGAATTACTGCGAAATGAAATCGAATTCCGCATCAAATAAGCGCCCGCAGGGTGCGTAGCTCACAAGGAACTTGTGATTCAAAGGGCTTGGGAGATTTCCCAACAAGCAGAAAACGCACAGATCCGCCGGAGCGGAAATGCGCGTTTTTCGCATATGGCGCGCCATAAGCATTGCTTGCGACTTTTGTCGCAGCAAGGTTTGTGGCCACACATGCATTGCTTGCTGGTAGAAAATCCAGTCATTGAAATAGTTCCGTTTCGATGGTAATATTGATATGAGTTATCCCCTATACTGGTGAATCTGATGTCTGACTACCAATACCAGCACGATATTTTCTTCCAGTACACCTTCGGCTCTACTGCATTTCTGGTGTATCTTGCGGTGGTGAATCTGGCGGATATCAGGATCAATTGGCAGCGTGTGACTGTCCTCGCAGCCGCGTTTATTGTCAGCGTGGCTTGCTTTTACAAGGTCGTGGTTCCAAAGGCAATCCATTATCCGGTTCAAGCTGTTCGCTATTATGACTTCTATCAGAATATAAGGGATGCGCTATCAGAAATTCCGGATGGAGCTTCTGTGACTGCTACAACATTTTACACAACGTATCTGTCTCAACGGGAAATCCTATACGATGTGCGGTATTGCTCGCCGGAGCATATGCTGGAAACCCAGTATGTTGTTTTGAAAATATCTGCTGACAGCGATTTCAAAAAGTATGCAGTGAACGAAGAGGGCAATGGTTTTGAGAATCTGGTCAATCTGTTGGAGGAAAACGGCTATGAGCCATACATGTCAATTGAGGACCTACTTGTGATCTACCGAAAGAAATAAGCTGGAATACCATTTCTCCCTAGATCATATCAAACCCTCTGCCATTTTACGCATTTAGACCCCCAAAAGCCGTTGCGGCGCAACCACTTTTTTCCTCAATTTTGGGAGGGGTGATATCGGTATATTCGGAAGCCGAAAACGGGTTCTAAATGCGGAGAAAGCTCACCTGTCGACATCAGAAAGACATTTTTCGAAGTGGACATACAATATCCTTATTTCAATAGAAATGCGGCGAAAAGTCATTGCAGTACAACGGCTTTTTCTCTAAAATGTCGACACCTGGCTGCAAGTTTTGTCCGCCCTCAATCAAGACGTAGAAGAATAGAAGCCGGATTTTCCGGTGGCGAGTACGATTCCCTTACTGCAATGAAATCGCAAGGAAAATCCATTGTGATGCAAGCACTTTTCCACCGCTATTGTTCTACATCGCAACCACTTTCCAAGCTATTGACACTCACTCCCAATGTGATATAATACACGCAAGCAAAATGCAGACGCCCATCAAGCCCATGGCTTGACAAGCGCCTGCATTTTCCGTTTCTTGAGAAAGGAGCCATGCCGTCAGCAACAGATTGTCCGTCCACCCACAACTGCACCTTAAAAATTTCATACCGAACCGGAGGGAACAACCAGCTTGGGCCGCAGGAAAAAGCCAATCAACAATTCCGGTATTCCGCAACACGAAATCGAGCACATTGCCCGGTGTATCCTCCCCGACATCCTCGCCTATTACGAAAGCGAAGAAGGCCAGCGGGAGTTCCGGGAATGGCAGGTTCAGCGTGAAGCAGGACAGACGGAAGGAAAGGAAGGGAAGGGGAAAAGTAAGTAATTGACCGAACAGGGTGCCGTCAGTTTGGCGGCACCTTTTCTCATACAGCAGGCACCTCCGCTCACGCATTTAAGGGGCAAAAAAGCGGCTGACAGCAATGCTTTCTGGGCGCCTTTTTGATCAGGGAATACAATTAAAAACGGCCTTCTAAATGCGTGAATTTTCCAAATCTGCCCCTCGTTCCATCCGTCATCCCCTTGATAGAATGAATGATTGGTAGGTCAGTATTTGATTAAGCAACCTGAATTTAGGGGCTCCTTATCATTGGCAATGGATTCATGGATTCTCATTCCAGCCTCAGCATCCATTGCAGTACCTGACGTGCGTTTTCTATCAAAGTGTTCCGGGAGATCAATCCCAGTTCCATGGCCTTTTGCAATCGTCTAAGGCTGCCGTGGGGCATGCGCACATTGTTGCCCGCCAGAGCCTCCCGATAGTGCTCCGCCCAGTTGCCCCAGTCTGTCACCACAAGGCCGTCGTAGCCCCACTCCTCCCGGAGGATCCCGGTCAGCAGTTCCTCATTTTCCGAGGTATAGGTACCGTTCAGCAGGTTATAGGCGGTCATAATGCTCCAGACGTCACTCTCTTTTACAACGATTTTAAATGCCTTCAGATAAATCTCTCGCAGTGCCCGTTCAGAAACCCGGGAATCGCTTGCGTATCGGTTGGTTTCCTTGTTGTTGCAGCAGAAGTGTTTCACACAGGCGGAAACATTTTGGGACTGGATCCCCCGCACCATGGCGGCGGCCAGCTTTCCCGCCACCAGCGGGTCCTCCGAATAGTATTCAAAATTCCGGCCGCACAGGGGACTTCTATGGATATTGATGGCAGGGGTCAGCCACATACCGATGTTGTTCTCCAAAACCTCTTTCGCGCCCGTCTGGCCCACCGCATAGATCAGTTCCGTGTCCCAAGTGCAGGCAAGCAGCGTTGCCACCGGCCAGGCTGTGGTTTTCACCCCTCGGTCGGGGACGATCCGAAGTCCGGCAGGGCCGTCGGCGGTCATCACCGCCGGAATGCCCAGATAGTCCAGTCCGCCGATACCCCTTGTATCTGCCACGCCCCGGTTGGGAGTGCCGCCCAGCAGGGTAATCAGCTCGTCATCCGTCAGACTTTCCAGGAACGCTTCCGTGGTCACTTCACCGGAGGCTGCCTGTTCAAAATTCAGCCGCCCTTCCGGAATTTTGATACCTCTGGAATCGGGCAGGATGTGTTCGGCATCCCAGCTGTGCTTCTCCGGCCATCCGGCGGTGTCGTACAGGGTTGGATACTCGCCGGTTTCCAGATCCTCGAAGCTGCCGTCCGCTTTCAGGCGGCGGGGCAGCTTGGCAGGAACGCAGCGGTTCTTCACCTGCTCCGTGATCCGCTCCGCTTCATTGACAAAATGACCCACCTCTTCCAGAGCGCGGACACAATTTCCCACCAGAATCGTGTAGCTTCCCGCCGGCAATACAAAAGCTGCCAGCTTTTCATCGTAGGCGGCAAGCTCGGCGGTGGGGAAGGTCAGGGTCAATTCCTGCGCCTGGCCCGGCTGGAGCAGCCGGGTCTTTTGGAATGTCCGCAGTTCCAGCTTCGGCATGTCGAGACGGCATTGGGGCGCGGAAGAATAGATCTGCACCACTTCCCGGCCCGCCGTATTTCCGGTGTTGGTTGCCCGGACAGTGACAGAAATTTCCTCGTCATCTCCTTGCGAAATCAGCGGTTCCAGACGGAACGTGGTGTAGGACAGGCCAAAACCAAAGGGATAGTTGACTTTCTCCGCCGCACCGGGGATCGTCTCAAAATATCGGTAGCCCACGAAAATATCCTCGGTGTAGCAGACATAATCCCTGGATTCATTGAAGCCGGCCGAGGAGGGATAGTCGTCAAAAGATGCCGCGAAGGTATCCGTCAGCTTGCCGGAGGGGTTTACGTCGCCGCAGAGGATATCTGCCTCCGCCATAGCCCCCTCCATGCCGCCCTGCCAGGCCAGCAGCACGGCGCCGATCTTTGGATTACAGGCAAACCAGGAGGTGTCCACCATGCCGCCCACATTCAGGACGACCACAATCCGGTCAAAACGGGCACAGACATCCGACACCATCTTTTGTTCTTCCAGTGACAAGTAGAAATCGCCGTCGTTTGGCTCCCCCTTACGATCCCAGTCCTCGGCAGAAAACCGGCAGATGCTGATAACAGCGGTATCGCACTCCATCGCCGCCTGCTCAAGAAGTGCCGCAGGTATCTCCGGCTCCACAGTAAACCCCGGTTCTTTCCCCGCCGCCCGCTGGCTTGCCACATTTTCCCGGTAGAATTCATGCAGCGGAGCAAAAATATTCACCTTTCCCTCTGCCGCCTTTTCCTCCATGCCATCGCAGAGGTTTCGGACATAGGCCACGGTCACGTTGCCGCTTCCGCCGCCGCCTTTCACATAGTCCACGCTGGCCTTGCCGAACAGTGCCACGCGGCTTCCCCGTTTCAGGGGAAGCAGACGGTTTTCATTTTTCAGAAGTACCATACCCTCCGCTGCCACTTTCCGGGACAGCGCAATATGTTCCTTTGAACCAGTCACGATTTTCCCATCCTCGCCCAAAGGCCGCACGGGCATGAATTTGTATCTCTGCCATTTACTCATTTCCATTCTCCTTGTTTTAGGGCAACACCGCATAATTCGGCAAGGAAGCTCAGCGAGAGATTTTGTGCCATTTCAAAGTTTCAAAAACGGGGGAATACTGTATGTATTTCCCGTTTTTGGAACTGCAGAAATGGCGCAAAAGATCCGCTGAGATCCGCTGACGCAATTGTGCGGTGTTGCCTTAGATAAACGGTCTGCTTATGTCCGGCATCCTTGGGGGACTGACCGTCGGGAATCTATTGTTCTTCCTAAATTCTCAAAGCCGGAACCGGAAGGAGAAACAGATATCCTTTTCAGCGGAAACCCGATACGCTTCTTCCATATTGGCTCCCCAGCTGTCAATGCCGCCAACGCCCCGCATGGCGCAGCAGAGCGTCACCACCGTTCTGCAGGGAGCGGGCAGCTCGTCAGCGTGGAAGGCCTCGCTCAGCTGCTGAGGGGTATAGGGAATGGCAGAAAAAGCAAAGGGCGCCCCATCCTTTTGAATCGTCAAAGCATGACCCGCCAGACGGAGGATCATTTGGTGGGTGTCCATATGACAGCTGCACTCCTGGGGAACCAGATAGTCCGCGATGTGTGGCACTTCGCTGTAGGTGCCGAAAATACCGCCCTTCTTCCTGTCCGGGTAGGTTTCCCCGGACAGGCCGACCCACTCCACCTGTTCGACTGGAACCGGCGTTGCAAACCGCAGGCCGAACAGCGGAAGCTCCGGCCGCCCCTCCATGCCAAAGTAGTGGACATCCACTTTCATGCAGCACTCGCTGTCAACGGAGTAAGTTACCTCCGTTTTCAGGCCGGGCATGGCGGGGGCAGTGTAGGTATAGCGAATGGAGACCATATCCTCCGATTCTTCCAAAACCTGAATGTCGCCGCACTTCTGCCAAGCGTCCACAGCCGCCCAAATGGAACTGGCTGCGGCAAAGCCATTGCCCAAGTCGTTTTCCGTGGGAGCACGCCAGAAGGCAGGCCGGGGCGCGCGCCACAGCCACTGCTGTCCGTCAGAAATCAGGGAAACCGGGCCGCCCTCCGGATAGGAGAACAGGATCTCAAAATTCTTCCCGGAAACCCCCAGTGCGCCGTCGCCGTGCACAATCTTCAGCGGTTGATTTTGTCCGCTTTCCTGCACCCGGAACGCTTCCGCCCCAGATGCATTGGCAGTGTCCTGCGCTTTCCGGGCTTCTGCGCCGGAATACCAGTAGCGCACCTCCTGCATGGCGGGCTTTTCCCTGCCGTCCGCAAAAACAATGCCGTTGCCGCTGAACGCATAGTCGCTCTGCCGCTCGCCAAAGTCTCCGCCGTAGCCCAGAACCTTTTCCCCATTGGCGTTCTCATGCCACAGCGCCTGATCCATATAATCCCAGATGAAACCGCCCTGATACTGCCGGTATTCTTCTTCCAGACGGATGTAGCTTTCCATGCCGCCCAGAGAATTGCCCATGTCGTGCATATACTCGCAGAGAAGAAAGGGCTTTTTGGGATTGCTTTGCAGATAGGCCCGAATGGCATCCGGATACGCGTACATCCGGCTTTCCACATCGGAAATTGCGTCAAAGGCACGGTTGTGGAACACGCCCTCATAGTGAACCAGCCGGCTGGGATCCTGGGCGCGGAAGTAGTCCGCCATTGCCAGAATGTCCTCCCCGGCGTAGGACTCGTTTCCGCAGGACCAGAACAGGATGGAAACATGGTTTTTATCCCGCTCAAACATGGACATTGCCCGGTCAAGCACGCAGTCCTTCCATTGAGGGAGGCTTCCGGGAACGTTCCAGCTTGGTTCAATTTTCCCCAGCTTCTGCCAGGAACCGTGGCTTTCCAGGTTCGTCTCGTCCATCATGTAGATGCCGCTTTGGTCGCACATATGATACCACGGTGTCTGATTGGGGTAATGGCAGGTGCGGACAGCATTGATATGATTGCGGCGGAAGGTCTCCATGGCCCGCTCCATATCCTTCATGCCGATGGCACGGCCTGTGCTTGGATTCCATTCGTGACGGTTGACCCCGTGAATCACCAGCCGCTGACCGTTGAGGAGCATGATTCCGTCCTTTAATTCAAACCGGCGGAAACCGATGTCATAAGGAATTACTTCCAGCACTTCCCCAGAGGCGGCAGTCAGGGTCAGAACCGCATGATAGAGATTGGGTGTTTCGTGGCACCATGGCTGGATATTGGGGAAGATAAATTCTGGACTGACATGGTATTTTCCGTCAAAGCTCAAAGGCAAATCCTCGTCCATCAGGCCGTCAATGGCACAATGGAGGGTTACGCTTTCCGTTTCACCGCTGAGGAGCAAACGGATTTTCAGCTTGCCGGTGGTATTGTCCTCCAAAAGCGTGGTTTGCAGCCACAGGTCGTCCACATTCGCGGCGGGCTTGGCGTAGAGAAACACGCTGCGGAAGATGCCGCTGAACCGGAAGAAGTCCTGATCCTCCAGCCAAGCCGCGCTGCTGTGCTGATAGACCTCCACGCACAGGCGGTTCCCGGTTTCCCGGACGTAGGGAGTCAGGTCAAAGTCCGAGGGGGTGAAGCTGTCCTCGGCGTAGCCAACGAAGTGGCCGTTGAGCCAGACATAGAACGCCTGCTCCACACCCTGAAAGGAAATGCACACCCGCTTCCCCAGCAGTCCCGGCTCCAAATCGAACCGGCGTACATAGCTGCCCACATGGGTATTCTCCCAGTCGATTTCCGGGGGACGAAGTTCCGCGTGGCCATCCCAGGGGTACAGGGTGTTGATGTACTGAATTTCACCATAGCCCTGCAGCTCCATATGTCCGGGCACCTGAATCGTACCGAAATCGGAATCGTCGAAATCTTCCTGCCAGAAGTCAGCCGGACGCCGCCGGGGATTTTTGCTCCACGCAAAGCTCCACTGCCCATCCAAGCTCTGGCGCAGGGAGGTTTTTCCCTGTGCCATTTCTTCCGGGTTGGCAAAGCAAATGTGGTCAGAATGGGCATCCAGCCGGTTGACCCTGAAAACGGTTGGGTCTGTGAGCCAATCCAAATTCGCATTCATAATCCATGCTCCTTCGCTGTCATAATGGCAGTTTTGATTCTATCCAAGGCAGAACACATCGCCCCGGATCACACCGTGTTCGTTGAAACAGTCAACACGAACCCATGCCGGTTGCCCTTTGATCAACGCGGTGATGGCCGCTTCCCGGTAGCCATACACCATTTTGCTGTGGTATAATTTATCCGGGGCATAACCCCAGGAGATACAGGCATTCGCGCCCTCGCCGGACTCCCAACGGAGAAAGCCATCCAGAGGAAGCCTCCGGCATTCCAGAACCCTCGCCTTTTCGGGGGCCTGACCCTGAGAAATACCGAATACCCGCAGCCCGGAAATCCGCGCCGTCTGATGATAGGGCAGTTCCGTCACCGTCAGACGGATATATCTTGCCTGAACCCCTTCCTCCTTCACCACCAGATCGTGGGGCAGATCCGTATCGCAGGCTCGCTTATCTTCCATAATATCCCATGCTTTTCCATCCATGGACGCTTCCAGCAGCCAGCGGGTGTGAAGAGGCCGATCTTCAATGACCCGGGGAACCCCCAGGAACTGACTCCACACTGCGTCTTTTGGGGGTTTCACCCGGAGGGCATCATCGGCAAAGTTCACCTGTACCGCATGAACCATGCAGCTTTGCTCCAGATCCAGGGTCAGCTGGGGACAGGGGTCGGAATCGTCCGCGCTCCACCAGGAGCGGATATTTTCGTCTTCGTCCACAGCCCACTGCGGATGCGCTCCTGAGCTTGCCCGGACGGGCTTGCCGTAGGAAAGGAGCATCCATTCCGGGTCAGACCAGGCGGGCGCGTCCATGGCGCGGGGCCAGTCACCGAAGCGCTGGTCGCAGTACAGGACCCCATCGCTGTCAAATCCGGCCTTCCAAAGACCAAGCCGACGTTCGTAGGGATGGGTACAGCTGATCCGCAGAGTGTCTGCGTGCCAATAGGTGCCATCCCGATCTTTCAAGGTAGAACCGTGGCCGGAGCCGGTGATAAACCCGCCGGGCTGGAAGGAATAGGGATTGCTCGGTGCAGGCTGGTAGGAGCCAAGAGGCGTGTCCGCCACATAGACCCCATCGGAATAGACGTTGAATTCCGTTCCCGGCGCGGCGTACTGTAAATAATATTTTCCCTTGTATTTGGTCATCCACGCCCCTTCAATGTAGGGGGCAGTTCCGTTGGGTCGGTTATCTTCGCCGAAACGCTCAAAGCCGTGCCGTTCCGGCTGACCCCAGATCAGCCCCGCAGGGGCGCAGAGAGGCTTCATGGTTTCTTTTTCCAATTCAACACCCCAAATCGGGGACGTATTGGTGCAGCCCCAGAAGAAATACAGCCGCCCGTCCTCATCCTGAAATAAATGAGGATCCCAGAATTCAAAGCTGGCCGGAACCTTTTCAAAGGGGACATGGACGGGATCGGGACTGTGGTAGAACGCGCCGTTCCTGCCGCCTCTGGAAGCGGAAAACCAAAGCGCTCCGTCAATGACGCACACATCCGGTGCGTAGTCATGGATGGGGATCTCCGCCGTGAAGGGGTGAAATTCCCAGCTGCACAAATCTGTACTTGTGAAGAAGCCTCCGGTCATAGACGGAAACAGCCAGTAGCGGTCTTTGAAAAAGATCAGGCTGGGGTCAGCCGCCTCCCGGAACGCGGTATCCACCCCATTGCGGACGGATAACTGATACTTGTAGGGAAGATTCAATGGATTGCAGTAGTATTTCATAACGTTTCCCCCTCAAATATGGTCTGCCGTTGCCGCGTAGCTGTCCTGTTTCTCCGCGGCGGGAACCCAGCTGTCATCGAAATGAATGATAACCCCGGTATCCGCCAAGGCTTTTTGCAGCTTCTCAATGGGGATATTGGCAATGGGAACATCATGGGTAGCTGCCAGAGCGGCGGCGATCCCCGCCGCCTGGCCGGTGAGAACCGCAGGAGGAATGACCCGCAGCACATCCCAGCCCCAGCCGGAGGCGGAGGCGCTTCGGCCGCAGGTAATCAGATTGTCAAACCCATCCTTGACCAGAACCCCGTAAGGGACTTCGTACAGCCGATCCCGGAACTCAAAATCGCAAATGGTGCCGATGGAGGTATCACAGTGCCGGTAGCAGTCTTCGCCGGTCAGCGTCGCGTTTCCCCGGATCCGGCGGGCGGTGCGCAGTTGGGGGATACCGGGAAGCATGTGAATATTCTGCTCCATGCCGCAGTTTCCGCTTTCCTTTTCGTACATCCGAAGCTGGTTTTCCTGCAAATACTGATTGATGGTTTCCATATCGCAGCCCATATAGGGGGGCTTCCCCTCGGGCTGGAACTGTCCGTGGAGGTTGGCCGCGCCGCCGTAGGGATGGTAGTAGGCAAGGAAAATGTTCTTCTTCTCCACAGCTGCCCGGCAGCCGCCAAGGGTGATGCCCTCGCCGTAATAGGTGAAGAAATTTTCCCCATCGGTGGTGGGAACCCCGGCCTGCTTCATGATGGAGGCGTCGCCGGTGGCATCCACCAGAACGCCGCAGGGATAAAACCGCCTGCCGGATTTTCCGTCGATGATCACGCCCGCGCAGTGCCCTCCCACCATGACCGGGGCGGAAATCAGCGCGTCATAGAGGATCTCCACGCCTTCATCCGTCAACAGTTTCAGCAGGGTCAGAGAGAACATCCCGCCAGAAAACCAGGTATCGCTGCGCTGTGTGGTTTCGTGCTCCGGCTCTCCCTGCTTCCAATCGGGATAGAGGGTGTTGAAGCTGTGAGCCAGAGAAAGCTGCAAAAGCTCCTGCGCCATGCCCTTGATGATGTATTTTCCCCGGCCGTTGCACAGGGGAACCCAGTAGTTCACCAGGCCGGAGGTCGCCAGTCCTCCCAGAACGCACCCGGACAGTGCCGCCGCCGCACCGGCTACTCCACCGCCGCAGACGATCAGATCGTATTTCTTTGCCACGGGAATCCTTTCCTGCCACGTTAAATCTTCCATGAGGCCACATCCTTTCCAAAACTCATTATAGCAGATGAAGTGGGAGAGAGGGTAGTGCGCTTTTGATACTTTTTTACGAATTCTTTACCCGTAAAGCGCGGTTCTCTTTACAAAGTGACGAAACCCATTATATAATCCAAATCACAAAGCCGGAGGAACACAATATGGCGAATCAAAACCCCTTCTCCCTTGTCAGACGCTTGACCAGTACGATTCTGATTCTGCTGCTGGTTTTGCTGGTGATCCAGATCGCCGGCACCCTTTGGGGACGATATATGGTCACACAGGAGCTGTACTCCTCCGCACAGAATAATGTCAATTATCTTCGGGATACCTTTGAGGAAAATGTCCAGCAGATTCAGCGGGAAATGACCAACCAGCTATTTTATCAGGATAGTCCGCAGTTGATTACCTTTTACACCCAGCTTCGCATGGGCTCCTTTTCCACCAACGCCCATTATCACTGGGAGCTGAACCAGTTGAAGCTGGAGCTGAATGTGGCCCAGCAGATGAACGCCATGATTGGCGGAATGGACATTTACTTCCCCAAGCTGGAGCGCGCGCTGTCCGTCAGGCAGAGAGCCATTTTCCTGAACGCGGCGGCCTATGCGGATATTCAGAATATATACGCCGCCTTCCGGGAAACAGGCTTTCGGCTGACCCGAATGGATGATGTGTTTTTTATCCCCTGCTATTATCCCATCGGCGGCACTTCTGCGGAGAGCGGACATATTTTGATTGCGCTGCGGCTGGACGAAGGGAAGATTCAGGAAATACTCTCCTCCTTCAATACTTTTTCAGGAAAGAACGCACTGCTCTACCATTATGCCTCCGATACCTGCATCACAAGCCTGGGCAGCGTTCAGTTGCAGCCCCAGGAACTTCAGGCACTGCTGACCAGCCACGCAAAGACGGACACCCAGCGACAGATCGCCATAGATGGCGTGCGTTATCTTGCCATGTGCGCTTACAGTGAAACGCTGGATTGTTCCTTTGTGCAGCTGATCCCCGAAAGCCAGGTCAGCAGCGTTCCCAATATCCTGCTGATTAGCACACTGGTTTTCTTTGTGGCGATGCTGACGGTTGTTATGCTGATCCTGCAATCCTTCCACAAATACGGGAGAATTCGCCGCAAGAGTAGCGCCCCAGAAGTCTCAGGAATTTGCCGCCCTGGCCAACGGATTCAACCAGATGACCACAAAGCTGGAAGAACTCATCGATACCAATTACCGGCAGACCATCACCCTGCAGCAAGCCCAGTTGAAAACGCTACAGGCGCAGATCAATCCCCACTTCCTCTACAACAGCTTCTTTTTCCTCCGTTCTATGCTGGAGGACGAGGAAACGGAGGTGGCGGCGGAGTTCGCCGGGTATCTGGGGAAATACTTCCGATACATCACCAAGGCGGACAGCAATCTGCTGACCCTGGAAAATGAATATGACCACGCCATTACCTATTTGAAGATTCAGCTAATGCGCTTCGGGCAGACCATCCGGGCGGAGGTTCCCGAGATTCCGGAAGCCCTCCGATGCAAGAGCGTTCCCAAGCTGTTTTTACAGCCGGTGCTGGAAAACTGCATCGAGCATGGCATGGGCGGCTCGGCAGATCAGGCCCGGATCCGCATCTCCTTCCAGATCCGGGAGGGCAGCGCTTCTGTAGTGGTGGAAAACAGCGGAGACGGCATTGCGCCGGAAATGCTGTATGAGCTTCAGCAAAAGCTGAATTGTTCCACCGATGACAGCCAGACCAGCGGCCTGACAAATGTCCACAGGCGGTTAAAGCTGTTCTTTGGAGGCGCCGGCGGCGTAGAGCTTGCAGCCAGTGATTTGGGCGGTCTGAAAGTCATCCTGAAGATAGGAGAAACAGAAACATGATCTTTCAAATCCTGATTGTAGATGACGAGCCTCACGTTGTGGATGCCATCCGGGGCATTTTGGAGCAGGAACCGGCGGTGGATATGGAGATTCATACCGCGTTCCGGGGGCAGCAGGCGCTGAAAATATGCCAGCAGTACCCCATTCAGCTTTTGATTACGGACATTCGGATGCCGGACATGAGCGGTCTGGAGCTGGCAAAAACCGTAAAAGAAAACAATCCCGACTGCAATGTGATCCTGCTCACTGCCTATTCGGATTTTTCCTATGCCTATGAGGGGATCCGACTGCAAGCCTCCGATTATATTCTGAAAACCGAGGATCGGGAGGTTATCCGCAGCCGGATTATTCAGGTGCTGACCCGGATGGAGCAGGATCTGCGGAAGAAGTCCTGGCTGGGGATTCCGGAGGAAACCGATCCCATCGCGGACCGGCTGATGAAGAAGCTGTTGGTTCCTCAGCGTGCTTCCAGTCAGGAGGAAGCCTTTTCCCTGCTGGGATTCGGGGAGAGCAGCTTCCCGCTGATGCTGACAGTGGTGAAGGTTCCCGCTTCCGAAAAGATCCAGCCAAAGATCCTGCGAAAAGCCCTTCTGCGTTATTTCCCCGGGAAGATCGAACGGCTGTGTCAGACCACCCCGGCGGAAAATATCGCCTGCTTTGTACTGGCGCTGGACAAAACCGGCTTTTCCATTACCAACACCTGGCTTATGGTGACCATGGAGCGGATCCAGGCCGTGTTTACCGCCACCACCCAGACAGAGTGTGCCATTCTCTACAGCTATCCTGTGGAGAGCCTGGATCAGCTGGCAAAAAAATACCACATTGCCATGGAATCCATGGAAGGACAGGCGCTGACTGACTGCGTGCAGGTGATTTCCGACCTTTGGAAGGAAAGCCCTCTGGTAACGATACGTTTTGTCAAGCGGTATGTGAAGGAGCATCTGAACGAGGATCTGTCCCTGTCCCAGATCTCCGATGTGACGGGCTATAATCCCACCTATCTGTCCCGTCTTTTCAAGGAGCAGACCGGCGAAACCCTGATCCGGTACATTACACGCAAGCGAATGGATCACATTACCATGCTGATGAAGGATCCGCAGCTGTCCATGCAGCAGATCATGGAGTCTGCCGGATTTACAACACGATCCTACTTCAATCAGTTTATCAAGAAGGAAACTGGCCTGACGCCGAAGCAGTATCGGATGCGGTTGGGAACACAGCTTCCGGAATAGGGAGGTTACCCATTTGAAAAAGGCAATCGCGGAAAACCGTTTGCAGCCTCAAAGCCGAGGAAAAGCCGCAAATCTGTTGAAAACCATCCGAAAGCACTGGATGCTGCTTCTGATGGTGCTGCCAGGGATCCTCTGGTGCGCTGTCTTCCGATACGGCCCCATGTACGGCGCGCTGATCGCCTTTCAGAAGTACCACATCGGCGACAGCATCCTTACCGGCAACTGGGCGGGACTGTACTGGTTTAAGAAATTCTTCTCCCATCCCCAGTTCAGGCAGCTCATCACCAACACCCTGGCCATCAGCATTTTGCAGCTGGTTTTTGTATTCCCGGTGCCCATCATTTTTGCGCTGCTGCTGAATGAGGTGCGCAACACCAAGGTGAAGAAGCTGGTGCAGACCGTTTCCTATCTGCCTCATTTTATTTCCCTGGTAGCGGTATGCAGTATGCTGAATCTGCTGCTCAATCCCAGCTCCGGCATCATCAATAAGATTCTGAACGTCTTTGGCGTGGAGTCCATCTATTTTATGGGAAGCACGCAGTGGTACCGCCCGGTGTATATCCTCTCCCAGATCTGGCAGACCTTCGGTTACAGCGCCATCATTTACATCTCGGCCCTGTCCGCGGTGCCTCAGGAGCTGTATGAATCCGCCAGTGTGGACGGCGCTTCCCGGTTCCGCCAGATCATGACCATCAGCCTGCCCTCCATTATGCCCACGGTGGTCATCATGCTGATTCTGGAGTGCGGAAAGCTGCTGTCTGTGGGCTACGAAAAGACCCTTCTGCTCCAGAATTCCGCCAACAATTCCGTGGCGGATATCATCAGCACCTTCGCTTACCGGGTCGGTATGAGCCAGGGTATGTACAGCTTCGGCACAGCCGTAGACCTGTTTACCGCTGTGATCAACTGCTTGATGGTGTTTGTTGTGAATAAAATCAGCCAACGGGTCTCGGAAACCAGTCTTTGGTAGGAGGATCATGCATGATGAAAGACCGTTCGCTTTCTTCCAAGGTATTTGATTTTCTTCTCTTTGCCATGTGCGCGGTGGTTCTGGTCAGCATCATTGCGCCTGTTCTGAATATCTTTGCCGTATCCTTTTCCAGCTATGACGCTTTTGCCCGGGGCGATGTGAGCTTCTGGCCTGTAGAGTTCAGCCTGGATGCCTATAAAGCCATTATCCATGACGGCAAGGTGCTGCAGGGTCTGAAATATTCCGTTCTTTACACCGCCTTGGGTACGCTGATCAACGTAATCCTGACGATCCTGACGGCATATCCCCTGTCCCGTCCCGAAATGCCCTTCCGAAAAACCATTTCCATGTTCTTTGCCTTTACCATGTTTTTCAGCGGCGGCACCATTCCGACCTTCCTGCTGGTGCAGAAGCTGGGGCTGTACAATACCATCTGGGCCATGGTGATCCCCAATGCCATGCAGGTTTACAACATGATCATTATGCGTACCTTCTTCCAGTCCATTCCCTTTGAGCTGACGGAAGCGGCGCGGCTTGACGGAGCCAATGATTTTAAGATCCTGTGGGATGTGATCCTGCCTTTGAGTAAGGCTTCCATCGCCACCATTGCCCTGTTCTATGCCGTCATGCACTGGAATTCCTGGTTCCAGGCCTCCATCTATTTCAGCTCCTCGGATAAGGCTCCGCTGCAGCTGGTGCTGCGAAATATGGTCATCAACGCGGAGACTCTGGTCAAAAGCGGTGAGGCCAGCAACCTCGGCTCCACCAGCATCAACTATGCAACGCTCTTTATCTCTATGCTGCCAATGATGGCACTGTACCCCTTCATTCAGAAATACTTTGTCAAAGGTGTTATGGTCGGCTCTGTCAAGGGCTGATTGGAACATATATAAAAAGGAGGAAAAATTCAATGAAAAAATGGATCGCACTGCTTCTTTGCCTGGCAATGGTGCTGGGCATGACCGCCTGCGGCGGAAATACCGCTGAAGCCCCCACGGAAGCGCCCACCACCGCCCCTGCCGCTGCCACGGACAGCACCACGGCAGATCCCCACGCAGAGCAGGTTACTCTGACCATCGCTTACAACAAGAAAGGTACTGACTGCATCGAAAACAACATTCTGGATCAGATCCTGCTGGAAAAGTTCAACATTGTCGTGAACTGGCAGGACCTGGAGGATTCCGACTATGCCACCAACGTCACATTGCAGATGGCCGGCAACGACTATCCCGACATCCTGTGGCACGCCAACAACTCTCTGGCCCAGGAGCTGAGCCAGACCGGTCACATTCTGGCCGTGGATGATCTGGAAGACAAGCTTCCCGACTGGATCAAGGTCTTTGACGAAGGCGTGGACGGCGGCTGGGCCTATGTCAAGGGTATGCTCTGCGCCAGCGACGGCAAGCTCTACTGCCTGCCCTCCAAGAACCCCAGAAACACCGCTATGTGCTGGCACCTGCGTGCGGGAACCATGCAGGAAATGGGTCTGATCGACAGCGTTGACGACCTGCCCACCACCGTGGAAGACTTTGTTGCCCTGCTGGAGCAGATCAAGGAAAAGGATCCCGACTCCATCCCCTTCATGGTGCAGGGCTGGGGCCATGTGTGGGACGGCTGGGACTACGCCTACAACGTCCAGTCCGGCTATTATCTGGATTACTTCTCCGGCGAGTTTGTGCCCTACGGCCCCGCCACCGACAACTGGCGTCAGATGCTGATCACCCTGAACTACCTGTATAAGAACGGCCTGATCGCCGAGGATTACCTGACCACCACCGAGGACATGACCAAGGAAAATACCATCGCCGGTATGTACTACGCCGAGTGGAACTGGGCCGGTTCTCACACCAACGCCATGAACGAGCGCAACAGCCAGACCGACCCCAACTGCGGCTGGATCTACTACCTGAACACCATCGCCGCTGACGACAGCCAGCACGTTTACAACAAGGAGACCCCCTACAAGTCCCAGGGCTTCGTCCTGACCGACAAGCTGTCCGGCGCGCGTCTGGACCGGGTGCTGGAGTTCCTAAACTGGTGCGCCACCGATGAAGCCTCCGAGATCCTGAGCTGGGGCGAGGAGGGCCTGACCTACACCGTGGATGCCAACGGCAACAAGAGCTACACCGACCTCATTAAGGACTTTGATACCACTGGCGCTCCTGCCGTCTCCCTGAACGCCTACACCCGCTTCCATCAGGACTTCATCCCCAACCGGAATGTGGATGCGGTGATCGCCGTCTCCGGCCCCGTCAACATCGAGCTGGGCGATTCCTTCCAGGCCCAGGGCTATGGCTACTTCAAGCCTCTGAATTTCCTGTTTGACACCGACACCCAGGAAGAGGTCAACATGCTCAAGACCCTGCTGAACGATACCATGACCGACTACTCCAACAAGTTCGTTATGGGCATGATGGATCCCAACAGCGATGCCGATTGGGAAGCCTACCTGAGCGCTCTGGACGGCTGCGGTCTGCAGGAATGGAACCAGTACTACACCGACTACTACAACGCAAACCTCAAGTAATCCATTTCCCCATACCCCGGCGGTTTCCGCCGGGGTATGGCAATATGGGGAGGAATTTCTGTGACCCACTATGATACCATTCTTGTTGGTGCCACCGCCCTTGCACTGGGATACGCCCATCGCGCGGAAGCGGAGGGACGGCACTGCGCCGTGATTGAAGCGGGCTGTATCTGTATGCCGGAGGTTTCCGCCGCATGGAGCGGGGAAACGTATATGCCTCAGCACCGCTATTCGGATGAAACGGAGCCATTTGTGCGGAAAATGGAGCGGCGGGGTATTTGCCGGGAAAAACAGCCTGCCTACCCGGAAATGGGCCCCCTGGCCGCCAAATGGTTTGATCATACCGGCTGTGATGTTTGGTTTCTTTCCCGGGTCACAGAGGTATCCCGGGAGGCGGACGTTTGGAATCTGACAGTCAACACCATCGGCGGCAGCTTCCCGGTAACCGCCGATCACCTGCTGGATACCACACCGGACTTTGACCTGCACTGGTTCTTTGGCGAACCTGCGCCGAAGGGAACCCTGGCTCTGACAGTCGCGACAGAAGATAGGTTTGATATTCTCCCTGTGCCCGATGGATTTTCCATGGCGGAGGCCCGGGCCTCTGTGTGGGAGCATTACCCCCGGAAAATTCTCGCTTTCGCGCCGGCGCTGTCCTTTACAACTGCGGAAGAGCCCCGTTCGGTTTGGTATCCTTCCAATACAGCGGGAAGTGTGGCGGACGCGATTGAACTGGGACTGCATCTGAATGCGTTTTCCACACCCGTACCCTGCCGGGGAGAGGTGAAGGAAGAAACGGCCGATATCGTTGTGGCGGGACTGGGGACAGCCGGTTCTATGGCAGCTATCCGGGGCGCGCGGAGCGGCTTGCGGGTGATGGGAATTGAGCAGCTTGGTTTTCCCGGCGGCACCAATACCGCAGGAGCCATTCAGGGTTACTACGCCGGGGTCAAGGGCGGACTGTATCAGCAGATCGACCAACGGGCAAGTGAGATTGGCGACAAGCTTGTTTCCTGTCATGTGGCATACAGCAAGTCTATCGCCCTGCAGGAAGCGTTTTCCCAGGCAAACGTGATCACAAAATACGATGCCCGGGTCTGCCAGGTTCTGACGCAGGGGCAGCGGGTCGTCGGACTTCTCTATCGTGACGCCGAGGGCTTACACCGGGTTCGGACGAAAATGGTCATCGACGCCACAGCGGACGGTACGGTCTGCCGCCTGGCCGGATGCGAAATGCTCCCGGGCCGGGAAAGCGACGGCGGCTTTATGACATTTTCCAATACCTGTCAGTATTATGACCGTACACGGAAGCGAATGTGGTGGGATAATCGGGATAACGGAATTCTGAACCAGTATGATCCCATCCAAATGGGGCATCAGCTGCTGCATTCTTCCTGGGAGGACAACCAGCTTCCCCCGGTGCCGGACTCCAACAAACGGTATCTTGGCATCGCACCCCTGATTGGCATTCGTCAGGGGCAGCGGATTTTGGGCGAAGAAGTTCTGGCCTTTTCTGATTTCCTGCAAGGACGGTTGACACAGCAGCCCATTTTCTGGTGCCGCACCAATCTGGACACCCACAACAAGGAATTCGCGCTGGAGGATCGGCTGCTGCGAAGCTGGTTCACCATCGGCGGAATGTGGGGCTGGAATGTGGGCGTGCCCGTTGGCGTGGGAACCCTGATTCCAAAGGGATGGGGAGGCATTCTGGCTGCCGGAAGGTGTCTGTCCTGTGATCACAATTTCTCTCAGGGGGTACGCATGATGGACGACTGCTCCAAGTCCGGCGAGGCGGCGGGGGCATTGGCGGCGCTTTCCATAGAACTGGGGGAAGCGCCGAATAAGGTTTCCTACGAATTGCTGAAAGCAAAGCTGGAAGAAACGGCCTGCATCAAATCCGGGGACTGCCTTCGTATCGAGCGTCAGGGAAAGGAGCCTCTGCGTCTGCGAGCGGACAGTTTTTCCGAATTATGGCTGGAGGAATGGGAGATTGTGGAACAGTTGGGAACCGATTGCCCGGGCTACGCCATCTGGTCCGCGAAAATTCGGGGCAGAAGCAGTATCCCGATGCTGCGAGCCGCGCTGTCATCGGAAGATCCGCTTCTTCGCTGTCATGCCGCACTGGCCCTCAGCCTGCTGGACGATGCTTCCGGCGAGGATATCCTGCTGGATATGGCAATGGATCGTTCCGGGAGCGCGCCGGACACCAGCTATATGTACGTCATGCCCTATGCCGTCTCCGCGATCTCTGCCCTGGGGCGGCTGGGAAGCAGGAAAGCCATTCCGGCGCTAATGGAAATTCTGGAGGATCCCTTTCACCGCTTTGAGGCTCAATGGAACCGGCTGATCACAAACGAGGAAGATGCTGCTTTCCAATTTGCGTCCCACGCCGTTTCGGCACTGGCAGAAATTGAAGCAAAACATCCGGGCTGCGTCCCGCTGAAACAAATTCAGGCTCTGCTTTCACAGCCGGATTATCCCGGCAACGTTACCATGATGGGTACATCCAAAAGATGGAATTTCCGGGATGCCCTAGCGAAGCTGATTTGAACTGGCGTAAATGACCGTTCCTATCTGCATTCTTCACAAAAATTGCATCAAAAGTGATTACGGGACAGCAGATTTTTTACCTCACAATGCCGACATCGTGACCGCACCCAATACGCTATCATACAATCAGTCAAAATGCAGACGCCGGTCAAGCCGCAGCTTGACAAGCGCCTGCATTTTCCATTTTTATACTGATATTCAATAGAAAAGCC
>CACYOR010000014.1 GCA_902775985.1 Oscillospiraceae bacterium
GGGGCTGTTGCAAAATGAGAATTTTGCAGCGGCCTCTTTTTCAGGTCTAAAAGTCGAAAGAAACCGAGGATCTGTGGAAAACCGGCCACAAATCTCTCGGTTTTTGCATAGCAAAGCGAGCCCTGGCCTCTGAGCCAGCGCCAAATGTTGAAAAAGGATTCAATTATTCGTTACGCAACCGAGATCTCGGATAAATGCATTCGCAATCGCCCTTTGTCGCGTTTCATCCAGAGCTTTTTCAGGTCAAAAGCAAGCGCTAAGAGGAATAGCTCTGTCCTTACGTTCTTTCTTCCCCGCGTGAGGAAACGGCGGAAACCAAAGTCGTTCTTAAGCAGCCCAAAGGCACCCTCTACTTGGATCGACCGACATTGACGAAGATAAATACCATAGTCTGATGTGATGTTTTTAAGTGATGCTTTCCGCAATTCCTGGAGTGTCTTGTTCACCCGCAGTTCCTTGGCTTGGTCAGCATTCTTCGCCTGGCAGCATTTATCCCGTACCGGACAGCCCGAGCAGCTTTCACAACGGTACCACGCTGTCGTAACGTATTTCCCGTTCTGGAGCTCTGTACACTCCCGGCGCAGACTCAGCTTTCGTCCCTGCGCACAGGTATAACTGTCTTCTTCGGCATCATAGGACATGTTCTCCATTCTCCCGATCTGTTTCTTGAAGTTGCTGCTCTTCTGCTGTTCATAGTTCGCAGGCTTGATGAAGCTCAACTGCCCGTTGGCCTCCAGATACAGATAGTTATTGAATCGCTCATATCCAGCATCGGTAGTTGCGGATTTGTATTTTTTCCCGTGCTTTTGCTGCATCGTTTTCATGAATGGGACCATAGTACCGTAGTCTGTTCGCTTGGAGAAAACTTCAATGCCCGTGATGTATTCACTGTTGACCCCAATCTGTACATTGTACCCGGGCTTTAGCTGCCCGTTTCGCATATGGTCTTCTTTCATCCGCATAAAGGTGGCGTCCGGGTCTGTCTTGGAATAGCTGTTGCGGTCTGTGCCCATAACAGCGAGCTTTTCTTCGTAGTCCCGCCATCTCCGACGCAGCTCGTCCAGTGCCTCCCATTCCTTTTGAGACTCGCTCTTCCTGCGTCCGGGGCCATATACGAAAGAAATCTCCACCTCCATTTCTGCAAGCCGCTGCTCCAGCGCTTCCAGGCTGGTGATTGAAACTGCCGAGTGCACCTTCTCCTTCACTTTGGCAAGCTGCTTCTCCACACTCTTCCGCCACACAAAGGTATACCGTCCCGCACGGCTCTCCAGCTTCGTCCCGTCGATGAAGACAGTCTCGTGATCCGTTTCTCCCTGCTCTTCCAGATAGCGCACGTACTGGTAAAACAGGTCTTCCACTGCCTCTGCACACCGTCCTGTCCGAAAGCGTGAGATCGTGCTGTGATCCGGCACCGGCTCGTCCCACAGCAGCCACTTGAAGTCTATCCGGTACCGGCAGGCTTCTTCCAGTTTCCTTGTTGTGTAGATACCACATTGGTATCCGTATACCAGAATCTTGAACAGCACTCGCGGATCGGTGACCGATTTCCGTCCTCTGGACGAATACGCTGCATACAGTTTCCTGTAATCCATTTCGCTGTTCAGTGTAAATACCAGTTGACCATTCCGCTCAATTACGTTACACTGTTCCAGCGTTTGGTTTTTCTTCACACCTAAAGCTTAACGCAAACGAAAGCACCAGCCAAGTCCTTTTTGGACCCACCTGGTGCTTTTGTTATTCTGCGTTATTTTGCAACGCGCCCATTTTGCCTGTGGAGAGATTCGAATCATGTCTGCACAGGCCGGCGGCCTGTGCGTTCACCAGTTCAAAAACTGGTGAACACCTCTATTTCTATTCCGCGTCCCCCGCGAGCGGAATAGAAATGCAAGCGAATCTCTCCATCTCCGCCGCTTAAATTCCTTGATTTCGACATGAGATCAAGGAATTTTTGCGTTTATCCACCATGCTTGTTTGCAAGAAGTGATCATCTTCTCTGAAATTACCCGGTTTCCCACTTGACGCTTTTCTCACTATTGCAGGCATTCTACAGAAAACGCCGAAATCAAGCGCCGGATGGAATGGCAGAAATCCTCATTTTCAAAATTATTTCTCCCAAAACAGCGGAAAATCCGCCAAAGCTGTAGTATAATAAGAAACACAGAAAAAACGCTGACGAAAGGCAAAGAAACTTTCCCATGTACGACTGTATTCGCTATCGCTCCCCGCTGGGGATGCTGATTGTCGCGGCGGAGGGCGAGGCCCTGACCGCCCTGGTGTTCGAGGGGCAGAAATACGCCAGGCAGCATCTGGCCGGGGAGGGACAGGAGCGGGAGACGCCGGTCCTCCGCGCCGCCCGGCTCTGGCTGGACGCCTATTTTGCCGGGGAGCGGCCCGACGCCGCGGCGCTGCCTCTGTCGCCCCGAGGGACAAACTTTCAGAGGGCGGTCTGGCAGGAGCTGCGGGCGATCCCTTATGGAGAAACGTGCCGTTATGGAGAGATCGCCGTCCGCCTCGGCAGCTCGGCCCGGGCCGTCGGCTCCGCGGTGGGCCGCAACCCGATCTCCCTGATCATCCCCTGCCACCGGGTTCTCGGCGCAAAGGGCGCTCTGACCGGCTATGCGGGTGGTCTGGAGAGGAAGGAAGCGCTGCTCGCCCTGGAGGGCGTCCATTTTTAAGAAAAAGGAGAATCACCATGGATTACCGGGCGCTTTATCGAGAAAAAATTCGCACGCCGGAGGAGGCGGTCAAGCTGGTCAAGGACGGGGACTGGGTGGACTACAGCCAGACCTGTTCCTTTCCCCAGGCGCTGGACCGGGCCCTGGCCGCCCGTTCGGGCGAGCTGCGGGACGTGAAGATCCGCAATGCCATCTCCATGCTGCCGGTGGCCACGGTGGAGAACGACCCGGGCCATTCCTTTACCTATAATCTCTGGCACTGCTCCGGCCTCGACCGGAAGTATATTGACCGGGGGCTGGCCTATCACACGCCGATGCTCTTTCGCCACTGCGGCAGCTATTACCGCAAGGGCTACGCGCCGGTGGACGTGGCCATGGTCACGGTGGCGCCCATGGATGAGCAGGGCTATTTTTCCTTCGGCCTCACTAACTGCGCCATGCAGGAACTGCTGGAGGCGGCGAAAACGATTATCGTCGAGGTCAACCCCACCATGCCGGTGACCCGGGGCATCGAGAGCGGCCGGATCCATATTCAGGATGTGGACGGCATCGTGGAGTGCGACCAGCCTGTTCCCACGGTGTCGAGTCCGCTGGCCTCGGAGCTGGATCGGAAGATCGCGGCGCATATCCTGCCCTTTATCACCAGCGGCGCCACGCTGCAGCTGGGCATCGGCGGCATCCCCAACGCCATCGGAACGCTGATCGCCGAGTCGGACGTGAAAGACCTGGGCATGCACACCGAACTCATGAGCGACGGTTATCTCGACCTCTATAGGGCGGGAAAAATCACCAACCGATACAAAAAACTTGATACCGGCAAGGGAATTTTCTCGATCTGCAACGGCTCCCGGGAGCTCTATGACTTTCTGGATCACAACGAGGAAGTCCTCACCGCGCCTATGCGCTATGTGAACAGCCCCGAGACCATCCGGCAGCTGGATGATTTTGTGTCCATCAACGGCTGCATCGCCGTGGATCTCTACGGCCAGGTGAGCAGCGAATCCTCCGGCACGCGGCAGATCTCCGGCACCGGCGGCCAGCTGGACTTCATCACCGGCGCCCTGGAGGCCGAGCATGGCCGCGCCTTTCTCACCATGCATGCGACCTTCACCGACAAAACGGGCAAGGTTCATTCCCGCATCCTTCCCAAGTTCACCGCGGGCGACATTATCACCACGCCCCGCACCCAGGCGCCCAGCATCGTGACCGAGTACGGCATCGCGCAGCTGCCCGGCAAAGCGACCTGGCAGCGGGCTGAAGCATTGATCGAAATTGCCCATCCCGATTTCCGGGAGGAGCTGATCCGCGCCGCCGAGGAGCAGAAAATCTGGCGGCGGAGCAACAAACGCTGAGCGGAATATATCATATTTAATTATTATAATAATGCCATAGATGCCAATCGGGACGGAGCGATCTTCTCCGCATAACAAAAAACCTCCTGCAAATACTATCGGAGAGAACCGATAGAAATACAGGAGGATTTTGCTATATGAAAGCAACCGGAATCGTGCGCAGGATCGACGACCTGGGGCGCGTCGTGATCCCCAAGGAGATCCGCCGCACCATGCGCATCCGCGAGGGTGACCCGAAAATACTCCCCCATCGGGGAGCTGACGGATTTTGCGGCCCAGCTCTGCGACAGCCTGCGCAAGGCGACGGACGCCATCGCCGCCGTCTGCGACCGGGATGCGGTGATCGCGGTATCGGGCAGCGCCCGGCGGGAACTGCAGGACCGGCCGGTGAGCCCCCAACTCACGGAGATCATGGACGGGCGTGCCCCTTACCGCCATACCAGCGGCGTCAGCAGTATCCCGGTCTCCGCGGCGGATGAAAAGTACACGCTCTCTGTGGCGGCACCGATCCTGACCGAGGGGGACGTGATGGGCGCGGTGCTGTTTCTCGTGCCCCGGGGCAGCAGTCCCGCCGGCGAGGTGGAGTTCAAACTGGCCCAGACATCTGCCTTGTTTCTGGGTAAACAGATGGAGAGCTGACAGTAAAGCCTAAAATAAGAAAAGCGCTGTTTCGAGCGAGGAGGAAGAGAGCCTCTTCCGGCTCAAAACAGCGCTTTTTCTTTATGGCGACGCCGCACAATCCGCCTTCGGCGCCTCTCGGAAAATCTGCGCTCTGATCTTGTCACCTTTTCTTGCAATACACAAAGTATTCCTGCGAAAAAGTGCCTTTATCAGAACTCAGATTTTCTCGAAATTCGCTCTCGCCGAATTATGCGGTGTCGCCTTATCGAAATCAGGTGGCCGCGCGCATGGAGAGGAAGGCGTTGATAAAGCCGTCCAGGTCGCCGTCCATCACGTTCTGGATGTTGCCGTTTTCATACTCGGTGCGGTGATCCTTTACCAGCTGATAGGGCATAAAGACATAGGAGCGGATCTGGCTGCCCCATTCGATCTTCATCTGCACGCCCTTGATGTCACTGATCTTTTCCAGATGCTCCCGCTCTTTGATCTCGGCCAGACGGGCGCGGAGCATGTTTTTGCAGTTCTCCAGGTTCTGGAAATGGCTGCGCTCCACCTGGGAGGAGACCACAATGCCGGTGGGCTTGTGGATCAGACGGACGGCGGAGGAGGTCTTGTTGACCTTCTGGCCACCGGCGCCGGAGGAGCGGTAGACCTGCATCTCGATATCGTCGTCCCGCAGTTCGATCTCGTTGTCGTCGCTGATCTCGGGCATGACCTCGACCGCGGCGAAGGAGGTGTGGCGGCGGCCGGCCGCGTCAAAGGGGGAGACGCGCACCAGACGGTGGATGCCGTGCTCACTCTTGAGGAAGCCATAGGCGTTCTCGCCCTCGATCATGATGGTCGCGCTCTTGAGGCCGGCCTCGTCGCCGTCCAGATAGTCCATGACCTTCACCTTGTAGCCGTGGCGGTCGGCCCACATGTTATACATACGGTAGAGCATGGAGGCCCAGTCCTGCGCCTCGGTGCCGCCGGCGCCGGCGTGGAAGGTCAGGATGGCGTTGTTGGCGTCGTATTCGCCGGTGAGCAGGGTGCTGAGGCGGGTGGCCTCCACCTTCTCGGAGAAATCTTTAAACTCGCTCTGCAGCTCGGGCAGCATGGAGTCGTCGTTCTCCTCAATGGCCATCTCGCACATCACCTGCATATCGTCCCAGGCGGAGCAGAGCTTCTCGTAATTCTCCACCTTGCTTTTCAAGGTTTTCAGGCGCTTTTGAACCCGCTGGGAGTTCTCCACATCGTTCCAGAAGCCGTCGCGCTCGCTGGCGGCCTCCAGTTCTTCGATCTCCTTCTGGGCGGCCTCCAGTTTCAGCGCCTCCCGCAGCACATCCAATGTGGGCTTGGCGCTGTTGAGTTTGGCTCTATATTCTTCAAATTCCAGCATTTTGGCTACTCCTTACGCATTTCTTGACAAGACACTATAATGATTATCGCAGGGCGAAATCAATCGAACTTTCGATTGATTTCGCTGCCAAACGACAGGTTTGGCAGCGAATGATTCACAAAATCATTCGCGCGATACTCTTTGCAATGAAGATTTGGCACGACAGCAAAGCTGCGTGCTGAGCCGCAAAGCGGCTCGGCGGAACGCCTTTCGGCGTTTTGCCATTAGTATTCATTATAAACAAAAAACGTCTTCTTGTAAATCTGTTTTTTTATTGGCATTTTTTCTTATAAAAAAGGGAGCTTGCTCTTTTCAAGTCATGCTTGTTGTGATACAATAAAATGGTCAATATAGAGCGATTCGAGAGAGTGTTTGAGAGATCTGATTAACGGAGGAAAAGAAAACATATGATTGCACACGGCAAAGAGATTAAGGTTTTCACCGGCAATTCCAATCCCTCCCTGGCACAGAGCATCTGTCAGGAGCTGTATATGGGCCTTGGCAACGCTGCCGTCTCCCAGTTCGCCGATGGAGAGTGTTCCATCTCGGTGTATGAACCGGTTCGCGGCAAGGACGTGTTCATTGTTCAGTCCACCTGCAAATCTCCCGTCCGGGAAAAGAAATCCGAAACTGCCAACAACTTCGAAACCGTGAACGACAATCTGATGGAGCTGCTCATCATGATTGATGCGATGCGCCGCGCGTCTGCCGGCCGCATCACCGCCGTTATCCCCTATTTCGGCTATGCCCGCCAGGACCGCAAGGCCAAGAGCCGCGATCCCATCTCCGCCAAGCTTGTCGCCAACCTGATCACCGCCGCCGGCGCGGACCGCGTCCTGACCATGGACCTGCACGCGGCTCAGATCCAGGGCTTCTTCGATATCCCCGTGGACAACCTGATGGGCTCCAACCTCTTCGTAAAGCATTTCCTGAAAAAGTTCGGCAAGGGCAATGAGGACGTGATGGTCGTCTCCCCCGACGTGGGCAGCACCGCCCGCGCCCGCGCCTTCTCCATGAAGCTGGGCGTCAACATGGCCATCGTGGACAAGCGCCGCGAACGCGCCAACCAGTCCGAGGTCATGAACCTCATCGGCAACGTCGAGGGCAAGACCTGCATCCTGCTGGACGACATCGTGGACACGGCCGGTTCCCTCTGCGGCGCGGCCAAGGCGGTCAAGGAGATCGGCGGCGCGAAGGAAGTCTATGCCTGCGCGACCCATGGCGTCCTGTCCGGCCCGGCCATCGACCGCATCAACGAAAGCTGCATCAAGGAGCTGCTGCTGCTCGACACCATTCCCTATCCCGCCGACAAGCCCGCCTGCGATAAAATCTCCTATCTGACGACGGCCTCCGTCTTTGCCGAGGCCATCCGCCGCATTTACGAGGAAGTCTCCATCGCCAATATGTTCGATAACTAATTGTTACGGAAAGGCTCCGCCTTTCCGTAACAGTTAAGGAGTTTGCACTCCGCTCAGCGCACGGCCCGAGGGCCGCACGTTCGCTCCGCGAGAGGAGTTTTTTCCGAGGTACACGCCCCCGGAAAAAACAATAAAATCTGTTTCGCCGCTGCGGCGCCGAAATCAGAGGGGGACCCCTCTGAACTCCCCGCTGCGGACGGAACAAGCAACAAGGATTTTTAACGTATGTTGTTTTCCAAGCCTTCCGGCGTGAGCTGGCTGGTGGTGTTCCTGGGCAATCCCGGCCTCAAGTATGAGGGGACGCGCCACAACGCCGGCTTCATGACGGCGGACGCCCTGGCCAAGCGCAAAAATGTGGCCATCAACCGCGCCCGCTTCCATGCCCTGACCGCATCCTGCGAGATCGGGGAGGAGAAGGTGCTGCTGATGAAGCCGCAGACCTTTATGAACCTCTCCGGCGAGGCGGCGGCGGAGGCGGCCCGCTTCTATAAGATCCCGCCCCAGCATGTGCTGGTGGTGTCGGACGAGGTCTCCCTGCCGATCGGGCGGCTCCGGGTGCGGAGCAAGGGCTCGGCCGGCGGCCACAACGGGCTCAAGAGCATCATCGCCTGTCTGGGGAGCGAGGAGTTTCCCCGTATCCGCCTGGGCGTGGGCGCGCCGCCCCACCCGGACTATGACATGGCGGACTGGGTGCTCTCCACCTTTAAAAACCAGGACGCGGAGGATATGGCCGCGGCGGTCGCAAGGGCGGCGGAAGCGGTGGAGTGCTACATTCTCAACGGCCCGGAAAAGACCATGAACCGCTACAACGGAGCGTAACACAGTAGTCATGCGGCGCGTGCCGCTTTTTGGAAAAAAATAATAAATAGGAGGCTGCATATGAAGAAAAGCTGTATAGCGATGCTTCTGGCAGGCGGACAGGGCTCCCGTCTCTATGCCCTGACGCAAAATGTGGCAAAGCCCAGTGTACCCTTCGGCGGCAAGTACCGTATCATCGACTTTCCGCTCTCCAACTGCGCCAACTCCGGCATCGACACCGTCGGTGTCCTGACCCAGTACCGGCCCCTACAGCTCAACAGCTACATCGGCAACGGACAGCCCTGGGATCTGGACTCCTCCGACGGCGGCGTGTTCATCCTGCCCCCCTACCTGGGCGCGGGTGAGAAGGGTTCCTGGTTCACAGGCACGGCCAACGCCATCTACCAGAACATCGGATTCATTGAGAACTATGATCCCGAGAACGTGCTGATCCTCTCCGGCGACCACATCTACAAGATGGACTACGCCAAGATGCTCAAGGAGCACCTGGAGAAGGACGCGGCCTGCACCATCGCGGTGCTGCAGGTCTCCCTGGAGGAGGCCACCCGTTTCGGCATCATGAACGTGGGCGAGAACGGCTACGTCTGCGAATTTGAGGAGAAACCCAAGCATCCGAAGAGCGATCTGGCCTCCATGGGCATTTACATCTTCAACTGGAAGAAGCTGAAGCAGTATCTGGAAGCCGATGCGGCGGATCCCAATTCCTCCAACGACTTCGGCAAGAACATCATCCCCGCCATGCTGAACGCGGGCGAGAAGCTCTGGCCTTACCGCTTTGACGGCTACTGGCGCGATGTGGGCACCATCACCTCCCTCTGGGATGCGAACATGGATATGCTCTCCACCACGCTCATCAACCTCTACGATCCCAGCTGGCCCATCGGCGCGCGCAGCCCCGTCTGCCCGCCCCACTATGCCGGTGAGCACGCGCAGATCATCCACTCCATCATCACCGAGGGCTGCGAGATCGACGGTCATGTGGAAAACTCCGTCCTCTCTCCCGAGGTCGTTGTGGAAGAGGGCGCGAAGGTCCTCTACAGCGTGCTGATGCCCGGCGCCGTGGTCAAGAAGGGCGCTGTGGTGGAATACGCCATCGTCGGCGAGAACACGGTCATCGAGCCCGGGGCCCATGTGGGCGCCGCCCCCGACGGCACCGACGGCTGGGGCGTCGCCACCTGCGGTCCCAACATCACGATCCGTCAAGGCGCTGTGGTTCCGGCCGCGGCCATGATCTATACGGGCGAGGAGGTTTAAGCCATGAGAAAATATCAGGGTATTATCTTTGCCTACCGGGAAGAGCCGGAGCTGCGCGAGCTGACGGCCAACCGTACCGCCGCCTCTCTGCCCTTCTGCGGGCGCTATCGTCTGATCGACTTCCCCCTTTCCTCCCTGCGCAATGCGGGCGTGCTGGATGTGGGCGTCATCATGCAGCGTGACTATCAGTCCCTGCTGGACCACATCGGCAGCGGCAAGGCCTGGGATATGAGCCGCCGCAGCGGCGGTCTGCGTATGCTGCCTCCCTTCGGCCTGCCCCAGTACCACAACGGCAACTACAACGGCACCATGGAAGCCCTGAACGCGGTCGGCTCCTATCTGCGGGACAGCAGTGCGGAAAACGTGATCCTGATGCTCGGCAGTGTTGCCGCCAACATCGATCTGGCCGCCGCCATCCGGAAGTATGAGGAGTCCGACGCCGACGCGCTGGCCATCTGCATGGATCACGATCCCATGGGTGTCCACCACCGCTTCAATGTGGGCCCGGACGGCTATGTCAACGGCCTGAATCTGTATCGCCGCGGTGCCGGCGACGGCCTGCCCTCCCTGGAGGCCTACATCTTCCGCAAGGACATCCTGCTGGAGCTGATGGATTACTGCCGCGCCAACAACCACTATCTCTTCCACCGCGACGCCATCACCCTCTTCCTCAGTCGCGGCGGCAAGATGACGGTCTATGTCCACGAGGGTTATGCCAACAGCATCCGCACCGTGGAGGAATACTATCAGGTCAGCCGCGATATGCTGAAGGCGGAGAACCGCCGCCAGATGTTCCCGGCCGGCCGCCCCGTCCGCGCCAAGACCCACGAGGATGTGAGCACCTATTACGGCGAGACGGCCCGCTCCGTCAACAGCCTGGTGGGCGACAAGTGCATCATCGAGGGCGACGTGGAAAACTGCATCATCTTCTCCGGTGTGCATGTGGCCCCCGGCGCCAAGCTGCGCGACTGCATCATCATGAAGGGCTGCGACGTGGGCGAGGGCGCGGAGCTGAGCTGCGTGATCGCCGATAAGGCCTGTAAGTTCTCCCCGGCATCCGTTTTGATCGGCAGCCCCAAGCTGCCCACCGTCGTTCCCAAGGGAACCGAGATCTGAATCTGAGCGAGGCGGCCTGAGAAGGTCAGGCCGCCTCGTTTTCTGTGCAAATGAAACCGTTTCCATGACTTGACTTTGTTGACAAAATGCGGTATTCTCCTGCATTGTATATATGTTAAAAAAATAGCCCCTTGCGAAGCGGCTTTCAAAGGGGACTGTCACCACGGAGGTTTTTCCTATGATCACTGAAATTTCCCGCGACGAAGTGCGCAGCGCCATTGAGGATAAGCTCTGCGCCTATTTTGCCACGTCCAGCCAGGAGGCCACCAAGGATCAGGTCTTCCAGGCCTCGGCCATGGTGATCCGCGAGATCATGAGCCGTTTTCTGACGGCCGAGGATCCCCGCCATGTGGAGAAGGAAGTCCACTATATGTCCATGGAGTTCCTGATGGGCCGCAGCCTGATGAAGAACGCCTATAACCTGGGCATGAGCGAGGCGCTGACCGGCGCCCTGGAGGATCTGGGCTTCAACGCCACCGACATCTTCGAGGAAGAGCCGGACGCCGGCCTCGGCAACGGCGGCCTGGGCCGCCTGGCCGCCTGCTATATGGACAGCATGGCGACCCTGGGCCTGGAGGCCACGGGCTATTCCATCTGCTACGAGCTGGGTATTTTCCGCCAGAAGTTCCAGAACGGCTGCCAGACCGAGGTGGCCGACAACTGGCGCATCGCGGCGGACAGCTGGCTGGTTCCCCGTTATGAGGACGCGGTGGAGGTCCGCTTCGGCGGGCAGATCTCGCCCCATTGGGATGCCAACGGCCACTATTATGCCGAGCATACCGGCTACACCGCCGTGATCGCCGTGCCCCGGGATATGCTGGTGGCCGGCTACGGCGGGCGGGAGATCAACACCCTGCGCCTCTGGGAGGCCCACAGCACCAACTCCCTGGATATGTACCTCTTCTCCGAGGGCGAATATGTCAAGAGCCTGGAGCAGCGCACCATGTCCGAGGTCATCACCAAGGTCCTCTATCCCGCCGACGATCACATCGAGGGCAAGAACCTGCGTCTGAAGCAGCAGTATTTCTTCGTCTCCGCCTCCGCCCAGGACATCGTGCGCAAGCACATCCTCAAGTGGGGCGATATCCGCTCCTTCGCCAAGCACCACACCATCCAGATCAACGACACCCACCCCACCATGATCATCCCCGAGCTGATGCGCATCTTTATGGACCAGTACAATCTGGGGTGGGACGAGGCCTGGGAGATCGTGCGCAAGAGCGTGGCTTACACCAACCACACGGTCATGAGCGAAGCGCTGGAGAAGTGGCCCCAGGATCTGGTGCAGCAGCTGCTGCCCCGCCTGTGGGAGATCATGTGCGAGATCAACCGCCGCTGGTGCGATTACCTGGTGGCGAGCTTCGGCCGCGACGATCCGCGCATCGGCCGGAACCTGGTCATCGCCAACGGGCAGGTGCACATGGCCAATATGTGCCTGGCCACCTGCTATAAGGTCAACGGTGTCTCCCGTCTGCACGGCGAGATCCTGAAGAACGACCTCTTCAACGACGTCTACACCCTGCGGCCCGACCGCTTCACCCACGTCACCAACGGCATCGATCACCGCCGCTGGCTGGCCCAGATCAACCCCGGCCTGCATGCGTTGGTGGCCGAGTGCCTGGGCGGCGACGAGTACCTGACCAAGCCGGAAGAGATGATCCGCTTCAAGGACTTCGCCTCCGACAGCGAAGTGCGCGCCCGCATGAATGCCATTAAAAAGCAGAATAAGGAGCGCCTGGCGGCCTTCACCCGGCGCAACGACAGCTTTGTCCTGAACACCGACGCCATCGTGGACGTTCAGGTCAAGCGTCTGCACGAGTACAAGCGCCAGCTCCTGTGCGCCATGCGCATCGCCTCCCTGCAGATGCAGTTGCACGACAACCCGAACATGGATTTTGTGCCCCGCACCTTCGTCTTCGGCGCCAAGGCGGCCGCCGGCTACCGCGTGGCCAAGCGCATCATCGAGCTGCTGCTCTCCATGGCCGGCGACATCAACAACGATCCCGTCTGCAAGGATAAGCTGCAGGTCCTGTTCGTGGAGAACTACCGTGTCTCCGCCGCCGAGGCCATCGTGCCCGCGGCCCAGGTCTCCGAGCAGATCTCCACGGCCGGCAAAGAGGCCTCCGGCACCGGCTGCATGAAGCTGATGATGAACGGCGCTGTGACCATCGGCACCCTGGACGGCGCCAACGTGGAGATGTACGAGCGCCTGGGCGACGAGAACATGTTCCTCTTCGGCCTGCACACCGAGGATATCGCCCGCGTCCGCTCCCAGGGCTACGATCCCTTCGCCGCCGCCCGGGCCGACTGGGAGATCCAGCGCGTGCTGGACCGCTTCTCCCAGGGCTTTGCCGACGGCAAGAGCTATTCCGACCTGGTCTCCGGCCTGCTCTACGGCGGCGATCCCTACATGGTCATCGCCGACTACCGCGCCTATGCCGACTGCCAGCATAAGCTCTACGAGCGCATCACCGACGAGGATGAGCGCGCCCGTCTCGCCATCGTCAACACAGCCGAAAGCGGCTTCTTCGCGGCGGACCGCGCCATCGAGGAGTACGCCAAAAACATCTGGAACGTATGACATACCGCATTACCGTCATCGGTGGTGCAAACGTGGACATCGGCGGCCGCCCTGCGGCCGCCCTTGCCTTACGGGATTCCAATCCCGGCACCGTCAGCCAGCGCTATGGCGGCGTGGGGCGGAACATCGCCCATAACCTCTGCCTGCTGGGGCAGGAGGTGCATCTGATCACTGCTCTGGGCGGCGATCTCTACGGCGACGGCCTGCGGGAGAGCTGCCGTGCCCTGGGGATGGATCTGAGCATGTCCCTTGTCCTGCCGGATCGGCGCAGCTCCACCTATCTCTATGTCACCGACGAGAGCGGAGACATGCATGTGGGCATCTCGGATATGGAGATCACCCGCTGCCTGACGCCCGAGGTTCTGATACCGCACCGGGAGGCGATCAATGCCTCTGACGCGGTGATCGTGGACGCCAATCTGGAGGCGGAGACCCTCCGCTGGATCGGGGAAAACCTGAGCGTTCCGCTCTATGCCGATCCGGTCTCCACGGCCAAGGCGCCCCGGCTCAATGCCTTGCTCCCCCGGCTGCGCGCACTCAAGCCCAATGGGCTGGAGGCTCTGGCCCTGACCGGGGAGCACGACAGCCTTTCCGCCATCCGCGCCCTGCAGGAGCGGGGCGTGCAGCGGGTGTTCCTCAGTCTCGGCGCCCACGGCATGATGGCCGCGGAGGGGGAGGAACTGGTCAAACTCCCCTGCGTGAAAATGCCGGTCGTCAACACCACCGGCGCGGGCGACGCGGCACTGGCCGCCCTGGTCTGGGCCGATCTGTGCGGCGGCGATCTGGAGAGCTGCGCCCGGACGGCGCTGCTGGCCGGGGCGATCACCAGCGCCTGTCCCGAGGCGAACAACCCGGAGTTGGGAAAGCTCTTAAAAAACGACGCAGCCAGGTGAAGTTTCTTTCACCTGGCCTTATTTTACGCATAAAAAAACCCGCTGTCGAAGCAGCGGATTTTTGTTATGGATGTGTTGAGACTTACTTCAGCTCGACAGTGGCGCCAACGGCCTCTAGCTGAGCCTTCATGGCCTCGGCGTCTTCCTTGGAGACGGCTTCCTTGATCTTGGCAGGGATGCCCTCGACCAGAGCCTTGGCATCGGCCAGGCCCAGACCGGTGATACCGCGGACTTCCTTGATGACCTTGATCTTCTCAGCACCGAAGCTGGTCATGACAACGTCAAACTCGGTCTTCTCCTCAACAGGAGCGGCAGCGGCGGCGCCGGCAGCAGGAGCGGCGACAGCGGCGGCGGAGACACCGAAGGTGTCCTCCAGAGCGTGGACGAGCTCGGACAGCTCGAGAACGGAAAGGCCCTTGATCTCTTCGATCATGGCAGTGATTTTTTCACTCATTGTAATTTCCTCCATTAAAGATTTTTGTGTGCGCTGACTTACTCAGCAGCTTCTTCGGCAGCGGGGGCCTCGATAGAGCCGCCCTTCTGCTCCAGGATCTGACCCAGGCAAACAGCCAGGCCGGTGATGGGCGCGATCATGGTACCCAGAACCTTGGCGTACAGTGCATCCTTGGAAGGAAGCTGTGCCATCTCGACGATCTCAGACTCGTTCAGGACCTTGCCCTCCATGAAGGCGGCCTTGACGTTGAAGCGGTCACCCAGCTTCTTGCTGTAATCGCTGATGATGCGGAAAGGAGCAATGGGATCATTCTCGGCGGTGGCCAGAGAGGTGGTGCCGTTGAGGACGTGATCGAGATCACTCATCCCCAGCTTGTCCAGAGCTTTTCTGGTCAGGGTGTTCTTGACGACGGTGTACTCCACGCCATCCTTGCGCAGCTCGGTACGCAGTGCGGTGTCCTCGGCCACGGTGATACCCTTGTAGTCGACGAGGATGCCGGCGCTGGCGCCCTGGATACGCTGGGCGAGAGCTTCCACGATCGCCTGCTTTTCGCTAAGAACTTTTGCGTTAGGCATGTTGGTTTTTCACCTCCGACGATGGAATCACGCTCATAAAGAAAGCCTCTGCATCCCAAGACGCAAAGGCACAAAAACAATCAAGATATTGTTGATGTCCTCGGCAGGATTTACGGCCAAAAGTCACCTGCTGTCTTCGGAGCGCTCATATATAATACTCAAGCAAGGCCCGCTTGTCAAGCTTTTTTTGCATTTTTTCCGCCTGGACGGGCTTCAAGAAAAAGTGTCTCCCGCCTCATTCCGTCATCAAGCGCCGCTTCGAAGTGACGCTGCAGGAGCGGCTGGATCAAAACTACCCAACCGAGAAAACGCCCCTCGACGAGCTCCACGCCCAGGCCACGGAGGATTTCATCCGGGAGTATCTGCGCATCCAGCCGGTCAGCGCCGAGGACTACAATGCCCGGCGGACCCATCCGTCGCGGGGTTGGTACGCCATCGCCAAGTACAACCACACCCGACGCTGGCGCATCCTGCTGGAGAAGCTGAACCTCCCCATATACAACAACCGCGGCACGCCGCCCAGCGCCCCGCAATTGAAAGTGCGGGTTATATCGGACTATAACTTCGAGGAGGAAAAATAGTGGGATCAAGCCAATCCGCTTTCGCGCTCACCCTTTCGATCCATTCCTCCGTCTTTTGGTCAGGCAGTCTTTACAGCAGCGATATTGGCGCGGAGCCAGCAGGCTGTTTCTTCCTGCCGCTTTATACGAATACTTAATAGAAAGCTTTTGAAAGCTTCTTATCAGGTATTCGTATTACTACCGAATATTGAGCATCGGTATGACAAACCACCGGCGAGAGAACCGCACAATGCGATTCTCCCGCCGGTGGCTTTTTTGCTTTTTCGAGGCAGATCAGTCAAAGTCGATCCGGAGCTCCCGCTCCAGCACGTCCCGGGAGCTGCCGCCCACGAAGACGCGGAAGAGGCCGCTCTCCAGGCGGTATTTGCCCTCATTGTCATAGAAGCCGAGATCCTTCTTCGGCAGGGTAAAGCGGACCTCCCGCTCCTCGCCGGGCTGAAGCTCCAGACGGCAGTAGTCTTTGAGCTCCTTCACCGGACGCACCAGGCTCGCGGCCACGTCCTGGATATAGAGCTGGGCCACCTCGGTGCCCGCCCGATCTCCGGTGTTCCTGAGCGTTACGGCGATTTCCAGTTCCTCCCCGTTCTCCTCCACGCGCAGATTGTCATAGGCAAAGCTGGTGTAGCTCAGGCCGTAGCCGAATGGGAAGAGAGCGTCCCAGGGGGCGTCCAGATAGCGGGAAGTGAACTTGCTCTTGCTGCCCGGGCGTCCGGTGCTGGGGTGGTTGTAGTAGATGGGGCACTGGCCCGTCACCGCGGGGAAGGAGGAGGAGAGCTTGCCGGAGGGGTTCACGTCTCCCAACAGGGCCTCCGCCACCGCGTCGCCCATGCGGACGCCCAGGTGCCAGGCCTCCAGGATGGCGGGCAGCTGCTCCGCCTCCCACTGCAGGGCCAGGGGACGGCCGTTCATGAGGACTGTGACCACCGGCTTTCCGGATGCCAGCAGCTTTTGAAGCATCTCCCGCTGTTTGCCGGGAAGCGTGGTGTCGGCCCTGGAGCTGGCTTCGCCGGACATGGCGTCGGTCTCGCCCACCACGGCCACGATCACGTCGCCCTCGGCGCAAGCCCGGACGATCTCCTCGTCATTCAGTTCACCCTCCGGGCCGCCGCAGGGATAATACTCCACCTCGGCCCCGGCGGCCTCCAGGCCTGCGCGGACGGACACGCAATCCTCCGGCTTCCAGGCCATGGCCCAGGCGCCGCAGACCTCGTTGCGGTCGTCGGCCAGCTTGCCGACAAGGCTGATCTTCTGCTTCCGGTTCAGCGGCAGCAGATCGCCCTCGTTTTTCAGCAGCACCATGGACTCCTCGGCTGCCTTGCGGCAGAGGGCGATATGCGCCGCCGGAAGGCCCTTTTCATAGGCCTCGATGTCCGCTTCCGGCACATAGGGATCCTCAAAGAGCCCCAGCCAGACCTTGACGGAGAGGATGCGGCGCACCGCCTCGTCGATGACGCTCATCGGCACCGTGCCCTTTTCCACTTCCTGCTGCAGGAAGTCCTTGTAGATATGGGTTCCCATATCCATGTCCATGCCGGCGAGGGCCGCCTGAACGCCTGCATCCCGGTCATCCTCGGCGATGCCGTGGACGACGCACTCCCGGATGGCGTTGGCGTCGCTGACCACGAAGCCCTCCAGGCCGAATTCGCCCTTGAGCACATCCCGCAGCAGCCACTTGTTTACGGTGCAGGGGATGCCATTTAAGTCATTGAAGGCAGCCATGACCGTGGCGGCACCCTCGTCCATCGCCGCCCGGAAGGCGGGCAAGTATACGTTATACAGGTTCGAGACGGACATGGAGGTGGTGTTGTAATCCCGGCCGGATTCACAGGCGCCGTAGGCCACATAGTGCTTGGTACAGGCGGCAACATAGTTCTTCACGCTGCTCCGGTCGTTCTGCAGGCCCCGGATCTTGGCCCGGGCAAAGCGGCTGCCCAGCAGGGGATCCTCGCCGGGACCCTCGGAGACCCGGCCCCAGCGGGAATCCCGGGCCGCATCGATCATGGGGGCAAAGTTCCAGTTGATGCCGTGGGCGCGAGATTCTCTTGCCGCCATGCGGGCAGTCTCCTCAAAGAGGGCATCGTCAAAGCTGCAGGCCTCGCCGATGGCGATGGGAAAGACGCTGCGGAAACCGTGGATCACGTCAAAGCCGATGATGAGGGGGATGCCGAGACGGCTCTCCTCCACGGCGATCTTCTGCAGCTCGTTATTCTTGCGCGGGTCGTTGACCATCATGCTGCCAACTCGTCCGGCGCGAATGTCCTCCTCGTGAAAGTCCTGGGTGGCGGTGGCCATGATGCGCCCGAATTCCTCCTGGGAGATGCGCCCATCGGTCATCATTTCGATGAGCTCCTCAAAGGGCACGTCGAAGCCGCCCACGATGGAGGGAGACTCCTGGTTCATCTGACCGATCTTCTCCTCCAGCGTCATGCGGGAGAGCAGATCCTCCACAAATGCTTTCTGTTCGGCTGTCAGTTTCATATTCCGTTCTCCTTACAGATCTTCGTATTCCGCCCAGGCGAAACGGGCCTTGTTGTCACTCTCAGCGCCGTTGCCGCTGGCATAGAGGCCCAGCATCTCGCCCACCATGCAGCCCACCTTTTCCGGATTGATGGCGGCGCCGTCAGCGCGGGCAAGCTCGCTCAGATGTCCTTCATCGACGCCGTAGCGGAAGGTATAGCCGTTCTCGTCCAGCTCCATCTCCAGCACGATCTCCTCCCCGACCCAGGGTACAGCGGCCACGGGGATGCGGTTCGTGACCGAGGTAAAGCCGGGGATATAGGGCGGCAGCGCATAGTCCGCCGTGAAGAGCTGCAGCCGCAGGACGGTCTCCTCTCCCTCCCGCGCCAGCTCCAGATGGTACTGGTGGTTCATGGCCTGCACCACGGCGATGCCTGCGCTCTCACTCCCCTGTGGGGCAAAGCGCATCCGGCAGGCAAAGCGGCAATGGGGCTGCCGACGGCGGCGGGCCAGGAAGGAGACGTAATTCTCCTCCGAGTGGCTGAGCTCCATGCTCATGGGCTGCAGCGGGTCGGCCAGGGCCTGTTTCAGGCAGCGGAGGGAGAGGCCGTCTTTGCCGGTCTCCCAGAACTTCTCATAGGGTCTGCCCCAGAAGTTCCAGTCCAGGGACAGCTCTCCGTTAAAGGGATCGCGCACAGGCCGTTCCCGGCTCTCCGTCCAGGGGAGGCTCTCCGGGAAGTCGTACTCCCATTCCACCTTGCCGGTGTCCGGAGTGAACAGGGGCCAGTCCAGCTCCCAGCGCACCGGGACGATAAAGGTCTCCCGACCCAGGTTCTTGCTCTCCCCGCCGATGAGGCGGGAGGCCAGGAACACGGCGTACCAGCTGCCGTCGGGCAGATCCACCAGGTCGGCGTGGCCCGCGTTCTGGATGGCGGCGCGCCGGCCCAGATGGCGCATGGTCAGCACCGGGTTGGCCTTGCAGCCCTCATAGGGGCCGAAGACGGACGCGCTGCGGGCTACGGTGGCAGAGTGGTACTGCTCGGTACCGCCCTCGGCGATCAGCAGGTAATAATACTTTCCGATGTGATAGATATGGGGTGCCTCAGGGGAGGCCACGCCCGCCATCGCGCCGCCCCAGAGGGCCTGGGGCTCGCCGGCCATGCGGAAGTTTTGGATGTCGTATTCCGCCGCCCAGATGCCCTGGCGCATCCCGCCCCTGCCGTCGGGCCAGATATCGGCAGTGCCCATGATGTAGCAGCGGCCGTCCGTATCGAAGAAGATAGAGGCGTCAATGCCGGGGACGTCTGTGAGCCAGTGGGGCTCGGACCAGGGGCCGGCGGGATCTTTGGCCGTGACGATGAAGTTGCCCCGGTCGCCGAAGTTGCAGTTGATGAGATAGAAAGTACCGTCGTGATAGCGGATCGTGGGCGCCATGACGCCGCCGTTGCCGCAGTTTTTCTCCACATGAAAGCCGTTTTCCGGCGTCATCACATAGCAGAGATGCTCCCAGTGCTGCAAGTCCCGGCTGTGAAACAGGGGGATGCCGGGGCAGAGCTCAAAGCTGGAGCAGACAAGGTAGAAATCCTCTCCCACCCGGCAGATCGAGGGATCGGGATAAAAGCCGGGGAGGACGGGATTGTGAAGCTTGTGTTCCATATCCGTTCTCCTGATCAGATGTTGGGAATCTTATGCAGGGCGGCGTTCAGTTCGTCAAAACGGTCGGTGTCGATGCCGCGCTCACTCAGAAGCTCCCGTAGGGTCATTTTGCCGAGTGCCTGCATCATGTCCTCAAAGCTCATCTCCGGCGCAAAGGGGACGATCCGCTCGCGCATTTTCCCGATGGTGGAGGAAAGCACCCGGCGCGCCTCGGGATTGCCGAAAATGCGCGCGATGCTGCAGTCCAGACTCAGCCAGGCCATGGCGTCGTCGTTGACGTGGGCGCGAAGCCTGGGCTCCGTCATGCCCTGGGGACCGAAGTCACCGAAGAGATCGCGCAGAAAGGCGATGCTGTCGTCCACCCAGTTTTCGGCACGGCGGGGGAAAACGGTCTCCAGTCCCTGGATGGAGGGATCGCCGGTGGAAAAGCCGTGTGGGCCGTAAGGATAGATGTGGCACTCAAAGCTGGTCTGGCAGCGGTTGAGGGCGTTCATCATGTCCAGCGTGTTCTGAATGGGCACTACGCTATCCGTGCGGGTGGCGAAGAGGAAGCAGGGGCAGGTGTTCTCGTCCACCGCCTCCACGATGGAGGGCTTGTCCTCTCCCAGTTCGTGGGCGGTGTCCTCTCGCAGCACGGCATAGCCCAGGACGGCCGCCGCCGGGCGGCGCTTTGCCAAGGTGGCCGCGGCGCCGGCCAGATGGCCGCCGGCGGAAAAGCCGACGACGGCGATCTTATCCCGCAGCACATGCCATTCTTCCGCGTGTGCGTCGATCAGTGCCATGGCTTCCTCGTAATCCTGAAGCGGGCGGGGCCAGACTGCATCCGCACCCACGGAGTAGCGCAGGATAAAGGCGTGATAGCCCGCGCGCAGATAGGCGGTCGCCACAGGGTCAGCCTCCCGGTCGGAGCAGAACATGTAGCCGCCGCCGGGGATCACCAGCACGGCGGGGCGGGCCTCGATGCCGCGAAATTCACCGCCGACGCCCTGAACCATAGCGGTCAGGGTGACATTTCTCTCTCGATTCAGTATGATCTTTTCGTATTCCATACGTATCTCCTTGTATGGATATGACCGGAACCCATAGGGAATCCGGTCATATCGCGTGTAAAATTGGGGATTATTTATCCCAGGCGTGCTTGCCGGCTTCCAGGTCGGCGCGGATTTCGCTGACGCGCTTGTCGTCAAGCTTGTACCAGAACAGCGGTACCATAGAGAGAACGCCGATCACGGCGGGGATGATATTGACAACGATGTTGATGCCGTTGCAGGCAGCGGGAGTCTGGGCGGCGTTGGGAACGTAGCCGACAGCGGAGAGCAGCAGCACGCCCACAGAGCCGACGAAGGCGGTGGCGAGCTTCACGCCGAAGCTGAGGAAGGAGGCGACCAGGCCCTCCTGGCGCTTGCCAAGTTTCCAGTCGCCGTACTCGAGGGAGTCGCCGATCATGCCCGGGCAGATGTTGGCGCCGGAGTTGGCGATGCCGCAGATGAAGGACAGCGGGAACAGGAGCTGCTTGGTCGGGAACAGGTACATCAGGACGAAGCCGATGACCATGATCGCGTTCAGGATCAGCATCCAGTTGCGCTTGCCGAACCACTTAGTGGTCCAGGGCAGGATCATAACGCCGATCAGGGCGGCGACGGTCATGGTGGTGAAGGTCGGGGAAATGAGGGCGAAGGGGTTATCGCCGCCGACAACGTAGACGATGTAGTAGAACAGCATGCCCATACGGCCGGAGACGCAGATGGCGCCGAACACGGTGGCCAGAACCACCATCAGCAGCTGATCGTTCTTGACCAGCTCCTTGATGCTCTGGAAGAAGCCGATCTTCTCCTGGTGGCCGGCGTGGAGCTTCTCGGTGTAGGTCTCCTTGCAGCCGGCAGCGCACAGCCAGAACAGCGGGATCATCACAACGGACAGGATCACGGTCGCGACGAAGTAGCCCTTCGCGTCGGCGATCTTGGCGCCTTCGGCGTTCATGGTGTTGGAGAAGTGGAGGATCATGGGCATCGCAACCAGGGAGAGAACGATGCCGATGAGCTGAGAGCCGAGGCCGCGGGCGGTGGCCAGGTTCATGCGGACGCGGGAGTCGATGGCGATGACGTTCTGCAGCGCCTGATAGGCGATGGAGCAGGCCGTGTAGGCCATGCCGGCGCCCACATAGGTGAGAAGCGCGAGGACGACCTTCAGCCAACCGGTCACAGGGAAGACGGTGAAGGTCAGGATGTTGAAGATGGCGAGGACGGGAGCGCCGAAGATCATGTAGGGACGGAAACGACCCCAGCGGGACTTGGTGTGGTCAGCGATGTTGCCCATCATCGGGTCGTTGATGGTGTCCCAGACACGGGCGATCAGCATGATCATGGAGATCGCTCCGGCGGAGAGCGTGACGACGTCGGTGTAGAACGCCATCAGGTAGGTGTTGATCATGTACCAGCTCATCTGGCACGCGATCTCACCAAAGCTGTAGGAAACTAGCAGTTTCGGATTGGTCTTTTCCTGGGTAGGCATGTGGTTTATCCTCCTTATATTCTCTATTTGCGCTCTGTGCGCAATAATAGATGCTTAAATAATGAAGTTGTTGAGATAACGCTTGGAAAGACGGATGGATTTCAGTACATCCTCCTTGCAGGATTCAAAGGCTTTGTCCTCCACCTCGATCACCGCGTCGCCGTTGTAGCGGATGTCGTTGAGGGCGGAGACATAGGCGCCCCAGTCCACATCGCCGAGCCCCGGGATCTTCGGGCTCATGTAGTCCAGCGGATAGGCCAGCACACCGCAGGCTTTCAGCTTCTCGGGATAGAGCTTGATGTCCTTGAAGTGAATGTGGAAGAGCTTATCCTTGAATTCGTAGACCGTCTGGATATAGTCCAGGCCCTGCCACACGTAGTGGCTGGGGTCGAAGTTCAGGCCGAAGTTCGGGCTGTCGATGATGGAGAAGAGCTTGCGGAAGATGACCGGCGTGCACATGAGATTTTGTCCGCCGGGCCACTGGTCCGGGCCGAAGAGCATGGGGCAGTTCTCGATGGCGACCTTCACGTTGTTCTCCTCCGCCAGCTTGATGAGGGGCGGCCAGACCTGCTTAAAGAGCTCGATGTTCTCGTCCACGGTCTTGTGCTGGTCCCGGCCAATGAAGGTCGTGACCATGCCCACGCCCAGCTTGGCGCTGGCCTTAATGAGCGCTTTCAGATGCTCAATAGCGGGCTCGCTCTTCTCCGGATTCGGATCAAGCACGTTGGGGTAGTAGGCCAGGGAGGAGATGTGCATGCCCTTGTCGGCCACGTACTTTTTCACGTATTCGGCGTAGGCGTCGTCCTCCAGCACGCGCTCGGCGTCGATGTGGCTCACGCCGGCGTAGCGGCGCTCGGCCTTGCCCGCGGGCCAGCAGGCCACTTCCAGGCACTCAAAGCCCATGTCGGCGGCAATGTCCACGGCTTCTTCAAAGCTCCAGCCGTCCAGGATCGCGGTCAAAAGTCCAAAATGAATCATGATTTGTTCTCCCTTCGTGTGTCGGTGCGTCGTAGGGGCGGCAATCTGCCGCCCGCGGACACGGTGCAGACTTGGCGGGCGGCTAATAGCCGCCCCTACATGCGGATCTTACCGGTTTGCCGGAATCTCGACCGCCTTGCCGGTCTCGCTCGACTCCATGGAGGCGAAGACCGCGCGCATGGCGGAAAGGACCGATTCTCCGGAGATCGGAGATTCCTCGCCCTTCATCAGGCAGTCCACCCACAGGTCGATGATGCCGGACTTGGTCTGGTTGTCGTTGGTCTGGATCTGCTCCACGTCGAAGTACTTCACTTCGCCGCCCTTCTTCTTGAGGACGATGGAGTGAGCGGGGTCGTCATAGATGCGCATTTCGCCCTCGGTGCCGTAGATGACGGTAGAGTTATCTTCGGCGGCGTAGTAAGTCCAGGAGGCGGTCATGGTGCCGATGACGCCGCTTGCCATCTCGTAGATGCAGATGGCGTTGTCGTCCACGCCGATGAGATTGCCGTCCGCGACGCGCTTATCCAGGGTGGTGAGCTTGGCGGTGGTGCGCACCACGTTCTCACCCAGCAGGAACTGGATCAGGTCGGTCTTGTGGATGCCCAGGTCGGCCATGGCGCCCATGGCGGCCTTGGTCTTGTCAAAGAACCAGGTGTTCTTGCCCGGAGTGATGGACCAGGTCTCGGGGCCGCCGTGACCGAAGGTCGTGCGGAAGGTGATGACCTTACCGATCTCACCCTCGGCGATCATCTTCTTCGCCAGCTCGTGGGCCTTGGTGAGTCTCTGATTTTGCCCGATCATCAGGAGCTTGCCCTCTTCCTTTGCGACCTTCACCATCTCCTCGCAGTCGGCGAGAGAAATGGCCATGGGCTTCTCGCAGAGGACGTGCTTGCCGGCGCGGAGGGCCTTGATGGTCAGTTCCGCGTGGGCGTTGTTGGCGGCGCAGACGGAGACCGCGTCGATCTCGGGATCGGCCAGCAGCTCCTCGGCGCTGTCATAGGCCTTGCCGCCGTATTTGGCGGCCATGTCCTCGGCGCGGGACTTGGTGGGGTTGAAGAAGCCCACCAGCTCGCAGTTGGGGTTATCCGCATACTCGGGAATGTGACGCACCTGGGCGATCTTGCCGCAGCCCAAAATTCCGATTTTCAGCATGGTCTTTCTCCTTTCTTACACGATCAAAAGCCGACGGCTGTTGGTGTTCTGGCCAAACTCCCGGAAGTAGATGACCGCGGGCTTGTCCGGGTCTTCCAGTGCCTCCATGAAGGGGGGCATGTAGGAGTGGGTGCAGCAGAAGCCGTAGGTCAGATCGTGGAAGCCCTGCTTCAGGCCGCCGGGCTTTTTGACGATCAGGGTCGCGGGCTCCATGGGATGCCAGTGACGGCTGCAGTCCTTGCGCATATCGGCGTAGGTAAAGTCCTCGCCGCCCAAGCGCCACATGATCTCGTCCTCGCCGAAGCTCTCTCCGTCCACGATCAGGTGGCCGGGACGGATCTGGCTGAGGTACACGCCGCGGTAATAGGGCAGGCGGATCTTGAGCTGGAAGCCGACGATCTCGCCGTTTTCTTCAATGTTGCGGAATCCGACCGACTGAATAACCTGTTTTTCCATTGTGCCGCCTCCTTAATAACCGAGAATGTTCTTCATCATAATATGGTGCTTGCGCAGGGTCTGGCCGACCTCATAGCCCTGGTCATACTTGTCCGCGCCCTCGTACTCACTGAGAAGATAGCCGTTGTAGCCGTTGTCTCTCAGGGCTGTGATGACTTCCTTGTAGGGGATGGTGGTCTCCTCAAAGTCGTCGTTCATATGGATGAACTTGGCATGGCAGCAGTAGATATACGGGATCAGGGGGATGATGTCCTCCGGCTCGTTGGGGACGAAGTGGGGATCGACGAACTCGCCCTCGTCGAACTTGTGGCGGAAGACGGAGAAGTCGATGTTCAGGCCAAAGCTCTTGGTGCCTGTCTCGTTGATAAAGTCAATGTAGTCCTGGATCATCTGGCTCTTGAGGTTGGTGGGGATGTGGATCTCCGGGCACATGGTAAGCCCTAAGCGCTCGGCCAGAGGCAGGGCGCCGCGGATAATGTCCCGCCAGTTCTCCACGGGGTTGAGGGCGTCGTCCACCACGCTCATCTTGGTGCGCAGCACCTGGAAGCCCAGGCGGTGGGCCAGGCGCAGATCCTGCTCCAGGCGGGCGACGGCCTCCTCGGTGCTGAGCATGCGGTCCTGCAGCACGCGGCAGTCGATCCAGTGGCCGTACTCCACCGGCTCCACCTGGTATTTATCGCAGAGGGAGAACCAGTAGTTCACCCACTCGTCGGTGGGGTAGGGATAGTTCTCGATATGGGTGTTGGCGAGGATCTCCACGCCGGTGGCGCCCATGTCCTTCATATCCTCGAAGCAGTCTTCGAGGGTCTTCTCAAAGCCGAACTCGGCGGAATAGCTGTAGAGGGCAACGCCCCGCTTGGGGCCGACAGTGGTGTTACGGTACATTCTCTTTCCTCCCTTAAAACTCGAGTGCCGCGGGCATCTCGAAGCTGGTGGTCATCTTGTAGGGCTCGCCGGTCTTCACGCTCACGTCAAAGGCGTTGATGCCCTCGGTGACGTGGCGGCAGAGCTCGGCGGAAACTCTGGGCTTGCGGCCCTCGACGATGGCGCGGGCCATGTCGGACACGCCGGAACCGCGCTGGTTGCCCACACGGGGTGCGACGGTCTCAATCTCGGTGAAGAGGGCCATGCTCTCCGGGCCGTAGATGGCGCCCAGGCGCGCGCCCATGTTGTCGCCCTTGGCGTTGACCAGGTTTTTGAAGTCCTCGGCCTTCAGGAGCTTGATGGGACCCATCATGGCGTTGGGATCGGGAGCGAAGAGGACGCCCTCGGTGCCGTAGATCTCCAGGCCGGGCAGGCTGGACTTCCACTCGTCATAGGTCAGGTTCAGGTTGCCGATGACGCCGTTTTCAAACTTCAGAACCGCGCAGTAGTTGGTGTTGACTTCCACGTCTACGTCCTTGCCCCAGATCTTCCGCACGTCCCAGCCCCGGTTGGCATAGGCAAAGAGGCTGTCGATGGGTCCGAGCAGGGTGACCAGAGAGGTCAGGAAATAGGGGCCCATATCCAGGGCCGGGCCGACGCCCTTCTTGTACAGGTAGCCGGCGTTGGGGTGCCAGAGGTCGGCGCCCGGTCCGACATAGTTGGCCGTGACGCTGATGACCTTGCCGATGGCGCCCTCGTCCAGGAGCTTGCGCACCGTCTGAAACTCGGGGGTCAGGAAGGTGTCGGGCGCGGAGCCGACAAAGAGGCCCTGCTGGGCGGCGAACTCCACGATCTCGTTGGCCTGCTGGAGGCTGTCGGCCAGGGGCTTCTCGCAGTAGACGTGCTTGCCGGCCTTCAGGGCGGCCATGGTCAGGCTGTAGTGGGAGGCCGGGTTGGTGAGGATGATGACGATATCCACCTCGGGATCCGCCAGCATCTCCTCCGTGGTGTAGACCTTGGGGACGTTCCAGCGCGCGGCGGCGGCCTTGGCAGCCTCCACGTTCAGATCCGCGCAGCCCACCGGGCGCAGGTTTTTAAACACGGGGCCCAGGGTGCCAAAATAGTGGTCGCAGTAGACGCCGGTGCCGATAACGCCATAACCGAGAACTCTTTCTTCCATTCTTTCCTCTCCTTTTAAAGATGTTTTGATCGTGTATCTCTTGACTTATCGCTGCTTTCAGTATATAAAAGATTCCGTGGGCGCGTAGTGACGCGTGTCACATTCTCTGCCGAAAAACAGCGCGCCGCTTTGTGCATTATCACCACAAGGAGCCGGATATCCATGAAAACGATCCACAATTCCAGGCTATATGACCAATATATCCAGTCGCGCCAGATCCGGCAGATGTTCACCGGGGAACTGCCCCGTTTTCTGCTGCTGCACTACGCGCCCGGGGAACTGCTGACCAATCCCTTCTCCCCCAGCGGCTACCTGCAGCTGGTGGTGGACGGGGATTTGCTGCTCTACGACATGCCGGACGAGAGCTCCACCGTCTCGCTCCAGACCGCGTTTCACAACGTTAACATTCTCGGGGATATGGAGCTCCTGGGCGTGCCGTTCACGCCGCTTTTCGTGGAGGCAAAAACCGACGTTTACACCCTCGCCCTCTACCTGGAGCAGCATCGGCAGCGGCTGCTGGCCGACCCGGCCTTTCTGCGCTATCTCTGCGTGTCGATGGCCGAAAAGCTCAACGGCGCCGTGCAGGCCTCCAGCCAGATGACGCTCCGGCAGAAGGTCTCGCGCTCGCTGCGTTTTGCCGAACCGGGGCAGCGCATCAGCGGAATCAAGGCCATTGCCGATAGTCTGAACGTCAGCAGCCGCCAGCTCATGCGGGTGCTGAAGGAATTCTGCGAACAGGGCGTGCTGGAACATGAGAAAAAAGGTTCCTATCGGGTATTGAAAAAGCCGGAGATATGATCTTCCGGCTTTCTCTTTTTCTTAGAAGCGCTGCAGCTCCACCATCAGGGCCGAGGGCATATCGCCGAAGCGCAGGCTCATCTTCTCATCGCCGTTGAGCACGCGGCCGGGAATCCACGCGCCGTTCACGACGCGGCCCTCCTCTAGGCGGAGGATATCCAGCTTCTGATTGACGCCGGGCTTAACGTGAAATTCCGGCGTGCTGTTGAGGCCGACGAGCAGGAACTTGTCCTCGCTCAGCTCCAGGACCCAGAGGCAGCCCAGGGGCTTTCCGCTCATACGCGGGCCGTACTTCACGACCAGATCATAGTCCGCAAAGCGCAGGAAGGCGCTGTAATCCGTCTCACCGTGGCGCACGCAGGCCTGCAGATGCTTCGTCCCGCGGTACTGCAGATACAGCGGCTCCAGCTGGCCCAGCAGGTCGTAGGTGGCGGCCAGGCAGTCCTTGCTGCCGGTGATGTCGAAGGCGGAGGGGTCGATGTTCAGGGCGATCATCAGATCCATGGGGGGCTTGTCCAGCTGGGAGGGATCCAGGGCCAGGTCCTCGATGCCGAAGGGGGAGAAGCAGATGGCGTTCTTCGCGCCGAAGGCATAGAGGGCATAGGAGGAGGCCACCGCATCCTTGCGGATCTCGGGGATGAAAAGGGGATTCTCGTCGCTGGCAAAGCTGTCCATCACGTCGGCGCAGTAGGGCACGTAGATATCCGGACCGAAAGCGAAGAGAGAGGGCGCCGCCGCGCGCCAGATGGGCTGCACGCGCTCCACCGGGCCGCCGGAGGGATAGGAACCGGGGAACCAGGGGCTCTGCCGCAGCCAGGCGTTGGCGTAGCAGGGCAGGTCGTATTCCTTCTTGCCGGAGGCGGCAATGGTCTCCACCGCCGAGGCGAAGTGCCAGGCCATGAAGGCCTCGCCCGCGTCCTCGCCGAAGGCTTCTTCCCAGGTGCCGGACTTGCCGAGGGCGGCGGAAAGCTTTTCGGGGATGGGGGCGAAGAAGGCCTTCTGCGCGGCCGCGCTGTAATCCCGATCGGTGCCCAGCAGGCCGATCTCGTTTTCCACCTGCATGACAACCACGGTGTTTTCTTCCTCATCCAGTTCGCGGATGCGGCGCATCACGGCGGTGAAGGCCAGGCGGTCCTTCTCCACTGCCGCGGCGCAGAGGGGAGAGATGGTGGTCATCTTCTCACCGTTGACTTTCTCGGCGCGGAAGTAGGTCACGGTGTCCTTTTTCACCCAGGCGGGCACGTACATGGACTCGGCGTTTTTCCAGAGGCCGAACCACAGGAAGCAGAGCTTCAGCTCCTCGCGGCGGGCGGAGGTGATGAGGGTCTCCAGCAGGGAGAAGTCATACTTGCCCTCTTCCGGCTCGATCAACTCCCAGTACAGAGGGACAATGACGGAGTTCATGTTCAAACCCTGCAGGGCGGGCCAGAGCTTTTCCTCCAGGAAAACCGGGTCGGAGGCGCTGGAGTTATGGATCTCGCCGCTTCTCATGAAGAAGGGCTTATCGTGGACGTAGAGGGTGGGGATGCCTTTTTCATCGCGCTTGACAACAGGAAGACTCATGGGGATGCTCCTTTCAAATGTAATATCCAAGCATAAACGAAAAAGATCCGGTGCCGGGAAACAGGGTCGCGTTCGCTGGGAGCGGAGAAAACCTGCCGGGATCGGATCTTTTTGCTTTTCTATTGTCATTATACCTTGACAAGGGCACCGGGGCAATCTTAAAATACTAATAAGCTTATAAATATTTTAAGATTCAAGGGGGCTTTCCATGCGTTATTCGATCTCGGTCACCAAACGGCAAAACGCCAAAACGCCTCTGCTCCTGCGCGCGCTGGGGATCGACCATGTTCAAGATCCGATCTACCGCCCCAACGGCTTCCCGGTCTGGCAGCTGTTTTACGGCGTCTCCGGCAGCGGCGAATTCCGGTTGGACGGTTGGCGCGGTATCCTGCGGCCGGGCCAGGCGGCCTTCCTGGCCCCCAACGAGGCCCACAGCTACCGCAGCCTGGGCGGCGACTGGGTCCTGCATTACATTGGTTTCGAGGGGGAGCTCTGCCAAAAGCTGCTGGCCAGCCTGGGCCTTGCTCAATCCGGGCTCTACAGTCTGGCCCAGCCGGAGGTCCTTTTGGCGCATCTGCACACGCTGGAGCGCATCCAGCTGGAGGCGCAGAGCGATTCCGCGCTTCAAAGCTCCAAAGAGCTCTATTCCCTGCTGCTGGATTTTTCCCAGTCCCTCACCCGGCTTACGGACAGCCGATACGCGGAGGCCACAGGCATGGAAAAAGAGATGATCCTCTATCTGGAGGATCATTATTCGGAGGACATTTCCCTGGATGGTTTAGCCGCGCATTTTCAGCGCACACCGGAGTACCTCTGCAGCATTTTCAAGGCGGCCACCGGGGAGACGATCTCCCATTATCTGCGGCGCATCCGCATCCACCGGGCCAAGGTGCTTTTGATGGAGCGGCCGGACACAGGTTTGAGGGAAATCTCTGAGGCCTGCGGCTTTCACAGCGTCAGTTATTTCGGCAAGGTTTTTCGTGAGGCCACCGGCTTCACGCCCCAGGGCTACCGCCTGGGGGTCCCATTGGAGTAGCCCGGCAAATTCTGAGCGGCGGAACGCGGTCCTGTAATCGGGCCCTTCTTTCTTCAGTTTCCATCACATAGTGACCAACTTGACAACCTGATCCTGTTAGCAAAGAGCTTAAAGCAATAAATAACACCTGACCCGGAATCATCTGTACGTTCGTACCGGTGACTCCGGGTCTTGTTTTACGCAAAGTTTATTCCGTATCAAATTTCCCGGGGCGGGAAATACTAACTCCACCCTTGAACAAAGGAGATGGAGTGAGGATGCAGGGAAAAGTGGAGATTTGCGGGGTCAACACCGCGACGCTCCCGGTGCTGAAGGCGCCGGAGATGCGCCGCCTTCTGGAGCGGGCCCGGCAGGGAGACAAAAGCGCCCGGGAGGAGCTGATCTCCGGCAATCTCCGGCTGGTGCTCTCGGTGGTGCAGAAGTTCGCCGGCCGGGGCGAGAGCATGGACGACCTCTTTCAGGTGGGCGTCATCGGCCTCATCAAAGCGGTGGACTGCTTCGACCTCAGCCAGAACGTGCAGTTTTCCACCTACGGGGTTCCCATGATCGCCGGGGAGCTGCGGCGCTTTCTGCGGGATCACAGTGCCGTGCGTGTCAGCCGCTCCATGCGGGACACGGCCTACAAGGTGCTGCAGGCCAAGGAGCGCCTCACCGCCGAGAGCGGCCGGGAGCCGGACGTGGAGGCCATCGCGCGGCACCTGGGGATTCCCCGGCAGGACGTGGTCTTCGCGCTGGAGGCCATCTGCGACCCGGTGAGCCTCTACGAACCGGTGTACAGCGACGTGGGCGAGAGCGCCACGGTGATGGACCAGATCGGCGATACGCGCAACACGGACGAGCACTGGCTGGAGCAGATCGCCCTGGAGGAGGCCATGCGCCGCCTCAGCGAGCGGGAGAAGCGCATTCTGGCCCTGCGCTACTACGACGGACGCACCCAGATGGAGGTGGCAAAAGCCGTGGGCATCTCTCAGGCCCAGGTCTCCCGTTTGGAAAAAAACGCCATCCGGCAAATCAAAAAGAACATGAGCGCATAAAAAATCTCCTTCGCCGGCTGGCGAAGGAGATTTCAGCCTGTAGACAAAGTACCCATAGGGAGTGCGAAAGCACTTTCTATGGGTACTTTGTTGTGTTAGAATAGGAGCAAGGGGAGGCGAGGCGCATG
>CACYOR010000015.1 GCA_902775985.1 Oscillospiraceae bacterium
TAAAATCTTATTGAAGCTTTCTAGCTCTCAAAAGAATTTTTATCGTCATTTCTGACGTTTAAAGAACCCTTCTCTGGTGCTTATTTGCATAAGCTTTTTCTTACATTGTTCAATTTTCAAGGTACATTCTCGCTTGCCAGCCTCTCGGCGGCAGCTTGTTTACTTTACCACACGAAGTTCTTCTTGTCAAGAGGAAATTTTCTTTTTTTCAAAATTTCTTTTTGATTGGAAGTGCTTTCATGGGGCTCTCTCGAGCGCTTGGCTAATATACCACCGTTTTCCGCGAATGTCAACAACTTTTTTAAGCTTTTTCAAAAAAAATTAAGGGCCCCTACATATTGCGGATTTTATGGGAAATACTCTACCATATGTATATTTTATCCGATTTTCGTACCAAGACTACAAGTGAATATCAAGGGATCGTCTCCTTTCGGAATCTGCAGGGCGCCTTTCGCGGCTGCTGTGATTTTCAGACCCGGCAGATCGACTTTGGCCTGGAAAAAAACCGGCGCATCACGGTCTGTTGGATCGACGGTCTTGTCTCTGGCACGGCGGTGACGGAGGAGATTCTCCGTCCCCTTACCCAGGTCTCCCGCGCCGGCGAGCAGGAGGGCAGTCTGGCCGCCATCGAACAGATCCTGCGCGGCTCCGTCTACCGCTACGCTGTCAAGGCCCGCAGTAAGCTTCAGGACGTAATTGAGGACTTGACCCACGGTTCCTGCGCGCTGCTCTTTGATGAGAGCGGCGCGGCCCTCTGTTTCGAGGTGCGCAGCGACAAGACCCGCGCCATCGGGGAGCCGACGCTGGAGAAGTCCCTCAAGGGCGCCAAAGACGCCTTTGTGGAGACGCTGCGCATCAACACGGCCCTGGTGCGGCAGCGCCTGTGCACGCCGCAGCTCAAGCTCGTGGAGCACAGCTGCGGCAGTCTCACCCACACAAAGGTTGCTATTTTATATATGGAAGGGATCGCCGCACCAGAGCTGGTCGAGAGGATCTGTGAGCGACTCGTCCACCTGGATGCGGAGACGCTGCTGGGCAGCAGCATTCTGGAGGAGCGGCTCGCCGACGCGCCGTTTTCGCCCTTCCCGCAGATGCTGCACACGGAGCGGCCGGACCGCTTTGCCATGCATCTGCTGGATGGGCGGGTCGGCCTGCTGGTGGACGGGCTGCCGGTGGGGCTGCTGCTGCCGGCGGATTTCGCCGCCTTCATGTCGGTGACGGACGACGCGGGCGTCCATTTCAGCGCCGCCACCGCCCTCACCCTGCTGCGCTATGCCGCGCTGCTGCTGAGCCTGCTCACACCGGCGGTCTATGTGGCGGTGGCGGGATTTCACCCGGAGATGATCCCCACGCGGCTGCTGCTGTCCATCATCGAGGCCGAGCAGGACGTGCCCTTCTCCCCGGCGCTGGAGGTGCTGGGTATGCTGTTTGCCTTTGCCCTGCTGCAGGAGGCCGGGCTGCGCCTGCCGAACCCGGTGGGGGACACCGTCTCCATCATCGGCGCGCTGATCGTCGGTCAGGCCGCGGTGGAGGCCAAGCTGGTCTCCCCCATCTCCATCATCGTGGTGGCCATCTCCGGGATCAGCTGCTATGCCCTGCCCAGCCAGGACATGGCCTCCGCTTTTCGTCTCTGCCGGCTGGCGCTGCTGCTGGGCGGGATCCTGGCCGGACTCTACGGCGTCTGCCTGGGCTGCTGCCTGCTCTTTCTCCACCTGGCCGATCTGGACAGCTTCGGTTATAACTACACCGCACCGCTCAGCGAAGGCTCCCACGGTCTGTCCCGTCTGTTGCTGCGGCGGCCCCGAACGCGGCGACGGGATCCGATTCCGCGTATCTTCTCCGGGAGGTGGACGCAATGAGGCGTTGGCTTCCCCTGTTTCTGCTGCTGCCGCTGCTGCTGAGCGGCTGCGGATTGCGAAAGGTCTATACGCACATGGAGCGCCTGCGCGTCATCCAGACCATGGGCATTGACGCCCGGGAGCCGGGTCTGCGCCTGACGCTGGCCGCCGCGGCCGGGGACCGCAGCGGCAGAGACGCCGTCTGCCTGAGCGCGGACGGTACCGAGCTCTCCTCGGCGCTGGAGCGTGCAGGCAGCCTCTCCACGGAGGAAAGCCTGTTCTGCGGGCACATCCGCCAGCTCCTGATCGGGGAGGGCCTTGCCATCGATCCCCTCCTGCGGCAGATCGCCCGTTCCTCGGATCTGCGCCTGGATATGCCCTTATACCTGCTGCAAGACGGCAGCGCCGAGGAACTCATGAACAGCAGCGGCAGCGGAACGCGCAGCATCGGGGAGATCCTGGACGCCCTGCAGGCCGAGCTGGACCGACACTGCGACAGTCAGCTTTTCACGGCACGGCAGATCCTGCGCGATGAACAGCGGCAGGGGAGCGCCCTGCTGTGCGCGCTCAGCGCCTCTGATGCGGCGGAAAACGAAAACAGCGCCGTGGATGAGCGCGCGGTGGAGACCGAGAAGGCGCGCACCGCCGTCCTCAGCGGCTTCGCCGTACTGCGGGACGGAGAGATCTGCGCCTGGCTGGACCGGGAGGAGCTGCTGGGCATCTCCCTGCTGCGCGGCTGTTTCCGCTCTCGCGAGATCCGCCTGGAGGACATGAACGGCCACGGCGCCATCCTGGAGATCAGTGAGGGCCGCTCCCGTCTCAAGCCCGTCTGGAACGAGGACGGAGGGCTCAGCGGCCTGGATATCCGGGTCACGGTGGGCGCCTCCCTTCTGGAGAGCGAGCAGAAGGAGATCAGCGATCCCTATGTCAACGATCTGACCGCGAAGCTGGAGGCCGCCGTCTCCGAGGAGCTGCGGGGTCTCCTGACCCGCTCCAAAAGCCTGCGGGCCGATTTTCTCGGCCTGGGGCCGCAGGTGGAGGAGGCCTCTCCCCTGGCCTTTCAGCAGTTGGAGACGGCTTTTCCGGCGCTGCTGCCAAAGCTGGAGATCAGCCTGAGCGTGCAGGGGGCGCTCCGGCACAGCAACGACCTGGAGTAGGAGGCGACGCCATGAAACGCTTGAACGCAAACCAATGGATGGCCATCAGCTCGCTGATTCTGCTGGGCCCGGCCCTGCGCCTTCTGCCGCAGCTGACCGCCGCCGCGGCCGGGCGCGCGGCCTGGCTCTCCGTTTTGCCGGCGCTGACGCTTCTGCTCTTCTATGCCGGGCTGCTCTCCCGCTGGCTGGAAAAGCGGCCGGCCCGGGCCGGGCTTCCGGAGCTGCTGCTCCAGGCCCTGGGAGAGAAGCCCGGCAAGGCCCTGCTGCTGCTTTTGAGCCTCTGGCTCAGCTTCTACGGGGGCTTTCTGCTGCGCAGCGGTGCGGACCGCCTGGTGGTCACGGTCTATCCCCACAGCGGCCCGGCTGTTTTTGCCGTCAGCATGGGCCTTGCCTGCGCCCTCGCCGCCCTGGGCAGCGCGAGAAGTCTGGGCCGCTGCGCCAAGCTGATGCTGGTGCCGGTGCTGGGGATGCTGCTGTTTCTGCTGCTCTTTGCCGCCAAAAGCGTGGATACCCGGGATCTGCTGCCGGTCACGGTCTACGACCTGCCTGGCATCACTCGGGCCGCGCTGCCGGTTCTGGACGTGCTGAGCCTGGGGCTCTTTCTCCCTCTCTTCCTGCTGGGCCAGACCGACACCGAGGAGAAGCTGCTGCCCCGCTATAGCCGCTGGTTGCTGACGGAGAGCCTGCTGCTGTGCCTGCTGATCCTCGCCGTCGTGGGCAATTTCGGCGCGGGCCTCACCGCCCAGCTCAGTCACCCCTTTTTCACGCTGGTGCGCAACCAGGTCTTTTTCCAGAGCCTGGAGCGCATCGAGGCGCTGATCGTTTCCTGCTGGGTGTTTCCGGACTTCCTGCTGGTCTCCCTCTGCCTGTATGCCGCCCAGTACTGTCTGCGCCTGGCTCTCGGCGCACAGCCCCAGCGGGACAGCGGCCGCCACACGGCCTTGGGGGACAAGCGCTGGCTGATCCCCTTTTGTGCCCTTGCCGGCATTCTCGTCGCCCTGACGCTGGCCCCGGATCTGGCGAGCCTGCGCCTCTGGTCGGAGCGGATCGTCCCGGCGGTTAACCTCAGTCTGTGGTTTCTGCTGCTGCCGCTTTGCCTGATGATCGGGAAAATCCGACGAAAAACCGCCCCGTGACCGAAGTCACAGGGCGGTTTACAGACTGTAGACAAACTCTATTGAAGCAAAAGCCTCGCAGCGTTTTTCGCCTCGGAAGGCGAAAAATCAATCCGATCCGTTTTTTCCGGGGACATGCGCCTCGAAAAAAACACTTCTCAGCCCAGAAGTGTGCGAGCGTCTTTCGACGCGAGTGCGCGCACTGGGCTGCATCCCCTCTGTCGGCAAAGCCTTTTGGCTTTGTCGACAGCTTGAAAACCGCCCCGTGACCGAAGTCACAGGGCGGTTTATGCAATCTTTCCTTATTTCAGATAGTCGGTCAGGTTCGGGGCCTCGAAGCCCTCCGTGGGCACGACCGCCTGCTCCAGGGTGAAATCATCCAGCGCCTTGGCATAGATGGCGTTGGCCGCCGTGCTGCGGGCGGTCAGGGCGGTGCCGTTGCTGCTGTAATCCACGATCGCGTCCGGATCCAGCGGCAACGTGACGATCACGTGATAACCGTAGTTGGATTCCACCGGGTCGGAGACCTGGTACTCCTCCTGCGCCTTCACCGCGTCCTCGAATTCCGCCACCATGCTGCCGGGCAGGAACAGATAGCCGTTGGGGAACATGACCTTGCCGGTATCCTCGTCATACTCCTCTTTCAGTTCGGCAAAGCGGGCCATCATCTCTTCATCGTCGTCCATGCCCTGCAGTTCCGCGGCGATCTGCTCGGCGAGCTCCTTCTTGGTCGCGACGGTCTCCTCGTCCAGGCTCTCATAGCTGCTGGGATCCTTGGTCATGAGCAGGATATGGTTGGCCGCCATATAGTCCTGGCCCTCCAGCCAGGAGAGCGTCTCCTCGTCGGAGAGCTTCTCGCCGTTCTCGCCGTAGAGCTGGATATAGCCCTTCTGGTAGAGCACGCTCAGCTCGTTCATCTGATCGTAGAGCCTGCTGGGCATATAGAAGCCGGCCAGATAGGCGTCAAAATCCTCGCGGGTGGCGTCCTCGCCGCAGGCGGCGGCAATATCGGTCTTCACCTTTTCTTCAATGCTGGCGCGGTCGGCCTCGCTGAGCGTGATGCCGTTGGCCTCGGCAAAGCTCTCCATGGCCTTCAGGCTGAGGGCCGTACTGTCCGCGCTCTCTACCGTGAGCTGGGCAAAGGTGGTGCCGTCCTCCTCGGCCGGATCGTCCCAGGAGCTCTCAATGCCATAGGAGGCCATCGAGGTGAAATAGCTCTCCACCGACTGAGCCTGGCGATAGAGGTAATAGAAATACTCCGCCCAGGTGACCTCTTTGTCGCCCACGGTCATGACGACCTCGTCCGGCTCATGCAGGGCATAGATCGCCTCATAGTCCAGCGTAGCAGCCTGGACCGCAGGCGCCGCGCTCGCCGCCGGTTCCTCCGCGGCCGCGGCGGCGGGGGGAGCCAGCCGCTCCTTTGTGCCGTAAGAATATCCCAGAACGCCGCCGGCCACGATGCAGAGTGCCAGCAGCACAACAACAAATCTTTTCATCGGTATCAGATCCTTTCTCTCCCGCATGATACCACCAAAGTCCCGCTTTCACAAGCAGGCGAGGCGATAATTCAAGAATTATTCGTATTTCCGCCCCAGTCGGAGACAAATTTGCGCGCCTCGTCGATGACCCGGCCCTTAGCCTTGATGCGCAGGCTCAGGCAGGGCTTGGAGCCCGCCTCCACCCGCAGCCGCCCTTTGTACTCGGGACGGGCGTAGAGGGCGGAGACCTTCTCCATGTTGAAGTCCTCCACCGTAAAGCGGAGATAGCCCTGCTTCTGGGCGATGTCGGTGATGCCGGCCCGGCCGGCCTCGCCGCGCAGCAGCGCCACGTGGATCAGCGCGTTTACGCCCGGCGGGGGATCGCCGAAGCGATCAATGAGCTCGTCGGTGAGGTCGTCCGCCTCCGCCTCGGTGCGGATCAGGGCGATGCGCCGGTAGATGTCCATGCGCTGCTCCGAGGCCGGAATATAGCGCTCCGGAATGTTGGCCGCCACAGCCAGGTCCGCCGAGCATTCCGCCCGCTGGGGCACCGGGACGCCCCGCGCCTCCAGCACCGCCTCGTTCAGCAGCTTCATATACATATCGTAGCCCACATCGATCATGTGGCCCGACTGCTCCGCGCCCAGGAGATTGCCCGCGCCGCGGATCTCCAGATCCCGCATGGCGATCTTGAAGCCGGAGCCGAAGGCCGCGAAATCCCGGATGGCGCTCAGGCGCTTCTCCGCGATCTCCGTCAGCACCTTGTCCCGGCGGAAAGTCAGATAGGCCGAGGCCCGGCGGGTGGAGCGGCCCACGCGCCCGCGGATCTGGTGCAGCTGGGCCAGACCCAGCTTATCCGCGTCCTCGATGATGAGGGTGTTGACGTTGGGAATGTCGATGCCGGTCTCGATGATGGTGGTGCAGACCAGCACCTGCACCTGGCCGCTGGCCACATCGTCCATGACCGAGGAGAGCATGTTCTTATCCATTTTCCCGTGGGCCACCGCAACCGTCACGTCCTTGAGCAGATCCATCAGCCTGAGGGCCGTACGGTCGATATCCTCGATACGGTTGTGCAAATAGTAGACCTGTCCGCCGCGCTGGATCTCCCGTCGGATGGCGTCGGCCAGCACGCCCCAGTCGTGCTCCATAACGAAGGTCTGTACCGGGAGGCGGTCCTCCGGCGGCTCCTCGATGGTGGACATGTCCCGGATGCCGGACATGGCCATGTTGAGCGTGCGGGGAATGGGTGTGGCCGAGAGGGTCAGCACGTCGACGCCGCGGCTCAGCTCCTTGATATGTTCCTTGTGGGTGACGCCGAAGCGCTGCTCCTCGTCCACCACCAGCAATCCCAGATCCTTGAAATGCACGTCCTTGCTGAGAAGCCGGTGGGTGCCGATGATCAGGTCGATTTTGCCCTGGGCCAGCTCCGAGAGGGTCTTGCTGCTCTGGCCGCCGGTCTTGAAGCGGCTGAGCACCCCGATGTTCACCGGGAAGCCGAAGAAGCGCTGCAGCGCGGTCTGGTAATGCTGCTGGGCCAGGACCGTGGTGGGTACGAGAATGGCCGCCTGCTTGCCGTCCAGGACGCATTTCATCACCGCCCGCAGGGCCACCTCGGTCTTGCCGAAGCCCACGTCGCCGCAGAGCAGGCGATCCATGGGCACGGAGGATTCCATGTCCTGCTTGATCTCCGCCACGCAGCGGAGCTGGTCGTCGGTCTCGGTATAGCCGAAGTTCTCCTCGAACTCCCGCTGCCACTCGCTGTCCGGCGCAAAGGCATAGCCCGGCAGGCGCTGCCGCTCGGCATAGAGGGCGATGAGCTTTTTGGCCATGTCCTTGGCCGCGCTCTTGGCCCGGGAGCGGGTCTTGGCCCACTCGGTGCCGCCCATCTTGCTGAGCTTGACGGGCTTTTCCTCCCCGCCGCCGGTATACTTGGATACCATGTCCAGCTGGGTGGCCGGGACATAGAGGGTGTCGGTGCCGGCGTAGTTGAGCTTGATGTAGTCCTTTTCAAAGCCGTCCACCGTCATCTTGACGATTCCGGCAAAGCGGCCGATGCCGTGGTTTTCATGCACCACGAAGTCGCCCACGGAGAGATCGGCATAGCTCTCGATCCGCTGGCGATTGGCGGGCAGCTTCTTTTTGCCGCCCGGTTTTTTGTTCTTTTTTCGAATCAGCTGGGCATCGGTCAGGATGGCGAGCTTGATGCCCGGGTACTCGATGCCCGCGGAGAGGGCGCCGACGCCGATGCGGCACTGGCCCGCCGTGGGCAGCTTTTTCATCTCCGGGTCGAAGAGGGCCGGGATCTCGTGCTCCTTGAAGAAATCCTGCAGCACCTTGGCCCGGCGCTCGTCCCCGGCCAGCACCACCACCCGGTAGTCCTGCTTGAGATAGAGCTTCACGTCCTCGGCCGCTGCCTGGGCGCTGCCCGCGTAGGAGGGCAGCTGCTTGGCCGGGATGCTGACCATGGTCTTGGGCGGCAGGGGCGTGCGGCCCACGGTAAAGGCGTCGGCCATATAGACCGGGAAATCCGCCAGGCGCTTGACGACCGCGTCCCAGCTCTCATAGAAACCATCGGCCGAGACGGCCACCTGACCCCGCTTTTGCAGCTCCCGCAGATCCTCGGTGAGCTGTTTCATGTAGTCCCGGGCGCGCTCGGCGCAGCGGGCGGGCTGATCGAGAAGCAGCAGCGCGTCCTCCGGGATGTAGTCCAGAGCGCTGGCCGCGGTGTAGATCACCGGCAGATAGCGGTCCGCGTCCGAGAGCACCACGCCGCCCCGCAGCCGCTCCGCATCCCCCCGCAGGGTGGCGGCCAGGGTCGCGGCGTTTTCGCTGCTGCGTTTTTTGGCAAAGCGCTCGGCAAAGCTCTCGATCTGGCGGCAAAGGGCCTCGATGCCGCCCACGGTCAGGGAGGGCAGAGTTTCCGCCGCTGGCAGGATGGTGCAGCGCTCGATCGCCTCGGTACGCCGCTGGGAGGCCACGTCGAAGTAGCCCATGGAATCGATCTCATCGCCCCAGAACTCGATGCGCACCGGCTCGTGATCCGCCGGAGAGAAGAAGTCCAGAATGCCGCCGCGGTGGGCAAATTGGCCCGGGCCCTCCACCTGGTTGGTGCGGGCATAGCCGCAGCGCAGCAGCGCGTCCTCAATGTCCTCAATGGCATAGCTGCCGCTGCTCTCGATGGTGAAGGCCGCCCGGCGCAGGGTATCGGCGGGCATCGTGCGCTGCATGAGGCCGGAGATGGAGGCCGTGACCACCGGGGCTCGGTTCTCGGCCAGGGCGTGCAGCACGGCGATGCGCCGCTGCTCGGCCTGGCGGGAGGCCGCCTCGGCGGGATAAAAGGTGAAATCCCGCATCCCCAGGCTCAGCGCCGGCTGGCGCAGCATGGCGCTCAGGTCGTTGGCGAAGTTCTCCGCCGCGGTGTCGTCCGGGCAGATGACAAAGAGGGGCAGGCCGCTCCTCTCCCGCAGGGCGGCGGCCAGATTGGCCCGATGCACCGCCGAAAGCCCGGAAACGAGCGCAGGAAGTCCTCCGCTCTCCAGCAGACCGGGGAGGGCGGCGGCTTCCTTGTTTTCAAATATTTGGTTGATCAGGATGTTCATGACCGGGCTATTGTACCATCTTTTCTCCCGTGAAGCAAGGCGAAGATTGACGCCGATTCCCTGTTTTGTCATTGCGAACCAGTGCCGCAGCACTGGTGTGGCAATCCGTCCTTCACACGATCGGAAGCAGGTAGGCCATCGCTTCGAACAAATCCTTCACAATGATCTCGGCCTTTTCCTCCATCTCCGCGTCCGGCGGGAGCAGGTCCGGCACCATAATGGGGTGCATGCCGCCGGCGTGGGCGGCGCGGACGCCGTTGAAGGAGTCCTCGATCACCCAGCAGTCCGCCGGCGCGGCGTCCAGAAGGGAGGCCGCGGTGAGAAAGATCTCCGGGTCGGGCTTGGAGTGCGCCACCGTATCCCCGCCGATCACGGCGTCGAAAAAGGGCAGCAGTCCCGCCTCATCCAGCTCCCGCCGGACGGTGACCAGGCGGGTGGAGGAGGCCAGGGCCAGGTGGATCCCGGCCTCCTTCAGCGCGGTCAGGATCTCCCGCACGCCGGGCTTGAGGGGCAGGCGGCCTTTGTCATAGCGGGAGAGGAACAGGGTGCGCACCGCCTCGTCAAAGCGGTCAAAGTCCAGCTCCGGATAGGCCTCAGAGAAGATCTGCCTCGTGCGCTGCTTGTTCACGCCCACGCAGCGGACAAAGACCTGCTCGATCCCGCAGAGAGAAAAGCGGGCTCCAACCTCCTGCCAGCAGGCCAGCACGGCCCGTTCGGAGTCGAAGATGACCCCGTCCATATCGAAGAGAACCGCTTTAGCGCTCACTTTGACGTCTCCACGGGGCGAATGTCGATCATGCGCTCATAGGCGGAAAAGCGCAGGCAGCGGGAGTAGAAATCCCGGATCATGCGCGGCGCGATGGGGGCGATGTCCTCGCTGCCCTTGATGGGCTTGACCATCAGCTCCACCGGGGAGCCGCCGATGCGGTAATCGCTCTCCACCAGCACATAGCCGAAGCGGGCAAAAAACTTGCGCAGCCGGCGCAGATAGGCCCCGCCCTCATCGTCGAAGGTGGTCAGCTCCGCCAGGATGCCCTGCCTATCGGCATAGCGCTTGTTGATGAGGCGCATGGCCTCGATGCCCAGGCCCTGCTGCCGAAACCAGGGCAGGATGCCCAGATACTTGAGCAGCACATAGCCGTAGAGCCCGCGGCTCATGACCAGCGCGTAGCCCTGGTCGATGCCGGATTCCCCGTCGGAAAAGACCAGCAGCTCCTGATCGCCGGCCGAGAGGGCTTTATGGATGCTCCACTTGCCCAGCAGCTCCTTCCGATCAAAGTCGATCTCCATGGCGCTGTACAGGCGCTCCAGATCCACATGTCCGCCCTTGCGAATTGTCAGCATACTTCGTCCTCCTCGCCGATCTCCTGGGCCCTGACCAGGCCCGCGTAAATTCCGTTTTTCGCCATCAGCTCCCGATGGCTGCCCTGCTCCACCACGTGCTCGTCCTCGATGACGGCAATGCTGTCCGCGTGGCGGACGGTAGAGAGTCGGTGGGCGATGATGAGGGTGGTGCGGCCCTTGCTCAGCTCATCCAGCGAGCGCTGGATGCTCTGCTCGGTCACCGTGTCCAGGGCCGAGGTGGCCTCGTCCAAAATCAGTACCCGGGGATTTTTCAGAAAGACCCGGGCGATGGAGACACGCTGCTTCTGTCCGCCGGAGAGCATCACGCCCCGCTCGCCGATATAGGTGTCGTAGCCCTCGGGCATGGCCATGATCTCCTCGTGGATCTCGGCCCGTTTTGCCGCCTCCACGATCTCCTCATCCGTGGCGTCGGGCCGGCCGTAGCGGATGTTCTCCCGCACGGTGCCAGCAAACATGAACACGTCCTGCTGCAGGATGCCCACGGCGCGGCGCAGGCTCCCCTGGGTCACCCGGCGCACATCCACGCCGTCCACGGTGACGCTGCCCTCGCTGACCTCATAGAAGCGGGGCAGGAGCTGGCAGAGGGTGGTCTTTCCGCCGCCGGAGGAACCCACCACGGCCAGACACTCGCCCGGCTGCACGTGCAGATCGATGTGGCTGAGCACCGGGACGCCGTTATCGTAATGAAAGCTCACATCGTTGAAGTCCACACGGCCCTCGATGGGTCCCAGCTCCACGGCGTCCGGCGCGTCCTGAATGTCCGGCTCGGTGCGCATGATCTCCAGAAAGCGGCTGAAGCCCGCCGTGCCCTGCATGTACTGCTCGGCAAACTGCACCAGGCGGCGCAGGGGCGAGATGAAGGTGGAGACATAGAGCGTGAAGGTGATGAGGTCCACATAGTTCATCTTCCCGCCCATGATGAGCAGGCCGCCGGCCGCGATGACCAGCACCTGCAGGACGCCGGTGGTGAACTCCATCCCGCTCATATAGAGGCCCATGCTGCGGTAATACTCCACCTTGGCGCCCTTGAAGATCTCGTTGGCCTCGTCGAATTTCTCGGTCTCCCGCGCCTCGTTGGCGAAGGCCTTGGCCGTGCGCACGCCGGAGATGCTGGACTCGATGGCGGCGGTGATAAGGGCGGTCTTCCGTTTGACCTCCACGTTGGCCCGCCGCATGCGAAAGCGCTGGCTCAGCGTAAACCAGATGCCCAGCGGCAGCGCGACCGTCAGCACCAGGGCCAGCTGCCACTGGATGAAGAACATCATAACGAGTGCACCGATGATGCTGAGGGAGCAGATCAGCACGTTTTCCGGGCCGTGGTGGGCCAGCTCCGTCACTTCAAAGAGATCGCTGACCACGCGGCTGAGAAGCACGCCGGTTCGGTTCTTGTCGTAAAAGCTGAAAGACAGCTCCTGCAGATGGGTGAAGAGATCCCGGCGCATGTCCGCCTCGGTGAGAACGCCCATCTTGTGGCCCAGCACCGTGATCACATAATACAAAAAGCCCTTCAGCACATAGGCCAGGACCAGGATCCCCATCACCACAAAGAAGGTGGTATACAGCTTCTCCGGCAGATACAGCCGCATGGCGCTGCGGGAGACATAGGGGAACACCAGGTCGATGACCGCCACCAGGACGGCGCAGACCATGTCGATCGCAAAGAGCTTTTTATGATGTCCTATATAGGAAATGAAGATTTTCAGGGGTTTTTGTGAAAAGTCAATCGGCTTGTGCGGCATAGAAATCTCTCTCCCTGACGGCAATCTGGTCACAGCGGTTGTTGTAGACATTGTCGGCATGGCCCTTGACCCAGTGGTAGTGCATCTCATGCTGGCGTGTCAGATCCAGCAGCACGGTCCAGAGATCCGGGTTCAGCGCCGGTTTTTTGTCGGACTTGATCCAGCCCCTCTTGCGCCAGCCCCAGGCCCAGCCCTTTTCCAGCGCGTCGATGACGTACTTGGAATCGGAATAGAGCTCCACCACGCAGCTCTCCTTCAGGGTCAGCAGGGCGGAGATCACCGCCGTCATCTCCATGCGGTTGTTGGTGGTCTCCCTCTCGCCGCCGGAGAGCTCCTTCTCCACGCCCTTGTAGAGCAGGATCGCAGCCCAGCCGCCGGGGCCCGGATTGCCGCTGCAGGCCCCGTCGGTGTAGATCTGTACGGTCTTCATATATCGTTTTCGTATCTCGCTTTCAGCACCCGGTACTCGTCCTTGTCGATCAGGCCGTTTTGCAGCCACTCGTCCAGCTGGCCGAGGCGCCGGGCCTTATCCCGCTGAAAGTGATCCTCGCCCGTGTGGTCGCAGACGATGCAGGGGGCCTCCGGCTTTGTAAAGCTGGCCGTCCGGGGATCCCGCCGCTGCACGGCGGCAGAGGTGCGGGCCGCGGCGTAGGGGTGCTCCACTTCTTTCTTGCGCTTTTTGACGATCTTCCTCAGCAAAAGAAGGACCGAGACAAGCAGTATCACGCAAAAGATGGGCGCAAAAATCTCTCCCACGTTCACAAGCCCGTGACGCAGACGGAACTCAAACTCCCGCCAGGCGCTCTCCAGTCCGTCCGTATCCAGATTGGCCAGCAGCGCGATTACCACAAACACGATCCAGAGCCAGCCCCCCTTGGAGGAGCTGGATTTGTTCCGACTCTGCCGCTCGCGCTGCTGCTGAAGCTGTTTCAAGTCCGCCATGGTTTATTCCTCCGTGGTCGTCTCGTTGTTCTCTTCGCTCCGGGTTTCGGTCTCTTCCTCCGGCTCCCGCTCGGTCTTCTCCATGGAGATGATGCGGCTGCCCGCGGCGGGTCGCATGACGCGCACGCCCTGGGTGGCACGGCCGAGCAGAGAGATGCCGCCGGCCGCGAGACGGATGATGGTGGCGTCGTCGGTGATGATGAGGATATCGTCCTCCGCGTTCACCATGCGCACCGCCGCGATGGGGCCGGTTTTCTCCGTGATGTTGTAGTTCTTGATGCCGAGGCCGCCGCGGCCGTGGACGCTGTACTCCTCGACCTTCGTCCGCTTGCCGTAGCCCTTCTCGGTGATGGTGAGCAGGGCCTCGCCCGCGCTGGTGCTGTCGGCGCCGACGACATAGTCGCCCTCGCGCAGACGGATGCCGCGCACGCCCACCGCCTCACGGCCCATGGGGCGCACGTCGCTCTCGTTGAAGCAGACGGCCGCGCCCTGGTGGCTGGCGATCAGGATCTGCTCGCTGCCGTCGGTGGGGATGACGGTGATGAGCTCGTCCCCCTCGTCCAGCTTGAGGGCCCGGATGCCGGTGGAGCGGATGTTGCGCAGGGCCGACTGGCTCATGCGCTTGACCGTGCCCTCGCGGGTCACAAAGAAGAGATACTTGTCCTCCTCCAGGCCCCGGGCGCGGATCATGGCGCTCACCTTTTCCGGCTGCTCCCCGTTCTCCACGGGGATGATGTTCACGATGTTGGTGCCGCGGGCGGCCCGTCCCGCCTCGGGGATGGTATAGCCCTTCTTGACATAAACCCGGCCCTTGTTGGTGAAGAAGAGGATGTTGTCGTGGGTGGAGGCGGTGAACACGGTCTCCACGTAGTCCTCCTCTTTGGTGGCCATGGCGCGGATGCCCTTGCCGCCGCGGCCCTGGGCCCGGTATTCGCTGACCGGCAGGCGCTTGATGTAGCCGCCATGGGTCAGGGTAAAGACGCAGTTTTCCTCCTCAATCAGGTCCTCCACGTCGATCTCGTCGGCCACGTCCTGGATCTCGGTCTTGCGCGCATCGCCGTATTTGTCCCGCAGCTGGATCAGCTCATCCTTCAAAACGCCCTTGATCTTCTCCGGATCTGCCAGCAGATCCTTGAAGTAGGCGATCTTCTCCTTCAGCTCCTTGTATTCGTTCTCCAGCTTCTCCCGGTTCAGACCCTGCAGGGCGATCAGGCGCATGTCGCAGATGGCCTGGGCCTGCACATCGTCCAGACCGAAGCGCTCCATCAGGTTCTGCTTGGCGTTGTCGTAGCTGGAGCGGATGATATGGATGACCTCGTCGATGTTGTCCTGGGCGATAAGCAGGCCCTCCAACAGGTGGGCCCGCTCCTCGGCCTTGCGCAGGTCGAAGCGGGTGCGGCGGACAATGACGTCCTCCTGGAAGCTCAGATACTCATCCAGGATATGGCGCAGGGAGAGGATCTTGGGCTGGGTCTGGTTGTTGACCAAGGCCAGCATGTTGATGGAAAAGCTGGACTGCAGCGCCGTCTGGGCGAAGAGGCGGTTGAGCACCACCTGGGGATTGGCGTCCCGCTTGAGCTCGATGACGATGCGCATGCCGTTGCGGTCGGTCTCGTCCCGCAGGTCGGAGATGCCCTCCAGGCGCTTGTCATGTACCTGATCGGCGATGTTCTTGATGAGCTGGCGCTTGTTGACCTGATAGGGCAGCTCCGTCACGATGATGCGGACGCGGTTCTGCCCGTGCTCCTCAAACTCGGTGCGGGCGCGGACGATCACCTTGCCGCGGCCGGTGGCATAGGCCTGGCGGATGCCGCTGCGGCCCATGATGATGCCGCGGGTCGGAAAGTCCGGGCCGGAGACATGCTGCATCAGATCGGCCAGGCTGGCCTCGGGATTCTCCAGCACGCAGATGCAGGCGTTGATGACCTCGGTCAGGTTGTGGGGCGGAATGTTCGTCGCCATGCCGACGGCGATACCGCTGGAGCCGTTGACCAGAAGGTTGGGAAAACGGGAGGGGAGAACGCGGGGCTCTTTTCTCGTCTCGTCGAAGTTCGGGTCCCAGTCCACGGTCTCTTTGTCGATATCCCGCAGCATCTCGTTGGAGATTTTGGAGAGCCGCGCCTCCGTGTAACGGTAGGCGGCAGGGGGGTCGCCGTCCACGGAACCGAAGTTGCCGTGGCCGTCCACCAGCATATAGCGCATGGAGAAATCCTGGGCCAGACGCACCATGGCGTCGTAGACCGAGGCGTCGCCGTGGGGGTGATAATGGCCCAGCACGTCGCCGACGCAGGTGGCGGATTTCTTAAAGGGCTTGTCGCTGGTCAGGCCGCCCTCATACATCGTATAGAGGATACGGCGGTGCACCGGCTTCAGGCCGTCGCGCACATCGGGCAGGGCGCGCCCGACAATGACCGACATGGCATAGTCGATGTAGCTGGTCTGCATTTCGCCCACCAGCTCCGACTCGGTGATGACCTGATTGGGAAAGGCGATATCCTCGGGTTTGTAATCTCTTTTATGTGCCATGGAACACTCCTTAAATATCCAGGTTTACGACATACTTGGCGTTCTGCTCGATCCACTCCCGCCGCGGCTCCACGTCCTCGCCCATGAGGACGGTGAAGACCTGGTCGGCCATGATCGCATCGCCCAGGGTGATCCGGCGCAGAGAGCGCTTTTCCGGATCCATTGTGGTCTCCCACAGCTCGTGGGGGTCCATCTCGCCCAGGCCCTTGAAGCGGTTGATGTCCACCTTGACGTTGGGATTGTCGCCGCGCATCTCGCTGCTGATGCGGTCCCGCTCCTCGTCGGAATAGGCCACCCGCTGCGTCTTGCCGCGGGTCAGCTTATAGAGCGGGGGCACCGCGGAATAGACATAGCCGTGCTCGATGAGCGGGCGCATATAGCGGAAGAAGAAGGTCAGCAGCAGGGTGCGGATGTGGCTGCCGTCCACATCGGCATCGGCCATGATGATGATCTTGTGATAGCGAAGCTTCTCGATGTTGAACTCATCCCCAATGCCGGCGCCCATGGCCACGATCAGGGGATAGAGCTTGTCGTTGCCGTAGATCTTATCGGCCCGGGCCTTTTCCACGTTGAGCATCTTGCCCCACATGGCCAGGATCGCCTGAAAGCGGCTGTCGCGGCCCTGAATGGCGGAGCCGGCAGCGGAATCGCCCTCGACGATGTACAGTTCGCACAGGGAGGGATCCCGCTCGTTGCAGTCCTGGAGCTTGTCGGGCATCTGCCCGCTCTCCAGCCCGGTCTTGCGGCGGACGGACTCCTTGGCCTTCCGCGCGGCCTCGCGGGCCCGATTGGCCATCATGGCTTTCTCCAGAATGGCCTTGGCCGTGGCCGGATGCTCTTCAAAATACTCGGAGAGCTGATCGTTCACTATGCTGTCCACCAGGGTGCGGATGTAGGCGTTGCCCAGCTTCTGCTTGGTCTGGCCCTCGAACTGGGCCTCGGGGAGCTTGACGGAGATGACGGCGGCGATGCCCTCGCGCACGTCCTCGCCGGAGACCTTATCCTCCCCCTTGATGATGTTGTTTTTCTGCCCATAGGCGTTGATGACACGGGTCAGGGCCGTCTTGAAGCCGGTCTCGTGCATGCCGCCCTCAGGGGTGTGGATGTCGTTGGCAAAGGAGACAATGGTCTCGTTATAGCTGTCGTTATACTGCAGGGCCACCTCCGCAATGGCGTCCCCCTTGCTGCCGGAGAGATAGATGACCTCCTCGTGGATGGGGCTCTTGTGCTTGTTCAGGTAGCTCACAAACTCCCGGATGCCGCCCTCGTAGCACATGGTCTCCCGGTTTTCCTTGCCCTCGCGCTGATCCTCCAGCGTGATGGTAAGTCCTCCGTTGAGGAAGGCCTGCTCCCGCATGCGGGTGTGCAGAATTTCATAGTCGTAGACCGTATCGTCAAACATCTCGGGATCGGGCTTGAAGCGCACGGTGGTGCCGGTGCGGTCGGTCTCGCCCACCACGTGGATATGCTCCAGGATATCGCCGCGGGAAAAGCGCATCTGATGGATCTTTCCGTCCTTGTGGACCTGGACCTCCAGCCACTCGGACAGGGCGTTGACCACCGAGGCACCCACGCCGTGCAGGCCGCCGGAGACCTTATAGCCTCCGCCGCCGAACTTGCCGCCCGCGTGCAGCACGGTAAAGACGACCTCCAGGGCCGACTTGCCGGTCTGCTCCTGGATGTCCACCGGGATGCCGCGGCCGTTATCGGAGACGCGAATGATATCGCCCTCCTCAATGCTCACCTCAATGTGGGTGCAGTAGCCGGCCAGGGCCTCGTCGATGGAGTTGTCGACGATCTCATAGACCAGGTGATGCAGACCGGAAGAGGAGGTGGACCCGATGTACATACCGGGGCGCTTGCGCACCGCTTCCAGACCTTCCAGCACCTGAATTTGACTGGCGTCATATTCCTGGCTGACTTTTTCCGTAATATCAGACATATTTGCCTCCCGTGCAAAAGATAACCGTGACTTGCGAAAGTCACAAACAAGCGTGAATGATTTCCCCGAAGGGATTCAAAATCGTTTTTGAGGCAGCTCTGCCGCCTCAAAAACTCCCTGAGCTGAGCAAAGCGAAGCCTCGCATCGACCAAAGCGGCTTTGCCGCTGCGATTAAAGGCGAGTCTTCTCTTGCAAAATTTGTTTCGCAAGAGACTACAGTTCGCCCGTCTCCGCCCGGCGCAGCAGCGTGGCGGAGGCCATCTGACTCAGATAGACCCGCGCGGTCTCCCCGTCCCGACAGACCACAAAGGTCTTGGGAATGTCCTCCGCCGCGTTCACAACCTGCCCGGCCTGCTCCGCCTTACGCAGATAGGAGCGCGTCAGATGGGACTGGGAGGTGATATCCAGATCGAAGATCCCGATGATGTGGTCTGTGTTGACGACCGTCCCTTTTCCCAGATGCAGATAACTCACCGGATCCGCCCCTTATCGATAAAGAGTACCTTACCGCCGGTGCGGGCGGAGATATCGTCGTCCTCACAGCAGGTGATCAGGGTCTGGCCTCCGCCGATGCGGTTGAGCACAAACTCCTGTCGCCGGCTGTCCAGTTCGGAGAGCACGTCGTCCAGCAGCAGCACCGGATATTCCCCGGTCTCCGCCAGAAAGATTTCCCGCTCAGCCAGCTTCAGGGACAATGCCGCCGTCCGTGTCTGACCCTGGGAGGCAAAGCTCCGGGCCGGGCGGCCGTTGATGGCGATCTCCAGATCGTCCTTATGGGCGCCGGAGAGACACTGGGCACTGTCCAGTTCCGCCTGCCGGTGCTTCTCCTGGTGGTCGCAGAGGTCGTAATAAATCTCTTTTGCCGAGGCAAAGGGATCCCGCACCGTGCTCACGGTCTTATACTGGATATCCAACTGCTCTCCCTCGCCGGAAAACTCCCGGTGGATGGGCGGTGCCGCCTCGTTGAGGCGCGCGGTGAAGGCCGCCCGATAGCGGATCAGCTGGGCCGAGGCCCGACACATACCGTCGGAAAATTCATCCAGCGTGTCCAGCAGGGAGGGTTTCTCCCGCCAGTCCTTCAGGATCCGGGTCTTGTGCTCGTAGAGCTTGTTGAACTCCGACAGGATCTCCCCGTAGCGCGGGCGGATCTGGCTGATGGCGTTATCCAGCAGGCGCCGGCGCACCGCCGCGCCCTCCTTGATGAGGTTCAGATCGTCCGGACAAAAGAGTACCACGTTCATAAGCTCCGAGAGCTCGGAGGCGTTTTTCCTCACACCGTTTACTGTAATCCGCTTCGTCTGTCCCGGCCGCAGGCGGAGATTGATCGTCTGTGCCCGGTCATGGCTGTACACATCCGCCAGGATATCGGCCTCGGAGTAGTCAAAGCCCACCAGCTCCCGATCAAAGCGGGTGCGAAAACTGCGCCCGCAGGAGAGCATGTAGACGGCCTCCAGCAGATTGGTCTTGCCCTGGGCGTTGGGCCCGGAGATCACATTGGTGCCGGCGTCGAAGCTGACGGTCTCCCACTCGTAATTGCGAAAGCCGTTCAGCGCGATCTTATCGACTCTCATGCCTGCGTAACTTCCAGCTGGAACTGGTCAAAGCTCACCGTGTCGCCCGGGCGGATCTTCTTGCCCCGCATGGTGCAGACTTCTCCGTTGACGCGGACCATACCCTCGGCGATCACATATTTGGCTTCGCCGCCGGTTCCCACCAGAGCGGCGTATTTCAGCAGGGAATCCAATTTGATGAATTCCGTATCAATGGCTATTTTTTCCATATTTGATAAAACTCAGTCCCCGGAGCGCAGACGCACCGGCAGAATCATATAGGTAAAGCCCTCGCTGCCGTCGGCCGCCTTGATGACGCAGGGGGAGGAGGCGGTATTAAGGCAGACATGCAGTTCGTCCTTGCCGGAGGCCTTCAGCGCGTCCATCAGATAGCGGTCGTTGAAGCCGATCTCCAGGCCGTCGCCGCTGCCCTCGCACAGGCAGGTGTCCTCCGCCTTGCCGATGGGCGTGACGCAGAAGCAGTCGATGCTGCCGTCATTGAAGAAGAGATGCACGGGGCTGCTGTTCTTTTCGCTGATAATCAGGGAGACGCGGTCGATGACGGACATGAATTCGCTCCGCTCCACCTTGATCACATGGCGGAAGTTCTCGGGAATGGATTTGCGGTAATTCAGGAACTCGCCCTCCAGGCGGCGGGAGATCACAACCGTCTCGCCGATGGCGAAGGAGATGTGCTTGGCGCCGACGGAGATACTCACCAGATCGTCCTTATCCTCGCAAATCCGCTCGATATCCGAGAGGGCCGCGCCAGGCACGACGAAGCTGCAATTTTCCATTTTGGCGTCTTTCAGTTTCTCGCTGCGCTTGGCCAGTCGATAGCCGTCGATGGAGACGAGGGTCAGCTCATCGCCGCTGACCTCAAATAGGGTGCCGGTGTAGATGGGGCGCACATCGCTGTCCGAGACGGCGAAGATGGTCTGGTTGATCATGCTGCGCAGGATCTTCTCCGGCAGGGCGATGTTGTTTTCACCGTCCACCACGGGCATCTCCGGATAGTCCTCGGGGCTGAGGCCCATGAAGGTGAAATCGCTCTTGCCGCATTTGACGTTGACATTCAGATTATCGGTCGTCACGGTCACAATGCCGTCGGGCAGCTTGCGGATGATGTCGCCGAAGAGCCTGGCGCTGACAACAATGGAGCCGCCCTGGGCGATATCGGCGCCGACCGTGGTATAGATGCCCTTTTTCAGATCGTATCCGGTCACCTTCAAATCAGCGCCGGCCTCCAGAAGCAGACCTTCCAGCGCCTGGATCGGGCTCTTGGAGGCGGCGGCGCGGCCGGCCGTGGCACAGGCGCTCTGGAGAAGATACTTTTCGCAAGAGAATTTCATGGTGTTTCCTCCGTTTCCGTTTTTCGAAACAATCGTCTGTTATCTATTTATTTTCTTATGTTTTTTTGTTGTTCTTGTTGTAGAGCAAAAATTTGTGGAAAACCACGTCAAAGCCTTGGGAGACGGGCGTTTTTGCTGTTTGTCGTTTTGTTGAAAAGAGAAGGGATTTCCACAGAAAAAAGGAAAATCAAACTTTCCACAGGGCAGCTTTTCACAATCCACAGCAAAACTGTGGAAACTCATAGCCCTGTATTGGAGGTGATGTTGGAGGTGATATCCCGGACGATACCGGCCATTTTCGGGTCCTTCGTCACCAGATCCTCCACTTTGCGGATGGAGGAGAGCACGGTGGCGTGGTTGCGGCCCTCGTATTCCTCGCCGATATCCTTTAAGGAGAGGTTGGTCAGCTGCCGCATAAGGAACATGGAGACCTGTCGGGCCATGGCGGTGTTCTTCGAACGGCTCTGTCCCCGCAAATCCTCCTCCCGCAGGGAGTAGAATTTGGCGGTCTCGCGGATGATGTTGTCAGGCTTGGGGATGTTGTCCCCGGTGCGGATCATATCCTCAATGGCGCGCTTGACGGAGTCGATGGTGATGACGTCGTTGAGGATCTCTTTATAGGCGGTCAGGCGTTTGATGACGCCCTCAATCTGGCGGATGTTGGCGGTGATGTTGGTGGCGATGTATTCCACCGCGTCGTCGGAGAGAATCAGACCCAGCAGCGCAGCCTTGTTGCGGGTGATGGCCATGCGCGTCTCCAGATCGGGAGGCTGAATATCCGCCATCAGGCCGCCTTCAAAACGGGTGCGCAGCCGGTCGTCCAGCAGGGACATCTCCAGCGGCGGGCGGTCAGAGGTGATGACGATCTGATGTCCGGCCTCATAGATGGCGTTGAAGGTGTGGAAAAATTCCTCCTGGGTGCTCTGCTTGCCGGCGATAAACTGAATATCGTCCACCAGCAAAAGATCCACCTTCCGATAGCGGGTGCGAAAATCATCGGTGGTGCCCTCTTTGATGGCCTTGACCAGCTGAATGGTGAATTCATCGCCCTTGATGTAAGCGATTTTCGCGGAGGGGTCCCGGTTCTGGATCGTGTGGCCGATGGCCATGAGCAGGTGGGTCTTGCCCAGGCCGGAGTTGCCGTAGATGAAGAGGGGATTGTAATTTTTCCCCGGCTTCTCCGCCACGGCGATGGCGGCGGCGTGGGCGAACTTGTTGGAGTTGCCGACGATAAAGCGATCAAAGGTATAGCCGGCCATCTCGGGCAGAGAGGTATCCTCCTTGGATTTGGAGACGTAATCGTTCAGCTCATCCCCGGCCAGAACGATAATGTCAAAATCACAGGAAAAGAGATCCGACAGCGCCGCCTTGATGGTATCGCCGAAGCGCTGAAGAATGATGTCCCGTTTGAAGTTGGACGTGGTATGCAGAATCAGACGGCAGTCCTCCATATCCACCGGCTCACAGTCGGAGAACCAGGTGGTGATGGCGGTGGGGGTCAGCTGTTGAGAGAGAATGCGAATGATCTCATTCCAGATTTCTTGAAGCGAATTCATGCACGACACCTCGAGGCAAATTATCGCAATATTCCTAACTTACCCAGTATACCAAATTTTCAACAGCTTTGCAATAACTAAATATATATAAAGTAGGAAAACAGGCGCCTATATCTATATATTTCCAAAAAAAGGCAACAAAAAACCAGACCCGGATGAATCCAAGTCTGGTTTTTTGGTTGAGAAAGAAATCAGTCTTTCTTCTTCAGCTCCTCGAGAATGGCGCCGAGCAGCTCTTCGGTGGTGGGCTTGGGCTCCCCTTCCTCGGCAGCGGCTTCCTCTTCCTTCTTCTTGGTCTTCTCGGCCAGCTCGTGGGCCTTGTTCATGGCCTTGATGACAGAGAAGAGCACCAGCGCGATGACCAGGAAGTTGATGATGGCGCCGACAAAGGTGCCGAGACCGAGAACGATGGCGTCGGCCTCCTCGGTGGCGGCACGGAGAGTGATGTTCAGGGCATCGGTGTTGGGGGACTTGAACAGGAAGGCCAGCAGCGGGGTGACCACATCGTTGACCAGGGAACCGGTGATGGCGCCGAAAGCGCCGCCGACGATAACGCCGATGGCCATATCCATCACGTTGCCGCGGGTAATAAAGGCTTTAAATTCGTCAAAAAACTTCTTCATACTTCTTTTCTCCTTTGGTATGTATTGTCAAGCTCCCAAAAGGGAGGCAGGACTGCAATATGGTGTGGGACGCTTACTTTTTGGGGACCAGGACCTCAATGCCGCCCATGTAGGGGCGCAGTACCTCGGGAATGGTGACGCTGCCGTCGGCCTGAAGGTGGTTTTCCAGGAAGGCGATCAGCATACGAGGAGGTGCGACGACGGTGTTGTTCAGGGTGTGGGGCAGATAGGTCTTGCCGTCGGCGCCCTTGACGCGCATTTTCAGACGGCGGGCCTGGGCGTCGCCCAGGTTGGAGCAGGAGCAGACCTCAAAATACTTCTGCTGACGGGGGGACCAGGCTTCAATATCGCAGGATTTGACCTTCAGATCGGCCAGGTCGCCGGAGCAGCACTCCAGCTGACGCACGGGGATCTCCATGCTGCGGAAGAGTTCCACCGAGAAGCGCCACATCTTTTCGTACCAGGCCATGGAATCCTCGGGCTTGCAGACCACGATCATCTCCTGCTTTTCAAACTGGTGGATGCGGTAGACGCCGCGCTCTTCAATGCCGTGGGCGCCCTTCTCCTTGCGGAAGCAGGGGGAATAGCTGGTCAGCGTCTGGGGCAGGGAGGCCTCGGGAATGATCTGATCGATGAACTTGCCGATCATGGAGTGCTCGGAGGTGCCGATCAGGTAGAGATCCTCGCCCTCAATTTTATACATCATGGCGTCCATATCGGTCTGGCTCATGACGCCCTCCACCACGTTGCCGTGGATCATGAAGGGAGGAATGCAGTAAATAAAGCCCTTGTTGATCATAAAATCCCGGGCATAGGCCAGAACGGCGGAGTGCAGGCGGGCAATGTCGCCCATCAGATAATAGAAGCCGTTGCCGGAGACACGGCCGGCCGCGTCCATGTCCACGCCGTTGAAGCGCTCCATGATATCGGTGTGATAGGGAATCTCATAGGGCGGCACCACCGGCTCGCCAAAGCGCTGCACTTCCACGTTGCAGCTGTCATCCGGGCCGATGGGAACGGAGGGATCGATGATGTTCGGAATGTTCAGCATCAGGCTGTGGATCCGCTTGGCGTAGTCTTCCTCCAGCGTCTCCAGCTCCGCCAGACGCTCGTCATCCGCCTTTACGGCAGCCATGTTGGCGTCGATCTGGGCCTGGATGGCGGCTTTCTCCTCACCCTCGGCCTTTTTCAGCTTTCCAAAGAGGGGGCCGTTGGCCTTGCTCAGGGCGTTTTTCCGGGCGCGCAGGTCGCTGGCCTCGGTGATGGCTGCGCGATTCTTTGCATCCAGCTCCAGCACCTCATCCACCATGGGGAGCTTGTCGTCCTGAAATTTCTTTTTGATGTTCTCCTTGACCAGATCCGGATTTTCCCGGACAAACTTAATGTCTAACATGTGATCTACTCCTATATCATCATAGTATATTACAAGCGTCTTAACTGATCAATCAGCTTTTCCCGGTCCTCGGCGCCGTAAAATTCCAACTCAATGCGGCCGCTGCGCTTGCCGTCCACCAGTCTCACCTTTCTCCCCAGCTTTTTACTGAGTTCCTCGGAGAGTTCGGCCACGTAATCCACGCTGAGCTCGTCACCGCTTTCCTCCGGCTTTTCCTCCGCCGGGCGGCAGAGACGGGCGGCAATTCGTTCGGTTTTCCGCACGGAAAGGGATTTTTTGATCACTTCCTGGGCGGCATTGAGCTGATCGGCTCCGTTTTCGATGGGGATCAGCGCGCGGGCGTGGCCGGCGGAGAGCTCTCCTTTTTCCACCAGCTCCATCACCGGCGGCGTGAGACTCAAAAGCCGCAGGGAATTGGCCACGGCGGGTCGGGAGCGGCCCACGCTTTTCGCCGTCTCCTCCTGGGTCAGGCCGAAATCGTGCATCAGGGTTTGATAGCCCTTGGCCTCTTCAATGGGATTCAGATCCTCCCGCTGCAGGTTTTCCACCAGCGCCAACTCCGCCGTGCGGCGGTCGTCGGCCTCCAGAACCCGGACCGGCACTTCCGTGAGGCCCGCCATGCGTGAGGCGCGCCAGCGGCGCTCGCCGGCGATGATCTGATAATAGCCGTTGTCCAGCTTTCGTACGGTGATCGGCTGGATCAGACCGTACTGGGCAATGGAGTCGGAGAGCTCCTGCAGAGCCTGGGGGTCAAAATAATCCCGGGGCTGGTCTTCCCGAGGTTCCACCTTGCTGATCGGCAGGATCAGCAATTCCGAACCCGGTTCCTCCTCATAGTCGTTGGCGGCGAACAGGGCGTCGAGACCGATGCCCAGGCCTTTTTTCTCTTTTGCTGCCATCTGTCCTCCTTAAAAGGCACCGTGGGGGTCGTTTCTCGCCAGAAACTCCTCCGCAAGGGCCATATAAGCCTTGCTGCCTTTGTTGCTTTTGTCGTAGATTACCCCCGGAATCCCATGGCTGGGCGCCTCGGACAGGCGGACACTGCGGGGTATCACGGTGTGATAGACCTTGTCTCCCAGGTGATTACGCAGTTCATTGGCCACCTGCACGGTCAGGTTGGCCCGGGCGTCGTACATGGTGAGCACAATGCCTTCCACCTCCAGACGTCGGTTGAGACGCCGGGAGCAGAGCTTGATGCTGGTCATGAGGTCGGCAATGCCTTCCAGCGCGTAGTATTCGCACTGCATGGGGATCAGCACGCTGTCGGCGGCCACCAGAGCATTTACCGTCAGAAGCTCCAGAGAGGGCGGGCAGTCGATGCAGATATAGTCGTAATCGCTGTACAGTTGGTTCAGAGCTTTTTTCAGAACGTATTCCCGCTTCTCCGTCTGAATCAGCTCCACGGAGGCGGCGGCCAGTTCTTTTCCGGTGGGGATCACGTCGCCGTATTTGGTATGTACGATGCAGGCCTCGGGGGGAACGGCCCGGATCAGAATGTCATAGGTGTTGGGACGGCTCGCCTTGGAGACGCCCATACCGGAGCTGGCGTTTCCCTGGGGATCGCAGTCCACCAGCAAAACCCGCTTTCCCAGCGCGTTCAGGGCGGCACACAGATTGACGCAGCTGGTGGTTTTGCCCACGCCGCCTTTCTGGTTGGCCACCGCAATGATTTTTGCCATGATAATCTCCTCTGTTTTTATCGGAAACATTATAGCAGTGCACGATACAAATTTCAATGTTTCACGTGAAACTTTTTCCGACAGCGTCGGCGATGTTTCACGTGAAACATTTCACTCGACAAGCATCTCCATCTCATCAAAGCTGAGACCCGGGTGCAGCGCCAGATTGACCCCATAGGCAATCAGGCGTGCCAAGTCCCGGACGGCGCTGTCAATATACCGGGGCGTGACAAAGAAAGAACCGAGGGCGGCATCTCCACCGAGCGAGAGTGCATCGATGACCGTGGGAACACCGATGGCAATCACCGGAATGCCGAGATTGCTCACATCCAAAGCCTCCCGGTCATTCCCAACGCCGGAACCGGGAGCAATACCGGCGTCGCAGACTTGAACGCTGCGGCAGAGCTCTTCCACCTCAACCCCGGCCAGCGCATCAATGGCGATGAGACAATCGGGTTTCAAGGTCTGACACAGAGCCCGGATTTGGAGTGCCGACTCCATGCCCGTGGTCCCAAGCACGCCGGTACGGCTCAGGGCCGTGCTGTGCAGCCTGGCAAAGAGGGGGTCGCCGATCAGATGCCGCGTGATGAGAATGTGCCCGGCGCTGAGAGAGCCGAGGGCGTCCGGCGTCACATCCGGGTTCCCCAGCGCGGCGATCAAAATGCTCTCTGCCCGGGAAGGCAGACAGCGACGGATCAACTCTGCCAGCAGCTCGACCGCCGGAACAAAACACTCAGAACCACGGCGCGGCGAGGCCGGGAGATGAAAACAGTAATAGCGGCCCGGCGGTTTCTGAAGGACCTGGGCGCCCTCTTCATCCAGAATCTCAATGCTTGTGAGCGGAAAACCCTTGATCTGCTCCTCCCGGGCCTTGACACCCGGCAGGGACGAGGTTTGATCCGCCTCCCGCTGCCAGAGTCGGTGGGCCTCGCCCGCCAGATCGGTTCTACCAGAAATTACCAAATTATCGCCTCCTTTTCTATATCTTGTGCTGTTGAATGGAAAATGATACATAAGCTGCGACAGGGAAAAAAACTTGATTTTTTCTGAAAAAAAAGCTTGATTTTGTTCCACTTCTTTGCTATAATCTCTAAACGCGAGTGAATCTTTACAGGGGGAGGTGGCGATAACGCATGGCCAACATTAAATCTTCTGCCAAGAGAGACGTTAAGTCCAAGGAGCTCCGGGCCAAGAATCGTGCTGACAAGACCGAGCTTAAGACCATGATGAAAAAGTTTGACGCAGCTGTTGCCGAAGGCAACCGCGAGACAGCCGTCAGTGCCTATAAAGTTGCTGTTAAGACTGTTGACACTGTTGACCGCGCAGCCGGTAAGGGTCTGCTGCACAAGAACAATGCAGCCCATAAGAAGTCTGCGATGGCTACAAAGCTCAACGAGATGGCGTAAGTTTGCATCATCTGCAACGATCAAGGGACGCAGTTTTCTGCGTCCCTTTGTCGTTGTTAGGGCTGTTAAGGATTTTATTCACAGCCTGTCCATTGAAAACGGACCGGAAGTAGTGTAGAATACATTCATTCTGTATACAGGAGATCAACAGGATGAAAAAGCTGATGCTTGTCATTAACCCGGCCGCCGGGCGCGGCGGGTATAAATTCAATCTGCCGGAGGCGCTGCAGCTGCTGGATCAGGGCGGCTACCGCACGACGCTGTTTTTCACCGCGGCACGGAAGGACGCGACGGAGTTTGTCCGTGACCAGGGGCAAAACTACGACGTGGTGGCCTGCATCGGCGGCGACGGAACGCTCAGCGAGGTGATCACCGGCCTGATGTCCCTGGAGAATCCCCCGAAGCTGGCTTATCTCCCTATGGGAACGGCCAACGACGTGGCCACGACTCTGGGCCTGCCGAAGAACGACACCCTGGGCGCCGCCATGCGCATCCTCAACGGCGAGCCCCATCCCTTTGACGTGGGCGGCTTTGGCGAGGAGTATTTCGCCTATATCGCCGCCTTCGGCGCCTTTACCGAGGTGAGCTATACCACCCCCCAGAACCAGAAAAAGGCGCTGGGCCATCTGGCCTATGTGCTGCAAGGCGCGGCGCAGCTGCCCAAGCTGGAGAGCTATCATGTCCGGGTGGACTACGACGGCGGCAGCATAGAGGATAACCTGGTCTATGGCAGCATGTCCAACTCCACCTCTGTGGCCGGCATCGTCCATTTGAAGGAGGAGATGGTCAGCCTGGGCGACGGCCGCTCCGAGCTGGTCCTGGTCCGGGATCCCGGCACGGTGGAGGGCTTTGGGGAACTGGTGACCAGCGTGCTCTCCCAGCGCTATGACAGCGACAAGCTGCTGATCCTGCACACCAAGAAGGCGGTCTTTCATTTTGACAAGCCCGTCACCTGGACGCGGGACGGCGAGGCCGGAGGCGAGCACCAGGACATAATGCTGCGCAACTACGAAGCACCGATAGAATTTATCTTCTGAATGCTAAAGGATTGTCGAAAACACAGCTTTCGGCAATCCTTTTTTCTGACGTTTGGATAAAAACGCTCTTGTGCTTTTGGCCCTAATACGATATAATCATAGAATCGGTCGGTATGCCTTGGCAAAGGGAACCGACCGTGAAAAGCGAAGGATCCAGAGGAAAGGAGTTTTCCAAATGGTGAATATAGCCAATGCGATCGGCAGGATCTGCATTACCAACGAAGTCGTCTCCAACCTGGCCGGCGACGCGGCGACCAGCTGCTTCGGCGTCAAGGGCATGGTCGGCCGCAGCCAGGGCAGCGGCCCCTTCCAGCTGCTGCGCCGGGAATCCATGTCCAAGGGCGTGGAGGTCCACTACAACGACGATGGCAGCGTCTCGCTGGATCTGCACATCGGGGTGGACCAGGGCGTGAACATCGCCGCCGTCTCCCGCAGCATCATGAAGGAAGTGCGCTACAAACTGCAGAAACACACCGGCATCCCGGTCAAGTGCGTGGATGTCTATGTCGATACAATAATTGGGTAAAGATAGAGGATTTTCGTGACATGAGAGAGTATATTGACGCCGCCTCGTTCAAAGAGATGATTCTCTGCGCCGACGCGGCCCTGCATGCCAACATCCAGGCGATCAACGATCTGAACGTGTTCCCGGTTCCCGACGGCGATACCGGTACCAATATGGGCCTGACCATCAACAACGCCGCCACGGAGCTGCGGAAAAAGAGCTTTGACACCGTCGCCTCCGCGGCCGACTGCGTGGCCGGCGCCATGCTGCGCGGCGCGCGCGGCAACTCGGGCGTGATTTTGTCCCTGCTGTTCCGGGGTATCTCCCGCCGCCTCAAGGGCACGGAGACCGCCGGTGCGGTGGAGTTTGCCGGGGCCATGTCCGACGGTGTGGAGGCGGCCTACAAGGCGGTCATGAAGCCCGCCGAGGGCACGATTCTGACCGTCTCCCGCCTGGCCTCCGCCGCGGCGGTGAAGGCCGCCGACAAGGGCGCCAGCCTGGAGGAGAGCCTCTTGGCCGCCATCGAGGCAGGCGAGATGGCACTGGAGGACACGGTGAACCAGAACCCGGTGCTGAAAAAGGCCGGCGTGATCGACGCGGGCGGCAAGGGCTACATGGTGATCCTGCGGGCGATCCTCGCCTCCCTGCGGGGGGAGATCGTGGCCGGCGAGGCCTTCACCATCGAGGAGACGAACGAGGCCTCCTGGGGCGCCGACGAGGTCGAGGTGCCGGAGAAGAACATCTTTGACACGGTCTATGTGGTGCGCAAGAACGATCCGAGCGTGGATCTCATGCCTCTGCGTCTGTATCTGGACAGCATCGGCGACTCCCTGGTCATCAGCGATGACGACGAGATCTTCAAGGTCCATGTCCATACCGATATCCCCGGCGCGGCGCTGACCGAATCCCAGAAGTACGGCGCGCTGGACATCGCCAAGATCGAGAACATGCGCCTGCAGGCCCTGGACCTGCTGGCCGGGCACAAGGCCAAGAGCACCGACGATCTGCAGCAGATCGATGAGGAGCTCACCGCTATGGAGAGCGCCACCGCCCTCACCGGCGAGGAGGAAGACGCCATGGCCGAGCCGGAGAAGGAATACGGCGTGGTGGCCGTCTGCGCCGGCGCGGGTATGGAGAAGATGTTCCGTGACCTGGGCGCGGATCAGATCGTCACCGGCGGCCAGACCATGAACCCCTCCACCGACGATATCCTCAAGGCCATCAACCGCACCCCGGCGAGAACGGTCTTTGTCTTCCCCAATAACAAGAACATCATCATGGCGGCGGAGCAGTGCGTGGATCTGACCGAAAAGCACGTCATCGTCATGCCCACCAAGACCGTGCCCCAGGGCATCACGGCTCTGATGAACTTCATCCCCGACGAGACGGAGGAGTCCCTGGTCGGCGACATGGGCGAGTCCATTGGCACGGTGCACACCGCGATGGTGACCTATGCGGCCCGCAACTCCGATTTTGACGGGCACGACATCCATGCGGGCGAGTATCTGGCCCTGCTGGACGGCGCGCTGCTGGGCAGCTACACCGATCTGAACAAGCTCTTTACCGACCTGGGCGAGGTCTGCAAGCAGTTTAACCCGGAATTCGTCAACGTCTATTACGGCGAGGATGTGCAGCAGGCCGACGCGGAGGCCGCCGGCGCGGCGCTGAACGGGCTGCTGCCGGAGGCGGAGATCGTCGTGGTCGACGGCGGACAGCCGGTGTATTACTACATGATCTCTGTGGAATAAAACAGAAGGAAATGCCGCCGAAAGCTTGCCTTTCGACGGCGTTTTTGACGATATGGGGGGCATTTTATGCTGTATCGAAGCATCGACAGCCCCGAGGCAATCCTGGACGAGGTGGAGCGCCTGGGCTTTTATCCTTTTTTTGAAAACGAGATCTCCGGCTTCTCCATCGGGGAGCACACGCCGCCCCGGCTCTGGTTCTCCGACACGGAGGACGGGCCCTGGGAGTGGAAGGGTCCGGTCCTGCGCACGGGCCGCGTCCTGTACGGGAAGTTCTTCAAGGGCCGGGCGGGCTATATCAGCCGGGACTGGTACCCGGTCTTCGCCAATTACCGCCGAAACGGCTACGACTTTGACGCCCTGTATGACGACGGCTTTGCGCCCTACAAGGACAAGGCGGTCTACGATGTGCTGGCGGAGAACGGCTCCCTGCTGAGCAAGGATCTGAAACGGCTCTGCGGCTATGGCAAGGAGGGCAACAAGGGCTATGAGACGGTGATTACCCGGCTGCAGATGGAGTGCTACGTGGTGACGGCGGACTTTGAGTACGCCCGGGACCGCTGGGGCAAGCCCTACGGCTGGGGCCAGGCCCGGCTCAGCACGCCGGAATCTCTGCTGGGCGAGGATTTCATGAGTGATGCCTACCGGGAAGAGCCGGAAGCGTCCCGGCAGCGAGTGTATGAGCATCTGCTGAAAACCGTCCCGGGCGCGACGAAAAAAGAAATTGCCCGGGTATTGGGGGAAAAGGTATAAGAAATTGAGGGGGCGATCCGGTGGATCGCCCCCTCAATTTCTTACAGGCACTGATAGGAAAGGATGGCGCCGGCGGCTTTGCCGACCTCCTTCTTGGTCTTGTACTTCTTGGGATAGGCGCTGATGAGTACCGAGAGCTTGGAATAGCCGTAGGTGCGGGCGTCAAAGTCGGGCTTTGCGCGCTTGAGAAACTGGCCCGCGGAGCTGACATAGGCATAGCCGTCCTCGTCCTGGAACTTGTCCCAGGCGGTGCGCAGCAGCTTGTGGATCTCGTTGATATCCTCCGCCTTGGCCACGGCCTCGGCCTCGGCCTTGGTCTGCTTGCTGGGCTTCTTGCTCTTGCTCTTGCTCTCGGCCTTGGCCTTGGCGGGCGCGGGGGTATTGGCCACCGGGGCATCCAGGTTTTCCAGATAGATAAACTCATCGCAGCTCTTGCGGAAAGCCTCGGGGGTCTTCTTTTCGCCGACGCCCACCACATGCACGCCCTGCTCCCGCAGGTGGATGGCCAGAGGCGTGTAGTCGCTGTCACTGGCCACGATGACAAAGGCGTCGTAGATCTCCCGGTGCAGCAGCTCAATGGTGTCGATGACCAGGGCCATGTCGGTGGCGTTCTTGCCGGAGACATAGTCAAACTGCTGCTCGGGTTTGATGGCCAGGCGCTTGATCTCGCCCTCCCAGCGCTTGAGCGCGTCCTTTTTCCAGTTGCCGTAGGCGCGTTTGACAACGATGCGGCCCAGGGTGTTGACCTCCTGGATCACCGACTCGAGCTTGGCCAGCTGGGTGTTGTCCGCGTCGATCAGCATCGCGATTTTTTGCAGATTTTCCATAAAACTTCCTTATTACAGTTCATAAATGCGGCTGAACTTCTCCTCCAGATAGTCGAGGTAGTAGTTCACGTTCAGGCTCTCGCCGGTGATGGCGCGGATCCACTCGTCCGGCGTGGAGAGCGAGGCGATCGAGAACACGTGCTCGATGAGCCAGTCCCGGATCAGCGTGAGTTTGCCCTCGCGGATGGCAGCGTATACGTCGAAATCCTGCTGCATCCGGCGCAGGATCTGTACGCCGTAGGCGTTGCCCAGGGCGTAAGAGGGGAAATAGCCAAAGGCGTAGCCGCACCAGTGCACATCCTGCAGGCAGCCCCGGGCGTCGTCGGGCACCTCGATGCCCAGGTATTCCTTGTACTTGGCGTTCCAGAGGGTGGGGATCTCGTCCACCGTGATCTCACCGTTCATAAAGGCCTTTTCCAGCTCATAGCGCACCATGATGTGCAGGCAGTAGCTCAGCTCGTCCGCCTCGGTGCGGATCAGGCTCGGGCGGGCGACGTTGACGGCCTCGTAGAGCTCCCGGTCGCTGATGTCATCAAAGGTACCACCGGCCAGCTCCCGGATCTTGGGCGCCACATAGGCGATGAATTCCTCGCTGCGGCCCACCAGGTTTTCGTAAAAACGGGAGATGGTCTCGTGCATGGCGTTAGACATGTTGTTGGCGCCGTGATTTTCATGAAGTTCGGCCGGTTCGTTCTGCATGAAGAGGGCGTGGCCGCCCTCGTGCAGGGTGGTGAAGACGTTGGAGATGAAGCTGTCCTCGTGATAGTGGGTGGTGACGCGCACATCGTGGGGCCCGAAGTTGTCGGTGAAGGGGTGCTCCGTGGTCATGAGC
>CACYOR010000016.1 GCA_902775985.1 Oscillospiraceae bacterium
AACTCCTTTTTGCGTCTCGTATTCTCACTTTTTTCCCATTTTCATGCCGAAGTCCCCGCTTTCGTCTAACGAAAACAGGGACTTCTTTGACACTCTGACCGGGAGGCGAAAGCACGCTTTCGCCTCCCGGTTTCCCTGGTTTTCAGTTTTCCGGCAGTGCCGTACAGAAGTACAGGATATCGCTGACGGTGCGCTCCACACCGTAGTCCATGTAGTTATAGGGTTCGTGCTGAAACACGACCTCGCCCGTCTGTCCGCCGTCCAGGCAATAGGCCTTCTCTACGCCCTTGGAGGCGAAATGCACCGCGAAGGTGTAGGTATCCCAGCGCGCCTCCTTCTGCGGGGAGTGGTTCAGAGACATATAGAGATAGTGCCGCGGACCCAACTGCCCGATCCCCGCCCGGGAATAGCCCTGATCCACCTCGCCCACCGGATAGGAGAAGCAGGGATAGGGCTCTCCGTTCTCCACCAGGATGGGACCGAAGGCGATGGAAAAGAGCACATCGTTCTCGTCGATATAGTTTCGCAGGCTCTCAGGCGTCATCTCCTCGCCGCGGTGGACAAAAAGCAGATCGCCCCCCGCCGTCACAAAGCAGTTATCGATGTAGTTGCTCATGGTATAGTGGGTCGAGATCGGCGACGGATCGCAGCGATAGATCTCCCGGTCATAGACCACCACGCCATACTCCCGGAACTGATAGAAATCCGCATTCATGGCGATCACGGCGTTGACCTGCCGGGAGAGCTCAGAGGCCAGAAACTGCTGAGGATACTGGTACATGTCCCCCGCCAGCTTCCGGCGGAACTGGGAAGCGTCCGCCACCTTGATTTCCGCAAAGCTGCAGGTGTTGCCCCAGATATGTTCCTTCCAGCAGACGGCAAAGATCGTCTCATCCAGATAATACAGGATCGGCGACTCATATCCGAAATGGGCTTCCGGGTCAAAATTGAGTTCACCCGGCTCCAAAAGTCCCATCTCCTCCGCCCGCTTTGCCACCTCCAGAATCTTCGCCGCATCCTCAATGGGAACGCTTCCGTAATTCTCCGCATTTGGGATCGGGCCGACCGTCGCCCCCTCCGGGATCACATAGGGCACCTCCGCCAGAGCCAAGCCGCACAGGGAAAGACTTATAACAAGGCATAAAAGCGTCGCCAGTATCCGGCGGGAAACGCCTGTTAATCTGCTATGATCACACATCACCATCACCTCTTTTTGTTTTATGGTATGCGAAGATGCCGTTTTTGTCAAGCAGAGAGATCCCGGAGGATCCGCGCTGCCTCCCGCAGTTGCTTCTCGTCCACAAAGGGGGAAAAGCTAAAGCGCACCGTGCCCGTCTCCAGCGTTCCGGCGCTCTCATGGGCCAAAGGGGCGCAGTGGAGCCCGCTGCGCACGCAGACGCCCCTCTCCGCCAGCCGCTGCGCCAGGGTCTCGCCGTCCATCGTCGGGCAGCGCAGGGAGAGGACGCCGGTCTGATCGGCGCCGGTAAAGAGTTCCAGGCCGCTTCCCTCCAGTTCCTGAACAAAGAAGGAGAGGCAATCCCGCTCATGCCGCAAGATCGCGTCAATCCCCTTTTCCTGCACGAAATGAATGCCGGCGAGCAGGCCGGCAATGCCGCAGACATTGTGCGTCCCGGCCTCCAGGCGGTCGGGCAAGTCCGGCGGCATGGTCTGCATACGGCTGTTGGAGCCGGAGCCGCCATAGAGCAGAGGCTCGCCCTCCTGCCCGCAGAGCAGAAGTCCCGTTCCCTGGGGACCGAACAGGCCCTTGTGTCCGGGCATGGCGACAAAGGCTGCGCCCCAGCCTGCCAGATCCACCGGCAGCATTCCAGCCGCCTGAGAGGCGTCCACGATCAGCGGGACCCGATATTGTTTACATAACTCTGCAATTTCTTTGATCGGGAGCGCAAAGCCAAACACGTTCGACACCTGAGTACAAACCGCTGCTCTGGCCCCGGACAGCGCGGAGGCAAACTCCCGCAGGACGGTTTTTCGGTCGAACAGGCTTCGGCCTGCGACACTGATCTCCGCCCCAAGTGCATGGAGAGGCCGCGTGACGGCATTGTGTTCAAAGCCGGAAACCACGACCCGATCCCCCGGGTGCACCAAAGAGCGGATCGCGATGTTCAGGGCATGGGTGGCGTTCATGGTAAAAACCACCCGCTCCGGATCGGGAACATGGAAAAGCTCCGCGGCCGCCTCCCGGCAATCCAGCACCGTTTCTGCCGCGCGCATGGCCGGAGCGTGGCTTCCGCGGCCAACGCTGGCCATGCTCCGCATCGCCTCCAGCACGGCACGCTCCACCGCGAGGGGCTTTGGCAGGCTTGTCGCCGCATTGTCCAGATAGATCATACTTTCCACTCCGTATAGCGTCCATCCGCTCCGCGTTGGAACAGCTTCCCGATGGCCAGGCCGTTTTGCTTCAGCAGAGTCAGGGCCATCTCCGGTTCCCGGCGCAGCGTGATGGCATAGGCGCAGCCGCTGCTGCTCAGGCCCTGGGGTGCTTTGATCACAGCCGTGGTGATGCCGGCACGCTCCAGCACGCGGGAAGAGCGCTGTGCGTGCGTCAGCGATCGAAAGGTGATCAGATATTGTGTCATGGCATTTACCCCTGTCAAGAAATCACCGCACGCAAAAAGCTCTGCGCACAGACGTATTCCATCCTATGCGCAGAGCTCTCGTTCTGCCTCTTTACTTTTCTTCGATCAGCACCACCGCGTGGGCCGCGATGCCCAGACCCTCGCCGGTGAAGCCCAGTTTCTCCTCAGTGGTCGCCTTGACGCTGACCTGATGGATCTCCGCCCGCATCGCTTTCGCCAGGATCTCCCGCATGGTGGGGATGTACGGTGCCAGCTTCGGTTTCTGGGCGATCACGGTCACATCGGCGTTTCCCAGCTTCCATCCGGCCTCATCCAGTCTTTCCATGACGGCTTTCAGCAGTTCGATGCTGTCTGCGCCCTCATAGGCTGGGTCCTTGTCCGGGAAGAGATGGCCGATATCTCCCAACGCCGCGGCGCCCAGCAGCGCATCCATCAGCGCGTGGGTCAGTACATCCGCGTCCGAATGGCCCAGCAGGCCCTTCTCCCAGGGGATTTCCACGCCGCCCAGGATCAGCTTGCGACTCTCCACCAGACGGTGGACGTCATACCCGTGTCCGACCCGCATAGGCGCTCCCCCGATCTCTCAAAATTGCCTCCGCGATCACCATGTCACGGGGTGTGGTGAGCTTGATGTTGTCCTCATCACCCTCCACCGTATGGGTTTCGATGTTCATCAGCTCCATGGCGGAGCAATCGTCCGTGATGGGCAGATTGCGCTTCATGGCCTCGGTCAGCGCACCCTTGATCAGATCGGCGCGGAAGACCTGAGGCGTCTGCACCCGGAAGATCGTCTCCCGGTCGACCGAGCCGGCCACAACGCCGTCCTTATCCAGCAGCTTCAGGGTGTCCGTACTGCGCACCACCGGCACGGCCGCATAGTATTCCTCCGCGGCGCGGATGGTGCTGCGAATTACAGGCTGTGTCACCAGAGGTCTGGCCCCGTCATGGATGGCGATCAGCTCCGCCCGGTGATCCGCCTCGGAGACGCCAGCCAGGCAGGATTCCACCCGGGTCTTGCCGCCGATGATCACCTTGCGGACCTTACCAAGCTCATACTTCTTGACCAGATCGGCCACCATCTGGAGCTTTTCCTCCCGGGTGACCACGATGATCTCGTCTACCAGCTCCGCTTCCTCGAAGGCGCGGATCGTGCGCACCAGCACGGGCCAGCCGCCCAGCGCGGCAAAGATCTTATCGCTGCCCATACGCTGGGAGCTGCCGGCCGCCACAATGACAGCCGAGCAGAAGGGCCGCTCGTCCTTCTTCTGAAACTTCCCGGGGATCCAGCGTTTCAGTTCATTCCAGTCCATGTCCGGCTCCTTATCCCTTCAGCTGGCGCATGCGGTAGAAGTTCATCATACCGTCCTGCATGTTGTCCAGATTCTTGAGCATCCGCCCGGCACCGTAGGCCGCGCAGGAGATGGGATCGTCCACCATGATGGTGCGGATGCCGGTGCTGCGCTCGATCAGGCGGTCCAGACCGTAGATCAGGCTGCCGCCGCCGGAGAGGATGATGCCGTTTTTGTCCAAGTCGCCCACCAGCTGGGGAGGCGTCCGCTCGAGGACGGCATGCACCGCGTCCAGGATATGGTTGACCGGCTCCACAAAGGCCTCAATCAGCTCGTTGGAAGAGATGTTCACGATCTTGGGCAGGCCGTTTTCCAGGTTGCGGCCCTTGACCTCTTCCACGCCCATGTCGGGCCGCTGCATCACGCAGCCGATGTTGCGCTTGAGTTCCTCCGCAGCCGTAAGGCCGACGAGCATGTTGTGCTTGCGGCGGATGTATTTCACAATGGCCTCGTCAAAGCTCGTGCCGGCCACCTTGATGGACTCGCATTCCACCACGCCGCCCGCGGAGACGATGGCGACCTCCGTCGTGCCGCCGCCGATGTCCAGGATCATGTGGCCGTCGGCCTTGCTGATGTCCACACCGGCGCCGAGAGCCGTGGCCACGGCGGTCTCCAGCAGATAGACGCGGCGGGCGCCCGCCTCGATGGCGGCGTCGATCATGGCGCGCTCCTCCACGCCGGTGATGCTGCTGGGCACACAGGCCAGCATCCGGGGCTTGAAGAGGGCGAAGGAAGTCACGCGGCTCACCAGCTCCCGCAGCATCTGCGCGGCCATCTCGTAGTCGGAGATCACGCCGGCGCTGATCGGGCGGATAGGAACCACGTTGGCCGGGGTACGGCCCAGCATCTTCTGCGCATCCTGGCCGACCTTCAGGATCTTGCCGTTGACGCGATCCACCGTGACAACGGTCGGCTCCCGGGCGGCGATGCCCTTGCCCTGCTCAAACAGCAGCGTGCTGGAGGTACCCATATCCACTGCTATGTCCCGTTCAAAGATAACCATTCAAATTCTCCTCTGTCTCTGATCGTCGATCAGTCTTTTCGTCTTGCCACAGTGAGCACCGTCACACGTTTCGCCCCGGCCTTGCGGAGCGTCCTGGCGCATTCCATCGCCGTGGCACCGGTGGTCACGATATCGTCTACCAGCAAAATGTTCTTTCCCGCCAGCTTATCCTCCTGCTGACTGCAATAGGCGCCTGCGGCGTTGACGCGCCGCGCCTCATAGCCTCCGCTGCCGGATTGAGCGGGATTATTTCGGATTTTCTTCAAAAATGCTTCGCAGGGAATGCCCTTCTCTTTTGCGATCACCTCGGCCAGAAGCCGGGCCTGATCGTAGCCGCGGCGTCGCAGCCGTGCGCGGCTCAAAGGCACCCATGTGATACTATCGCAGGAAATTTCATTTTCGTCAAGGCATTTTAACAGAAATTCCCCATAAATCGCCCCATAGCCGCTGAGATTTTCAAACTTGTAGCGCAGCAGAGAGCGGCGCACATCCCCGGCGTAATAGAAGGGCGAATAGCATTTCGTCCCGTCCCGGAGCTTCTGCTCCTGCTGTTCGTGGGGCACATCCGGATACTTCTCCCGACAGAATTTACACACCGGCTTCCCCTTCCCGCTCAACCGATGGCAGAAGCAGCAGCGCGTAGGATAGAGAAGTTCCAGGAAGCTGTCCCATAGTTTCGACCAGACATTTTCTTTTTCGCTCATCGCAGGCATCGACCCATCCTTTTTCCAAACAGAACCTGAAACGAATCTTTCAAGCGCTGATGGCGGATTCCTGTCGCGTCAAAGTGAACCGTCTGAAAAGCCGCCTGCATGACCGGCCCTGATCCGAAGGCGCAGATCAGCGTTCCGATGCCCACCGGGCCGCCCAGCAGCCATCCGATCAATGTCGCCGTGCTCAAAAGCCCGATGCTCACCGCACCGATCGGCAGGCGTTTGAGCCGCTTGGCCAGGCCCACCAGCAGCGTATCCCGCGGGCCGCAGCCAAGGGCCGCCGCCATGTAGAGAAACTGGGTATAGGCCAGAATGACCAGGCCCAGGAGCATCACGGGAATGCCGCTCCAAAGGGAGCGGCAGCTCGGCACCGGGTGGAGCCAGTTGAAAAAGTCCACGGCCTTGCCGACCACAAAAGCATCGATAAACATGGCGATCCCGATCGGCTCGCGCATCAGGATATCCAGCAGCAGAATACAGAGCGAAACGGTGATGGACGCCGAGCCGTAGAGAATGCCAAGGGTTTTCGACAAGCCGATGTTGAGAACGTCCCAGGGACCGGCGCCGATATTCGCCTGTATGGTCAGATAGATCCCAAAGCCGTTGGCAAAGAGGCTGATCGCCGCCAGCAGCATATTCAAAACGATGGCGCCCGGGCGCCTGTTTTCCCTGAGTTTATCCAATCTCATTGTTTGATCGCTTCCGTTTCTCTCTTGCTTGCAACAGTATATGTCAGCTCAATGCCGCAGGGGCAGCATCGGCTCGGGTACGTTCATTCCGGCGAGCTTCTGCAGCCGCACCCGCAGGGCGGAATAGCGCTTGGACTGCCGGAAATTGTCAATCATTTTATAGGCGGCCGCGTCGTCCCCCACCAGAATCAAGAGTTCCTTGGCACGGGTAACCGCGGTATACAGCACATCCCGCGTCATGAGTGCCGGTGCGCTGGCCGCCAGAGCCAGGATCACCGCCCGGTATTCGCTGCCCTGGGATTTGTGCACCGTCATGGCCCAGGCGTGTTCCAGCTCGATCAGGGAGTCAAAGCCGTAGGCGGCGTATTTCCCGTCGAAGTCCACCGTCAGGGTCTCCGCGTCCAGGTCGATAGCGGCGATGCGGCCGATATCCCCGTTGAAGACCCCGAGGCCGCTCTGTCGGTTGTCCGGCGTGCGCCAGAGCATATCGTAGTTGTTGCGGATCTGCATGACCCGATCTCCCTCGCGGAAAATCAGATCGCCGAAGGCCTTTTCTTTTTTCTCTTTGCTCCGGGGATTGAGCACCTCCTGCAGGCGCTTATTCAGGTTGATCGTGCCCAGCTCCCCTTTTCGCGTGGGCGTGAGCACCTGGATCTCCTCCGAAGGAATGTGCATCTTGCCGGGCAGCCGCACTGCGCAGAGCTCCGTGATCGTGTCCACAGTGCTGCCCGCCTCCAGACGGCGCAGGCGGAAGAAATCCCCCGCGTTCTCCGAGAGATTGGGATGCTCGCCTTTGTTGATCAGGTGGGCGTTCTTTACGATCCGGCTGCCCTCATTCTGGCGGAAAATCTCCGTAAGGCGCACCGTGGGTACAGTTCCGCTGCGGATGATGGCGGAAAAAACGTTGCCCGGCCCCACCGAGGGGAGCTGATCGGCATCGCCCACCAGCAGCAGCCGCGCATCCGCCGGCAGCGCCCGCAGCAGGGAGTCCATCAACTGGATATCCACCATGGAGCACTCGTCCAGGATCACGGCGTTGCAGTCCAGGCGGTCCTTTTCATTCTTGGTAAAGATGACCTTCTCTCCGTCCTCGGCGAACTTGGCCTCCAGCAGGCGGTGGATCGTGGAGGCCTCTTTCCCGGTGATCTCCGTCATGCGCTTGGCGGCCCGCCCGGTGGGAGCGGTCAGCAATGTCTTAAGCCCCAGCTCCTCATACATGGCGAGGATGGCCCGCAGAGAAGTCGTCTTGCCGGTGCCCGGGCCGCCCGTGATGACCACGATCTGATTCTGCAGGGCCAGGCGCAGGGTCTGGCGCTGAAGCTGGGCATAGCGGATGCCAAGCTTCCGCTCCAGCTGTCGGATCAGCCGGTCCAGATCCACGTTTTCCTCTTCAAAATGCCCCTCGCTCATCCGGTGTAGCTGTCTGGCGGCGTCGGTCTCCGCCTCGTAAAGCTCCGGCAGATAGCAGGCCCGGCATCCGGCGATCTCCTCGTAATCGATGAGGCCGCTCTCGATCAGGTCGCTAATGCTGTCGTCCGCATCCTGCAGCTCCACACCGATGAGCTCCGCCGTCACGGCGGCCAGCTTTTCCCGGGGAATGAAGCAGTGGCCGTTGCCGCTGTTGTGCTGCAGTTCAAAGATCACGGCGGCGTTGATGCGGTTGCGGCTGTTGCCCTCCACGCCCATCTGCAAGGCCAGGGTATCGGCCTCGGCAAAGCTTCCGCCGATGTGGGTGGCAGAGAGGATATAGGGGTTATTGCGCAACATGTCCAGCGCGTCGTCCCCGTAGAATTTATACATGCGCATGGCCAGGATTGGGCGCAGACCGAAGGAGCAGATAAACTCCATCAAACGGCGCATACCGGCCTGCTGACGAAAGCTCTTGGACATTTGCCGCGCCTTGGCCAGGCTGATGCCCTTGATGGAAGCCAGCTGATCCGGGTCGTTCTCCAGGATTTCCAGGGTCTTGTCCCCAAAACGTCCCACCAGGATCGAGGCCGTGGCCGGGCCGATGCCCTTCACCGCGCCGCCGGCCAGGTACTCGTAGATGGCCCGCCCCCCTGTCGGCATGAGACGCTGGGCGAAGGCGGCCTTGAACTGCCGCCCGTGGACGTTGTGGTTCATCCAGGTGCCGCTGACGATCATGCTCTCACCGCAGGCGGCATAGGGGAAGCAGCCCACGACCGTGATGTTCTCCCCGTTCTCATCCGTCAGGCGCAAAACGGTGTAACCGTTGTCCTCGTTTTTATAGATGACCGAATCGACGGTGCCGGATATCTCCAAAAGCTCGATGTCCTGATCCATGCTGTACTCTACTCCGTTACTTGTTTAAAAGGGGCTTCAAGAAGGCCCCGGTATAGCTCTCCGGGCATGCGGCGCAATCCTCTGGCGTCCCGGCAAAGACCAGGCTGCCGCCGCCGTCGCCGCCCTCGGGGCCAAGGTCGATAATATGATCGGCCACTTTGATCACGTCCAGATTGTGTTCAATGACCACCACGGTGTTGCCCGCCTCCACAAGGCGTTCGAGAATGTCGATGAGCTTGTGCACATCGGCGATGTGGAGGCCGGTGGTCGGCTCGTCCAGCACGTAGACCGTGCTGCCGGTGCTGCGCTTGGACAGCTCCGTGGCCAGCTTGACGCGCTGCGCCTCGCCGCCGGAGAGCGTGGTGCTGGACTGGCCCAGCTTCACATAGCCCAGGCCCACGTCGTAGAGGGTCTGGATCTTGTTGAGGATCTTTTGCTGGTTGGCGAAGAAGGAGCAGGCCTCCTCCACGGTCATGTCCAGCACATCGGCAATGTTCTTGCCCTTGTAGCGCACTTCCAGGGTCTCCCGGTTGTAGCGCTTACCGCCGCAGACTTCACAGGGCACGTACACATCCGGCAGAAAATGCATCTCGATCTTCAGCAGTCCGTCGCCGGAGCAGGCCTCGCAGCGGCCGCCCTTGACGTTGAAGGAGAAGCGCCCCTGTCCGTAGCCGCGCAGCTTGGCGTCCTGGGTGGAGGCAAAGAGATCGCGGATATCGTTGAACACGCCGGTATAGGTGGCGGGGTTGGAGCGGGGCGTGCGGCCGATGGGACTCTGATCCAGGGCAATCACCTTGTCCACATATTCCAGACCCTCGATTCGCTCGCAGCGGCCCGGACGAACCTTGACCCGGTTTTTCTCCGCCGCCAGTGTCTTATACAGCACCTCGTTGATGAGGGAGGATTTGCCGCTGCCGGAGACGCCGGTCACGCAGATCAGCTTTCCCAGCGGGATCTCCACGTCCAGGTTTTTGAGGTTATTCTCGCTGGCGCCGCGGATCCAGAGGCTGTGTCCGTTGCCTATCCGCCGCGTCTCGGGGACGGGGATATACTTGCGGCCGCTCAGGTACTGGCCGGTGACGGACTCGGGCACCGCGCAGATATCCTCCACGCTCCCCTGTGCCACCACTTTACCGCCGTTTATACCGGCTCCAGGGCCGATATCCACCACATAGTCTGCTGTGCGCATGGTTTCTTCATCATGTTCCACCACAATCAGGGTGTTGCCCAGATCGCGCAGCTGCTGGAGCGTACGGAGAAGCTTGGCATTGTCCCGCTGGTGCAGGCCGATGCTCGGCTCATCCAGGATATACAGCACGCCCATGAGGCTGGAGCCGATCTGAGTGGCCAGGCGGATACGCTGGCTCTCGCCGCCGGAGAGGGTCGCCGCCGTTCGGGCCAGGGTCAGATAGCCCAGGCCGACGCTCTGCAGGAAGCCCAGGCGGGAGCGGATCTCCTTGAGGATCTGAGCGGCGATGAGCATGTCCTTCTCGCTGAGATTCAGCTGGTCGAGAAAGCGCAGGGCGTCCACCACAGAGAGCTCCGTAAACTGGGCAATGTTGAGTCCGCCCACCGTGACTGCCAGCGCCGAGGGCTTCAGGCGGCGTCCGCCGCAGGCCGGGCAGGGCGTCTCGGACATGCACTCCTCGATATCGGCGCGCATGGCCGGGCTCTGGGTCTCCTTATAGCGGCGCTCCAGGTTGGGGATGATGCCCTCAAACTCCCGCTTGATGGTGCCGTAGCCCTCGCTTTTCTCATAGTGCAGCAGCAGCGGTTCGCCCTTGGTGCCGTAGAGGATGGCGTCCATAGCCTCTTTGCTCAGATTCTTGACGGGTTCATTCAATTTGAAGTGATAGCGCTTGGCCATCGCGTCAAAATACATCTTGGAGATGGAGTCGCCCCGGACGTTGCCCCAGCCGCTGGCCGTGATGGCGCCGTCCATGATGCTGAGATTGGGGTTGGGCATGATGAGCTCCGGATCCACCAGCATCTGCATCCCCAGGCCGGTGCAGGTGGGGCAGGCGCCGGCGGGATTGTTGAACGAGAACAGCCGCGGCGTCAGCTCCTCAATGGAGATGCCGCAGTGCTCGCAGGCGTAGTTCTGGGAAAAGCTGATGGACTGATCCTGGCCCACCAGATCCACGAAGAGCAGGCCGCCGGAGAGAGCCAGCGCCGTCTCCGCCGAGTCGGTCAGACGGCGCGTGATCCCCTCCTTGACCACCAGGCGGTCCACCACGACCTCAATGTCGTGCTTTTTGTTTTTTTCGAGCTTGATCTCCTCGCTCAGATCGTACAGAATGCCATCCACCCGGGCACGGACGTAGCCGGACTTTTTCGCGTCCTCAAAGACCTTGGCATGCTCCCCCTTGCGGCCGCGGATCACCGGCGAGAGCAGCTGGATGCGGCTGCCCTCCGGCAGATCGAGAATGCGGTCCACGATCTGGTCAATGCTCTGCTGGCGGATCTCCCGTCCGCACCGGGGGCAATGGGGCACGCCCACCCGCGCCCAGAGCAGACGCAGGTAGTCGTAGATCTCCGTCACCGTACCGACGGTGGAGCGGGGATTTCGGGAGGTGGTCTTCTGGTCGATGGAGATGGCCGGAGACAGGCCGTCGATATAGTCCACGTCGGGCTTGTCCATCTGGCCCAGGAACATGCGGGCGTAGGAGCTCAGGCTCTCCACATAGCGGCGCTGTCCCTCGGCATAGATGGTATCGAAGGCCAGGGAGGACTTGCCGCTGCCGGAGAGGCCCGTGATGACCACCAGCTTATCCCGTGGGATCTCCAGATCGATATTCTTTAAGTTGTTTTCCCGGGCGCCTTTAATGAAAATGCTGTTTTGCATGCTTCTTTATTCCTCAGTGATCAGGTTGGCATAAGAGCCGTTTGTCAATTTTACCAGCTGCTGCGGCGCAAGCTCCACCTGCCAGCCGATCTTGCCGGCACTGACAGCGATGCTCGCCTGTTCTGCTGCCGCGGCGTGGAAGCAGGTGCGATAGAGCTTCTTCATCCCGATGGGCGAGCAGCCGCCGCGGACATAACCGGTCAGCGGGGTGATCTCGCTCACATGGATCATGACGATGGACTTCTCTCCCACCGCTTTGGCGGCCTTTTTCAGGTCCAGCTCGCCGGTCACCGGGATCACGAACACATAGAGCTGCTTGCTCGCCCCACGGGTCACCAGCGTCTTGTACACCTGTTCCGGATTCAAGCCGGTCAGCGCCGCCACCGTAACGCCGTCCACCGCCTCGTCCCCGTGGGGATAGCTGTGGGGCGTATAGGGGATCTTCTTTTGCTCGAGGATCCTCATCACGTTGGTTTTCTGTTCCGCCATCGCTCTTGCCTCCCGCAAATTGATAACAGCTAATTATACCGTATTTTTTCCCGCAATTCAACCACAAACGGCATGAAAAAACAGGGCCCGGACAGGACCCTGTTTGTCGGTATTCTCTTATTTGGCAAAGCGCTGCAGAATGCTCTCCACACTGTTATCCATCACGCGGAGAATGCGCTCCTCCGTCACTTCCCGCGGCAGCTGCATGCCCAAATCCAGCCAGTGGCTGATAAAGCCGATGGCGCAGTCGGCATAAAACTCCACCGTGAATTCAAAATCCTGCCGGTCGATATTCATGTCCACCGAGACAATATCGGCAAAACTGCGGATGCACTCGGCCATCTTATCTCGCAGATAGCGCATCATATAGACGCGGCTGTTGGAGTTATAGACGTTCAGTGTAAAGCTGCTGTTCTCCTGCAGGTATTTCATGAAGATCAAAACGTCCTCACGCCAGTGCTCATACACCACTTTCTGCGGCAGGACCCGGTTGGCGTCCTCTTCAAAGATCCACTCCAGCAGATCATAGACGTCGTCAAAATGGTAATAGAAGGTCTGACGATTCACACCGCAGAGCTCCACCAGATCCTTGACTGTGATCTTGCCGATAGGCTTAACCTTCATCATCTGTTTGAGCGCAGTCGCCAGTGCCTCTTTCGTTCCGTTCGCCATGGAGAACACCCCTTTCCCCTCTTTTGTTTTACTCAGTATATCATACGATTTCTTAAAAGGCAAAGGATTTCCGCTCTATTCTTGAATTCTCTCTGATTTTGCGCTATGATTCTTTTAACAGGAGTGAGGAAACGTGTCTAAACAGCCATTCTATCGTGTATTGACAGCTATTATACTGGTGATGAGTGCTGCCGCTCTCGCGCTTCTGTTCTGGAACCGTGGAGCGAAAGTACCCGCTGTTCGCATCAATGCCGCTCCCGCCGCTGTCTCTCCCGTCTCAGAGCTGCACATCGGCAGCCGCTGGTACGGAACGCTGCAGATCGAAAAACTCACCGGTGAAGGCCCTCTCACAGAAGGAAGCCGGACGGTCTGGGGCTCTCTGGACAGCAGCCCGGACGGTACACCCTACTTTGAGCTCTCGGAGAAGCAGAAGCCTCTCAAAAGCGACGTTCCCCTGCTCTCCTTCTGGTGCGCGCTGGCGGAAGATCATCTAACGCCGGAGATCGGCGAACAGGATTCCTGGTTCTTTGAGCAATGGCTAACCGAGGAAGACGCCGAGGCGCTCACGCTCCGTCTCGAAAACGGCGCGCTCTCGGCAGAGTTTGACTACGACGACGGTGTTCAGCAGTGTCACATCCGCTTCACGGTACGACCGGCATAAAACAGCGCGGCAAAGCCTGGCTTTGCCGCGCTCTGTATTATCCGCGGAAGCGGGAGAGGAAATCTCTGGTTTCCGCCTTCTGCGGATTTCCAAAGACCTCGTCGGGACTGCCCTGCTCACAGATCACGCCACCGTTCATGTACACGACACGCTTACTTACGTCCCTGGCGAAGGCCATCTCATGGGTCACTACCAGCATGGTCATACCGCTCTCGGCCAGGCGCTGCATGACGTTCAGCACCTCGCCCACCATTTCGGGGTCCAGGGCGGAGGTTGGCTCGTCAAAGAGCAGCACCTCGGGGTCCATGGCCATGGCACGGGCGATGGCCACGCGCTGCTTCTGACCGCCGGAGATCTGCCGCGGGCGGGCGTTCACATAAGGAGCCATGCCCACCTTTTCCAGATACTCCATGGCGTGGGCCTGGGCCTCGGCCTTACCCCGCTTGAGGACACGCACCTGGCCCACCACGCAGTTTTCCAGCACCGTCATGTTGTTGAAAAGATTGAAGGACTGGAAAACCATGCCCACATGGGAGCGGTATTCCGCCGCGTTGGTGCCGCGGCCCAGGACATTTTTGCCGTGATAGAGGATCTCGCCGGAACTGGGTGTCTCCAGGAGATTGATGCAGCGCAGCAGCGTGGATTTACCGGAGCCGGAGGCACCGATGATGCTGATCACGTCTCCCTGGTTCACGGAGAAGTCGATGTCCTTCAAGACCAGGTTGGAGCCAAAGGACTTGGAGAGATGATTGATCTGTAAAATCCGTTCGTCCATCTCAGTGCTCTCCTCTCTGGTCCGGATTGCCAAATCCGGTATCATGGATTCCGTTATCCCGTCTCTGCTCGGCCAACTGTCCCTGGCGGAGCGCCTCTTCCCGCTCAATCTGGCGGCGGAGCGACTCGCGCAATGCACTTTTTTCCGCCTCGGGGTTGCGCTCGTCAAAGGGGCTGCGCTTGTCCGGGAAGCTGTAGGTGCCGGCGGTCATGGTCAGCGGATCGACCTGCACCAGTTCATAGCTGGAGGCGCCGTCCATCTTCTTCTCCGCCCAGCGAAGCAGGAAGGAGGCCAGCAGCGTCATGGTCAGATAGCCGGCCATCTCCACCGTGGCAGAGGGAAAATACAGATAGCTGGCCCCGACAGCGGCCCGGTGCGCCGCGAAAAACTCGGGAAAGCCGATGATAAACATGACGGAGGTATCCTTCACATTGATGATGAAGTTGTTGCCGATCTGGGGCATGATGTTGCGCAGCGCCTGCGGAAGAATGACGCTGGTCATGGTCTGTACATGGGTCATGCCGATGGCCTTGGCACCCTCGGTCTGGCCCGGATCCACGGAGATGATGCCGCCGCGGACGCTCTCGGCCATGTAGGCGCCGGTGTTGATGGAGACGACCACGATTGCCGCCGCCCAGACAGAGGTGAACTTCACCGCGTTATCCGTGAAATAAGGCAGACCGTAATAGAGGAACACCGCCTGCAGCACCATGGGGGTGCCGCGGAAAACCTCCACATAGATGCGGATCACCACCCGAATGAGCCCCAGAAAGAAACGCTTGAGAGGATGGTCGTTCTTTCCGCTGGGGATCGTGTTGAGGATACCGCAGATGAAGCCGATCAGGCAGCCGATCAGCGTGCCGACCAGGGCCAGGATCAGGGTATTTTCAATACCGCTGATGTAGGAATGTCCGTATTTCAGCCAGAGCTTGGCAATATCCGCGCCGAGCTGGGCAAACTTCGTCATGGTTACTCTCCTTCCGACAACAGGAAATCGGGGCGGTGAAACAGCGCTCACCGCCCCGTCAGATTCTGAGGATCAATCCTCGCTCAGAGGCTGGATCTCGATGGCCTGGGCCATCAGCTCGTTGAAGTCCTCCGCGGTCATCTCGGACAGCACGCTGTCGATGGCCTCACGCAGTTCGGTATTGCCCTTCATCAGGGACACGCCGATGTTCACGTTCTCCGCGCGCTCCTCCTCGGTAAACTGGAAGTCGCCGTCCGTTCCGGAGAAGTCCAGGATCACCATATCGGGATAGGCGGCCACAGCGCCCTGGGCGGTGGGCATATCGGTGCAGACGAAGTCGACCATGCCGGTCTCCAGCGCCATCAGCATGGCGGGGGCGGTCTCGGCGGCGGTCATCATGTTGGCGCCCTCGATCTGGGGCAGGCAGGTATCATACCAGATGGTGGCGATCTGCGCGGTGCAGGAGGCGCCGGCCAGATCGGCGATGGAAGTGGCGGAGGCATAGGGGCTGTCAGCCTTGGTCAGGCAGACGATGGTGGCATAGAAGTAAGGGCCTGCAAAATCGACCTGCTCGGCGCGCTCCGCGGTCATGGACTGGCCGGCGATGACCGCGTCAAAGGTACCGGTCTGAACACCGGGGACCAGGGAATCCCAGTCGGACTGGATGACCTCCAGCTCCCAGCCATTGGCCTCGCAGATCATCTTGCCGATCATCACGTCATAGCCGTTGGCATAGGAACCGGGCACATTGGCGATGGGTACAGCGCCGTTGGAGTCGTCGCCCTGGGTCCAGTTATAGGGGGCATAGGCACACTCCATGGCGATGGTGAGCACGCCGTCCTCCACGCCGCTGGGCACGGTGGACTCGGCAAAAGCGGTGGCACTCAGGGCCAGCATCATCAGCATGGCCAGGACGATGGCGGTGATTCTTCTCATGATGTTTCCTTTCTGAGCATTCTGCTCTCCGGCTTTTTCTCTCCCCGCCGGTGGGGATAATAAAATGAACCGCTTTGCTGCAAGCGGTCCATGGATAATCGGATCAGGGGCTTGAGGCCCTTCCGGTAATCATCGATAGCGCTCCACAAAGTCTTGTGACAGTCCGCACGATCTTATCGGGCGGCCCAGGAACGGAGAGACAGGCATCCCTTCATTCCTTCGGCGATGATCCCTTTTCCGCCGACGGCTGCCTGGCCTTGCCGGACGGTACTGATGAACACCGCGCCTCTATCTAAGCGATTCAATTTGTCTGCATCCTATCATAGCCCTTTTTCACTGTCAAGGGTTAAAGTGCTAAATTCGTCATTTTTGGCACATCCGTCAACCAGCACAAGAATGTCTTCTGTTTTTTGTGTAAAATAGAGAGTCGTTTTCGACGCAGGACATAAAAAAAGCGAAAAAAGGGCTTGCAACGCGCCGCAAGATATGGTATAGTAGCAAAGCTTATAGAGCGAACATATCGAAAGGATTGAAATAAATGTCTGCACTCACTATCGTTTTCACCGTTCTTCAGGTTCTTTCCGGTCTGGCTGTCACTGTCGTCGTTCTGATGCAGAGCGGCAAGAGCGCCGGTCTGTCCGGTGCCATCTCCGGCGGTGCCGAGACCTTTATGTCCAAGGGCAAGGCCAAGACCTGGGACGCCAAGCTTGCCAAGGCCACCAAGTGGTTTGCACTGGCTTTCGTCGTGCTGACCCTTATTCTCAACCTCCTGAAGTGATTCCTTTGTAGGACAAATTCAGCCACCCGAAAATCGGGTGGCTGTTTTTTTATGTCTCCATGTCGGTCAAGACCGCCAGAACCAGAAGCCGGTTGTTGGGCATGCCGCCGATGCAGGTGCTCATGGTGATGAGGCGGGATTCGGTGTTGATAAGCAGTCCATCCGTTACATAGGTACCGTAGGGGCTTCCCATAACGGAACTCAGAAATGCGGCGCAGTCGTTCGGGTCCCTATCATCAAAGCTCTGAGTGATCAGCCGGTCATCGTAGGTGACAGCGCCGAAGATGGTATAATGCAGGGTCGATTCCGGGGTATAGATCGTCAGTTCCCGGTGCTCCCGCATATAGCTCTCGTCCCGGAAATTCTTCAGATTACCGAACATGGAGCCGTCGATCATGTTGTGCCCGTAGATGACCGTATTGAACTGGTCGAAGCGCTTCCCTTCCACCCGAAAGGTAAAGATGGAGCCGGGATAACCCTCGTATCCGTCCACCGTCCGGTTCAGATAGTAGGTGTCGGAGTTGGGGTGCTGAAGGATCGGATACTGCAGCCAGGTGTCCGGCAGCTCGATCCAGGCGTAGATGTCCCCATTCTGTGCCCAGAGCGTGTCAAAGTCGATGGGACTCACAAAGGGCTCCGGCGTGGGCGTGGGTTCCGGCGTCGGGCTGGGCGTCGGGGCCGGCGTAGGCGCCGCTGTGGTCTGAACCGTGGGCTCCGGCGCCGGCGGCTCCAGAAGGCGGGAGCTGACACGGTAGACAAGCCAGCCAAACAACAGCGAAACCACTGTAAGACACAGCAGAAACACGGCCGTCGCTCTTTTACTCTTCATGCGCTCCCTCCTCTCTTGTCACTTTAAAGAGTATTATACCGAAAGAAGGTTCTTCTGACAAGTCCCCTGTTATTTCATCATGACAAAAGGAATCAGCCGCGACCATTGGACGGAAGCGGCTGATTCCAATTTTAATAGTTATCCAGGAAGCTGTGGACTTCGCCGTGGCTTTTATAGCCCGGAAAGGTGTCCAGGCAGACCGCGTGGAGTGCCTTGAAAACGCTCTGCTCCACATTGGGGTTCGTCTCCCGCAGAGAACGCAGCAGGAGCTTGACCTCCTGGCGCTTGGACTCCCCCACGCCGTCCTCGGCATGGGAATTGCGCTCGGTAAAGCGGCAGGCGCATTGAATGAAGTGCAGATCGTTATAGCGGCACCAGGCCAGGATTGACTCCTCATGCACACAGTAGAGAGGGCGGATCAGCTCCATACCCGGGAAATTGGTGGAGTGGAGCTTGGGCAGCATGGCCTGCAGCTGGGCGCCGTAGAACATGGCCATGACCGTTGTCTCGATCACGTCGTTAAAATGGTGTCCCAGGGCGATCTTGTTGCAGCCCAACTCCCGGGCCTTGCTGTACAGATAGCCCCGGCGCATGCGGGCGCAGAGATAGCAGGGATTGCGGTCGGTGGAATCCGCGGCGGCAAAGATCTCCGATTCAAAGATCGTAACGGGGATCTGCAGCAGGGCGGCGTTCTGTTCAATCTTCTCCCGGTTGCGGGGGTTGTAGCCCGGGTCCATCACGAGAAAGACCAGCTCAAAGGGCACGTCGCTGTGCTTATGCAGTTCCTGCATGAGCTTTGCCAGCAGCATGGAGTCCTTGCCGCCGGAGATGCACACGGCGATCCGGTCCCCGGCCTGCACCAGCTCATACTGCCGGCAGGCCTCGATAAAGGGCCGCCAGATCGTCTTGCGGAACTTGGTGATCAGACTGCGCTCGATCAGCTCATGGGGCTGAAGTTCTCTGGCCATTCAGATCCGCTTCCAGGTGGCGCCATGGGGAATATCGGTCAGCTCGATCCCCTGCTCCTTGAGTTCATTGCGGATGCGGTCGGCCTCGGCATAGTTCTTGGCCTTCTTGGCCTCCTGGCGGGCCTGGATCTTCGCCTCGACCTCAGGGTCGCTCTCCCCGCTCTCGGAGACGATGCTGAAGCTGTCGGCGCTCACGGCCTGCTTTTTCAGCTCTTCCCGCTTGGCTGCGGCTTTTTCCAACAGGCTCAGGCTCAGCACCCGGTCGAAATCGTCCAGGACAAAGAGCTTGGTGGCGTCGTTGGTCTTGTATTTGAGCACATCGTAGAGCGCCGTCACGGCCAGGGAGGTGTTCAGGTCGTTGTCCAGCGCCGTGCAGAACTTGGCCTTGAGAGCCTCGACGGCGGCCTGGTCGATCTCACCGTCCTCGGGCTTGAGCGTGGCGATCTTGGCGATCAGCTTGTTGTAAGTGACCTGCGCATTGTCCAGGTTCTCCCAGGAGAAGACCAGGGACTTGCGATAGTGGCTCTGCAGGCAGAAGAGGCGGTAGGCCAGCGGATCATAGCCCTTCTCCTCGAGAAGAGAGACCGTCAGGAACTCGCCCTTGGACTTGGACATCTTGCCGCTGTTGGTGTTCAGATGCAGCACGTGCATCCACCAGTTGCACCACTTATGTCCCAGGTAGGCCTCGCTCTGGGCGATCTCATTGGTGTGATGCGGGAAAGCGTTGTCGATGCCGCCGCAGTGGATATCCAGATCCTCACCCAGGTGCTTCATGGAGATGCCGGAGCACTCGATATGCCAGCCGGGATAGCCCACGCCCCAGGGGGAATCCCATTTCAGGGCCTGATCCTCGAACTTGGACTTGGTGAACCAGAGGACGAAGTCGTTCTTGTTGCGCTTGTTCTCGTCCGCCTCCACGCCCTCGCGCACGCCCTCGGCCAGATCCTCGGCGTTAAAGTCGTTGAAGACGTAGTAGCGATCCAGCTTGGAGGTGTCGAAATATACGTTGCCGCCGGCAAAATAGGCATAGCCGGTATCCATCAGCTTGGAGATGATCTTGATGTATTCATCGATGCAGTTGGTGGCGGGCTCCACCACGTCAGGGGTCTTGATGTTCAGCTTTCCGGCGTCGGAGAAGAAGGCGTCGGTGTAGAACTTGGCGATCTCCATGACGCTCTTGTGCTCGCGCTTGGCGCCCTTGAGCATCTTATCCTCGCCCTCGTCGGCGTCGGAGGTCAGATGGCCCACGTCGGTGATGTTCATGACGCGCTTGACGTTATAGCCGGTATAGCGCAGATACTTCTCCAGAATATCCTCCATGATATAGGAGCGGAGATTGCCGATGTGCGCATAGTGGTAGACTGTGGGGCCGCAGGTGTACATCTTGACGATGTCGGGATTATTGGGGACAAAGAGTTCTTTTTTATGGCTTGCAGAATTGTACAGATACATAGCTCGCGCTCCTTAATCGACGTTCTTGAACACGTCGCGGTTTTTATAGAAATACTCCACACCGGACCAGACCGTGGTGATCACGATCAGGGCGGTGACCAGGGTGTTGACCCAGGGATAGGCCGAAAACAGCAGCATGGCGGCCAAGCCCACCATGGTGACGGCGGTCTTGATCTTGCCGGACCAGGCGGCGGCGATCACACGGCCCTGCTCCACGGCGATGAGCCGCATGCCGGACACGGCAAACTCCCGCAGCAGCACAAGGGCGACGGCCCAACCGGGCATAAAGCCCCGCTCCACAAAGAAGCACATGGCCGCCAGCACCAGGACCTTATCGGCCAGAGGGTCCATAAACTTGCCGAAATTGGTGATCTGATGATAATGCCGGGCGATATAGCCGTCCAGCATATCGGAGAGGCTGGCCAAGACAAAGACCACAAAAGCCCAGACGGGCTGGTTGGCATAGGCCAGGACCAGAAACACTGGGATCATGATGACCCGGAAGATGGTAATCTTATTGGCGGTAGTCATTCCTCTGCCTCCTCGCCGTACAGGATCCCGTCCTCGGTGCCGGTGATGCGCACCTGGGCGAACTCACCCTCCCGGGCATAGCCTTCAAAGTGCACCTCGCCGTCGATATCCGGGGAATCGGCGTAACATCGGCCGACCCAGCGCTGTTCGTCCTCGTCATAGTGATCGACCAGCACCCGCAGCGTTTGGCCCACAAAGCCCTCGCAGAACGCGTCCATGATGGGCTGCTGCAGCTGGAGGATCAGATCGGCGCGGCGCTGTGCTTCCTCCTCGTCGCAGTGGGCCATCTTCGCCGCCGGGGTCCCCTCCTCCGGCGAGAAGGGAAAGACGCCGGCCCGCTCGATCTTAGCCTCGCGCAGGAATTCACAAAGCTCCTCAAACTCCGCCTCTCCCTCGCCGGGCAGGCCGGCGATCAGACTGGTGCGGAGGACCAGGCCGGGGATCCGCTCCCGCAGGGTCTTGAAGAGACTGCGGATCTCATCTCCCGTCCCCTTGCGGTTCATGCGCTTGAGGATCGCGTCATTGATATGCTGGATGGGGATATCCAGATACTTGACGATCTTGTCGTTCCGGGCGATCTCGTCGATCAGCTCCTCGTCGAACTGATCGGGATAGAGGTAGTGAAGCCGGATCCACTCCACACCCTCGATCTTCCCCAGCTCCCGACAGAGTTGGGCCAGGCAGCGGTGCCCATAGAGGTCGGTGCCATAGCGGGTGATGTCCTGGGCGATGACGATCAGTTCCTTTACCCCGTGCGCTGCCAGATCCCGGGCCTCGGCCAGAACGTTCTCCATCGAGCGGGAACGGTAGTGGCCGCGGATATAGGGGATAGCGCAGAAGGCGCAGAAGTTGCTGCAGCCCTCGGCGATGCGCAGATAGGCCCAGCTGGGGCCGGTGGACACCACACGGGGGATCTCCTCCACAGGGGCGTCCGGGTCGGCAAAAAGCCGGGGCTTCTGTCCAAGTTCCAGGCCCTGCACGGCCTTGACGATATCGCCAAAGCTGCTGATGCCTAAGATCGCGTCGATCTCCGGCAGTTCCTCCAGAATGCTGTCCTGATAGCGCTGGGAGAGGCAGCCGGTAACGATCAGGCCGCCCAGCTTTCCCTCTTTTTTCAGCTCCGCCATCTCCAGGATGTTGTCAATGGCCTCGCTCTTGGCGGCGTCAATAAAGCCGCAGGTATTGATGATGCAAAAATCCGCTCCCTCCGGATCGGGCACCAGCGTGTAACCGGCCTCGTCCAGCAGATAGAGCATCTGCTCGCTGTTGACCAGGTTTTTCGCACAGCCCAATGAGATGAGCGCAAAGGTCTTGCCCATAGTCATTCCTCGTATACAGTATCGGTATAGCGCCGCAGGGCGTCCCGGATCTGATCCCAGCCGTAGCCGCGGCGATAGAGCGCATTGCTGATTTTCTGAATCTGCTCCCGATCCTCCGGGTCCCGGAGACGGGAGGCAATGAATTTGTCGAGCTTGTCGTCCGGCTCCGGCGCCTCCTGCAGCGCCGCATCCCAGAGATCCCGGGAAATGCCACGGCGGCTCAATTCGCCCCGGATGCGCCCGGCGCCGTAGTTTTTGGCAGCGTAGTGACGCACGACCATACCGGCATAGCGCTCGTCGTTCAAAAAGCCCTGCTCCATGAGCCAGCTGACGCAGAAATCGGCGACCGCCTCTTCCTCCCCCTTCTGCAAGAGCTTGTCGTGCAGTTCTTTGCAGGACATGGGGCGGCGGGAGAGATACTCCAACGCCCGGTCCCGCGCCAGAGAACGCAGGGAGAGCTGCCGCAATTCCGTAATCTGCTCTTCCTCCAGATCCTTCCCGGTGAAGAGGCGCAGATCGGTCACCACGCCGAGAGAGGAGCGGATCTCCCGGCCATCTTCAAAGATGACGGTGATCCGCCCCGGGGAAGTCTGCTTGAGTGCGGAAACGAGCATCTTAATCCTGATCGAAATCCGCCGCGGACACGTCCACCGCCGGTTTGGTGCTCACTGCGGCCACACGGCCGGAGGCCTCGGCGGCCTTGCGGGACTGGGGGGACATGAGCTTATAGGCGTTGTCGCGAATCTCCTGTTCCACCTTCTCACGCACGTCCTCGTTGGCCATGAGGAATTCCTTCACGCCGTCGCGGCCCTGGATGCGATTGCCGTCCACGGTGAACCAGGCGCCGGCCTTGTCGATGATCTCCAGCTTCACGCCCAGATCCACGATCTCGCCCACGCGAGAGATGCCCTCGCCGTACATGATATCAAATTCCGCCTCACGGAACGGGGGTGCGACCTTGTTTTTGACCACCTTGGCACGGGTGCGGTTGCCAATCATCTCGCCGTTGACCTTCAGGGTCTCAATACGGCGCACGTCGATACGCACGGAGGCATAGTATTTCAGGGCCAGACCGCCGGGGGTGGTCTCGGGGTTGCCGTACATGACGCCGATCTTCTGGCGCAGCTGGTTAATAAAGATGACGGTGCAGTTGTTCTTGGAGATGGCACCGGCCAGACGGCGCATGGCCTGGCTCATCAGGCGGGCCAGAGCGCCGACAACGGTATCACCCACTTCGCCCTCCAGCTCACTGCGGGGGATCAGCGCGGCCACGGAGTCGATGACCAGCACATCGATGGCGCCTGAGCGCACCAGGCTCTCGGCGATGTCCAGGGCCTGCTCGCCGGTATCCGGCTGAGAGATCAGCAGGCTGTCGATGTCCACGCCCAGGGCGCGGGCATAGGCCGGCTCCAGTGCGTGCTCCACGTCGATATAGGCCGCGTCGCCGCCAGCCTTCTGGGCGGAAGCGACCACGTGAAGAGCCAGGGTCGTCTTACCGGAAGCCTCAGGCCCGTAGATCTCCACGATACGGCCGCGGGGGACGCCGCCGATGCCGAGGGCCAGATCCAGGGACAGGGAGCCGGTGGACAGGGCCTCCACGTTCACGGGGATATCGTCCCCGAGACGCATAATGGTGCCCTTGCCGTAGTTCTTCTCGATCTGGGCGATGGCGGTTTCCAGCGCTTTTTTCTTATCGCCGCTGGCGGGAGACGCCACCGGAACTGCTTTTTTCTTTTCAGCCATGTCTTTCTTCTCCTTTATCTTCGATCAAAACGATCCATATACCGAGTAATTCTCTGCGCTCTGGGAGGACATCCGCCCCAGCACAACACGGTCGATGTTCAACGTGTCCTTGCGGGTCTCCGCCGTCTCAAAGCCGCCGGCGAGCAGCATCTCCTTCACGGTCTCCGCCTGACCCTCGCCGACCTCAAAGAGGAGCCAGCCACCGGGCCGCAGAACAGATTTCCAATACTTGATGATGCTCTTATAGAAGCGCAGACCGTCTTCTCCGCCGTCCAGCGCCCAGATCGGTTCATAATCCCGAACCGAGCCGTCCAGCGAAATAATCTCCCCGCTTTCGATATAGGGCGGATTGGAGACGATCATATCAAACTGGCCGATCCCCAGGGGCGGGGACGCCGTTGCATCCGCCTGGATGCAGATGACCCGGCTGCTGAGCCGGTTAAGCGCCACGTTCTTCCGGCAGATCTCCAGAGCGCTGGCGCTGATATCCACCGCCACCAGCTTGGTGGCCGGCAGCTCATGCCCCAGGGCGCAGGTAATGCAGCCGCTTCCGGCGCAGAGATCCAGGATCCTTGCGTCCATCTTCTTCCCCACCAGCAGTTCCTTGGCGGTATCCACCAGGACTTCGGTGTCCATGCGGGGGATCAGCACATCCGGCGTCACCACCATGGGCAGACCGTAAAACTCCCAGGTGCCGGTAATGTAGGCCACCGGCTCACCGGCCAGGCGGCGCTGGAGGAATCCCTGCATGGTCTCCTCGATGGCGGGCGTGGCATAGAGGTTCAAATCCCGCAACAGCTCCGACACCGGCTTGCCGGCGGCCTTGGCCACCAGGATGCGGGCCTCCAGATTATAAGCCTCCACACCCCGCTGGCGCAGGAGGCCGCGGGCGTTGAGGTAGAGTTCGTTATATGTCTTCATCGCTATTTCCTTTATGTCTCAGGCTTATTTGCCCCATTCGTCCGAGCCCTTTTCCTCAGGTATCACCAGTTCCATGGCGCGGATGGCACACTCGATCATGCCGTCGTCCGGCTCATTGGTGGTCAGGTGCTGCAGCCACTTGCCCGGCGCAGAGAGGATGGCGGAGAGCCAGTTGTCGTGGGCGCCGCACCAGCGGTTGATCTCATAGCTGATACCCACCACCACCGGCAGAAGCAGCAGATGGCAGCCGATGCGGGCAAAGGTATTGTCCAGGCGGACCACAGAGTTCACAAGAATGCTCACCAGCACCACGACCAGCAGGAAACTGGTGCCGCAGCGGGGATGAAAGCGCTTTTCAGGCCGGACGTTCTCCACCGTGAGGGGCTTACCGTGCTCATAGCAGAAGATGGTCTTATGCTCAGCGCCGTGATAGCTGAAGAGGCGCTTCACGTCCGACATATGGGAGACCGCCGCCATATATCCGAGCAGCACCGCCACCTTGGTCAGGCCTTCGGCCAGGTTGCGCACCGCATAGCTCTGGGTCAGGGGCTTGATCCAGCCCACGATCAGCGCGGGCAGGAACACGAACAGGAAGATGGACAGCGCGATACCCAGCACCACGGCCACGCCGATGATGATCTTCTGGGCCTTCTCCGCGGAGAAATGGGCCTCGATCCACTGGTCCATTTTATCCGGCTCCTCCTGATCCTCCAGGGGGACCAGACTCGCGGAATAGGTCAGGGCCTGCATGCCCTTGACCATGGATTCGATAAACGTGACACAGCCGCGCAGAAGCGGCCAGCGCAGAATGGGGTATTTGTCCCGGATGAGACTGACGTCTTCGACCTTTTCCACAAGCCCGTCCGCCGTGCGGCAGACGATGGCCTGCTTTTTCGGCCCGCGCATCAGGATCCCCTCGATTAGGGCCTGACCGCCGATGGATGTGCGAAAGCAGGATGCGTTTTTCTGGGGCATGGTTTTTTCTCCTATTTCATGGGAAGTACGACGGTGACCAGGCAGCCGCCGTCGGGAGCGTTTTCAATGGTCAGGCGGCCGCGATGGCGCGTCACGATCTCATCACAGACGGCAAGGCCGATACCGTTGCCGCGGTTTTTGGAGCTCCCTTTATAGAATTTCTCTTTGACATGGGGCAGTTCGGCCTCCGGGATGCCGTGGCCGTAGTCGCGCACGGTGATATGGACGCCGTCGCTCTCGGCTTTCAGGCCCACGTCCACCTTCTTGCCCTCGCCGCCATGGGTGGCCGCATTGTCCAGCAGGTTCAAGAAAACCTGCTTGAGACGCTCCGGATCCCCGGGGATCAGCGGGATCTCCGCCTCCGGTTCGCTGTAGTCCACCTCGATGCCGGCCTGACGCATCAGCTCCCCGTAGGTGAAGAGCGCGTCCTCCAGCTCCGCGGCGATGTCCAGCAGTTCGATGCGCAGGTTGAAGCGCCCGTCCTGGATGCGGGTAAACTCCAGCAGTTCCTTGACCATGTTGGTCAGGCGCTCGGCCTCGCGGGAGATGATCTGTATGCCGCGCAGCGAATCCCCCTGCACCGCCGGATCGTAGGCGATGGTCTCAGCCCAGCCGGTGATGGCGGTCAAAGGTGTGCGCAGCTCATGGGAGACCTGGGAGATGAAATCCGTACGGGATTTCTCCGCCAGCGCCACCTTTTCGGACATGTTGTTGATCTCATCCGTGAGACGGCCCAGCTCGTTATCGCTGTGCCATTCCAGCTTGCTGCCGTAACTGCCCTCCGCGATCTCATGGGCGAAATCGGCCAAGCGGCCCAGAGGCCCCGAGACATAGCGCAGGAACCACAGCACGATCAGGATGATATACACGCACACGGCCACCAGGCACACGATACCCAGGCCGGGATAGCCGCGCGTGATCCCCCAGACCCCCAGCAGGGCGATGGCAATGGTCGCCAGCGCGGAGACAAAGAGCTGGACTTTCAGATATCGAAACATCGTTAAACTTCCTATTATGCCAGTTTCCTCCCCCTTCGGGGGAGTTCAGAGAGGCCCTCCCCTCTGTTTTTCTGCCCGCGGGCGGAAAAATCAGAAGCACACACTCTCTCGATTCAAAATCTGCTTTGAATCAAATTAATATCCCCACTTATAGCCGTAGCCCCAGACGGTGGTCAGGTATTCCGGCTCGGTGGGATCGGCCTCGATCTTAATGCGCAGGCGGCGGATGTTCACATCCACGGTCTTGAGTTCGCCCTTGAAGTCATTGCCCCAGACGGCGGTGAGGATGTCCTCCCGGGACATGGCCTTGCCCGGGTTTTCCATCCGGGACATGGCCTTGCCCGGGTTTTCCATAAACAGCTTCATCAGCAAATACTCGATCTGGGTGAGCTTCAGGCGCTCGCCGTTCTTCTCCAGGGTGCGGTTGCGGGTGTTGAGCGTGAAGGGGCCGCTCTGCAGTTCGGCGTTGGCTTTCTCATCCTCGTCCACGCCAAGACGGCGGATCAGCGCGTCCACGCGGGCGGTCAGCTCCGCCGGGGAGAAGGGCTTGGTCACATAGTCGTCCGCGCCGGTCATCAGTCCGGTCACCTTGTCGATCTCCTGGCTCTTGGCGGTGAGCATGATG
>CACYOR010000017.1 GCA_902775985.1 Oscillospiraceae bacterium
GCTCAAATCGGCCAGTGCCTTTTCCTATATGGAGAGGTAAACACAGGATTAACCCTTTATAAACAGGCAGAAATGAAAAGTGGATCAGCGTTCTATTCATCGGAGAAAAGGGCAACGACATTTTTTGTGCATTTTTTTTTGAAAAGATTTGCATTCCTGCACGGAAGCGGATATGATCGAAGAAAGCGAAACAGAATCAAGCTTACATTGATTTGACAGGAGCCTGTGTGATGAAAAGACTGAGGCGAGGCCGGCGGAATCGAATACCGGCGTTGGTGATCGTCTGTCTCCTGCTGGCGATCGTGCTTCTGCTGCGCATCCGGGCACATTCTGCGGTGCCGGCAGTGGCGGAACCAAACGGCGTACCGATTGCGGAGGAAGATGCTGTGGAAAATACGAGAACAGAAACGAACGAAGCGACATCGATCCAATCCGCCGCGGTGACGGAAATGTCCGCTGAAGCGGAAGAGACGTTTGCTCCGGTTCAAAAGTCCTATACCGCCGAAACCTATCAGATGGTGAGCGACATGGTCTACCTTTGCCGAAGCGAGACGGTGGACCGGGAGAGGCAGATCCGGATAATTCTGGAGAATCTAAAGTCTGTCAACCCCGCACTGGGCCAGACCTGGGACGGGATCATGCAATACTGGCACTATGTGAATACGGATATGCCAATCCGAACGGAGGGACTGCCGGATACCCTGCCGCAGGACGAGAGCCTGTGCCTTGTGGTGCTGGGCTTTCAGCTCCTGCCCGACGGCGATATGGCGCCGGAACTGCTCGGCCGCTGTGAGCGCGCTTTAGCTTGTGCACAGCAATATCCCCATGCCTATCTTGCGGTAACCGGCGGCGGCACCGCCTTCAAAAACAAAGAGGTCACGGAGGCCAGTGTGATGGCAGACTGGCTTTTGGGGCATGGGATCGCGCCGGAGAGAATCATTCGGGAGGATCGCTCCCAGACGACAGATCAGAATGCGGTCAACACCTGCGCCATTCTCGCCGAGCAGTACCCGCAGATCCACACTATCGTTGTGATCACCAGCGATTATCATATGCCCCTTGGGTGCCTGATGTTTTCTGAAGCGGCGCTGCTCTATGGATTTGAAACCGGTCGGGTCCCCTACGAAGTGAAAGATAACGCCGCTTTTGCGACGGATGGGTTGGCACCCGGTTACACCGGCATGCGGAATCAGGCGCCTTATGTCTGGACAATGGCAGATCCGCACTGTTGAGCTTAGACAAAATCCGTCCCGCTGGATGCCTCGATTTGGACACAGAGGGAACTGAGAAAATGGCGGCCTGCCAAAGGAAGCAGGCCGCCATTTTACAGCAGTTTATTCATCCACGCCGATCATGACCGAGGTCGCTTTGATCACTGCGTAGGCTTCTTTGCCGACCTCGAGTTTCAGCTCGTGGATAGCTGACATGGAGATCGTGGAGCTGATAACATTTCCGCCGCCGATGTCCAGCTTGACGATCCCGTTCACGGCACCCTCCTGAATATCATTAATCGTACCTTTCAGTTGGTTTCTGGCACTGAGTTTCATCGAAATGCTCCTTTCGCTCAATCGTATAACAGCAGTATGTTGGCCGGCGCGATCCCGAGTTCCTGGGGGAAAGACGCGGGCCGTTTGTCTTTCGGCAGCCGCCACCAGATTGGCGGGCTGTCTTTACTCTGATTTTGGTAGCGGAATTGGAGAATCAGTTCAAAAGGTTCTTCCATTTCCTCTACGTATTCCACCGGAAAGCGGTTTTGCGGTGTGGCAGGCCCAAAATAGTGGGCCCGAATCCCGATGGCGGAAAGCCCTTCCCGAACTTCCTGTTTTGTCTGCAGGCGGATCCCCCAGTCGGGGACTTCCACCGTATAGTCACCCGCGCGCCATGCGGTAATCACATTTTTACAGCCGGTGAGGATGGCGGCCTGCACGCTGCCGGGATCGGCAAAGAGGGCCTTGGTGCCCTTTTTGACAAGGATACGACCGGCATCCATAACGGCGATCTCCCGACTCATGTTGTAAGCCTCGGTGCGATCATGGGTCACCATTATCACCTCATGCCCATAGTGCTGCAATAGATCCCGCAGCTCGATTTTCAGTGCGTCGCGCAAATGCCCGTCGAGAGCGGAAAAAGGCTCATCCAGCAGAAGCAGTTGAGGGTCGCTGACCAGAATGCGCGCCAGAGCTACACGCTGCTGTTGACCGCCGGAGAGCTGGCTTGGTTTGTGATTCTCCAGACCTTCCAGCTGCATAAGATGCAGCATGTCGCCGAGGAGATGTTCCTTTTCACCCCGGTCTTTGACCCGGCAAAGACCGCAGAGGATGTTCTGACGCACCGTCATATTGGGGAAGAGCGCATAGTTCTGGAAGAGATATCCGACCCGACGCCGCTGCGGGGGCAGATCGATTCCGCTTCGGGAGTCAAACAGAATTCGGCCATCCAGCTCGATATGGCCGCTGTCCGGGCGCTCAATACCGGCGATGCATTTGAGGGTCATGCTCTTACCGCAGCCAGAGGCGCCCAGCAGACAGGTGACGCCGTTTTCCGCGGTGAACTGCACATCCAGACGGAAAGTACCCAGATCCTTTTTGATATCGACGATCAGACTCATCGGACCACCGCCTTCTTCTGCCGGGCCTCCAGCATGTTCACTGTGAGCAGGACCACCGTGCTGATCGCCAGATTCACCAGCACCCAAAATAGCGCACCGGCTTCGTCGTTAGTCCGCCAGAGCTGATAGACCGTGGTGGAGATGGTGGCCGTACGCCCAGGGGTATAGCCGATGAGCATGCTGGTCGCGCCGTATTCACCCAGGGCGCGGGCAAAGGCCAGGACGGTTCCGGCGAGGATACCCTGACGGCAGGCAGGCATGCGAATGCGCCAGAAAATATAGGTGTTGGACAGGCCAAGCGTCTGACCGGAATAGGCCAGAGTCGCATCAAAGCTCTCAAAGGCCCCGCGGGCCGTGCGATACATCAGGGGAAAGGCCACCACCGCCGCGGCCAGGACGCCGCCGTACCAGGTCATGACGAACTTGACGCCGAATTTCAGCAGAAAAATGCCCAGAGGGCGCTTCACGCCAAAAATCAGCAGCAGGAAATAGCCGCAGACCGTGGGCGGCAGCACCATGGGCAGCGTCAGCACCACGTCCAGCACGCCCTTGACGGCGCGGGGCAGCTTCGCCGCGTAATAGGCGAAAAAGATGCCCGTAAAGAACACCAGCACGCAGCTGATGGCGGCGATGCGCAGAGAGTTTGTTAAGGGATACCAGTCGATACTCATACGTGATACTCCAAGAGTAAACAGGCAGCGCAAGGCTATGCGCTGCCTATTCGATTTCTATAGGCGCCTTATGCTGCGGGAGAGAAGCCCACGTTCTCAAACACGGCCATGGCCGCGTCGGTGCGCAGGTAGTCCAGGAAGGCCTGGGCGGCCTCCGGGTTCTTGCTCACGTTCAGCACGGCGGCGGGGTAGATGACCTGACCGCACATCTCGGCGGTGGCGGTATCCACCACTTCCAGACCGGCGGAGAAGGCGTCGGTGCCGTAGACCACGCCGCAGTCCACGCTGGCCTCAGAGACCTGGGTGGTGACCTCCTTCACGTTGCTGCCGTAGGTGATGACGCCGGCATTGGCAAGCTCCTCTTCGCTGAGCTCATAGTAGGCCAGGATCTTCTGCGTGTACTGGCCCACGGGCACGTCGCTGTTGCCCATGGCAAAGAATACCTCGCCGCTCTTGAGCAGCTCAGAGAGCTGGTCGAAGGACTCGATGCCCTTGGGATTGCCCTCGGGGACCACCAGGGCGACCTTGTTTTCCAGCAGGTTGATGCGGCTGCCCTGCAGAACGAAGTCCAGTCCGTCGGGGTTGGCATCGCTGTCCTTGGAGGCGTCCAGCTGGTTCATCTGCTTCGGCGCGGCAGAGATGAACAGGTCGCAGTCGGCGCCTTCCTGGATCTGGGTCTTCAGGGTGCCGGAGGAGTCAAAGTTGTAGGTGATGGTGACGCCGGGGTTCTCCGCTTCGTACATGCCTTTGATCTCCGTGAGGGTTTCGGTCATGGAAGCGGCGGCGAAGACGATGAGTTCCACCTCTTCCACAGGCTCCGCGGCGGGTTCTTCCGCAGCGGGTTCCTCCGCGGCCGCGGGGGCCTCGGTCGCTGCCGGCGCGGTCGTGGTGGTGCTGGAGCCGCAGGCGGCCAGCGCAAGCACCATGACCAGGGCAAGCAGCAGGGCTACGATTTTTTTCATTCTGTTTTCCTCCTCCCGTGTTTCAGGGAAATTATATTTATACAAACACGGCTTTACGTGTTCATATACAGAGATGAAAAGGGAATGGAGATAGGCGCGTGTCGCTCCGGCTTATATGCCCTTGCCGAAGCCGCAGTTGGGGAAGTGGCAGACCGGACAGTTGAGGCACAGTCCGCCGTGGCCGAGCCCGGCCAGATGCTCTTTCGTGATGGGGGTGTCCGTCACCAGATAGGGCAGCAGCAGGTCAAAGATCGTGCGCTTGGCGTACATGACGCAGCCTGGCAGACCGCAGACGGGTCTTCCGTCCGGCATGTAGGAGACCAGGAACATGGCCCCGGGCAGCACCGGCGAGCCGTAGGAGACGATGTTCGCGCCGGTGTTTTTGATGGCCAGCGGCGTCTTGTCGTCCGGGTCCACGCTCATGCCGCCGCTGCAGAAGACCATTTCGCAGCCTTTGTCCAGCATGTCCAGCACCGCGGCGGTGATCGCCTGGTTGTCGTCGCCGAGGGTCACATGCTCGGTCATCGTGCAGCCGAATTCGGCGAGCTTCTGCTCGATCACGGGGGTGAAGGTGTCCTTTATCCGGCCGAGGAAAACCTCGCTGCCGGTGGTGACGACGCCGTAGCTCCGGGGCCGCACGGGCACGAGACGCATCAGCGGCGTGTCACCGGCCAGCTCCTTTGCCTTTTCCATGCGCTCCTTTTTGATCACCAGCGGGATCACGCGGGTGCCGCAGAGCTTGTCGCCCTTTTTGACCATGAAGCCGGAGGCGCGGGTGGCGATCATCATGTCGCCCAGCGCGTTGATGGCGCGCAGCCGCTCAATGTCGATGAGCAGCAGGCCGTCCTCCTCGGCGATCAGCTCGATCTTGCCCTCCTTCGGCTCGGTGGCGCGCATATGCTCGCCCAGGCAGAGATCCCGCAGGATCTCCGCCGCCTCGTCCTCGTGGAGCATGCTCTCGTCATTCTCCCAGATGTACAGGTGCTCCTTGCCCACGCTCAGCAGGACGGGGATATCCTCGGGCCGGATGATATGGCCCTTGCGGAACACCGGGCCTTTTTTCTCATCCTTGATGATCTGGGTGATGTCGTGGCACAGCACGTGGCCGACTGCATCTTCTGTCCGTACAAGCTTCATCCGTGTTGCCTCCTGTTTAATTCGATAACGGCGGCTCCGCAGAGCCGATTGATTTCTATTTTTAACTTACGCGCCAGAGAAAGCCGCCTGGCATGGGCACTGCGGGCCTCTGGTGTCGTGCATTTTCCGAGGCTGGAAGAAAAGCGTTCTTCCAGCCGGACGAGCCGATCTCCCCGGACCAGCTTATCGGCGAGAAAGACCAGTCCCGCCTCATTGAGCGTGTCACTGTCCGGCTCGGTGTGCTGGCGGACAATCTCTGCCAACTCCGGGTAGCCCAATTCACGGAGCCAGGCCCCGCCGACGACAGCGTGATCACGCTCACCCTTGGCAAGATCGTGTAGCAGTGCGCCACGGTGGACGAGAAGGGGATCAAGTCCGGCGCCCTGTTCATTCAAAACACGGCAGAGCTCATCCGCGCAGTCCGCCACTGCCTGACAGTGGGCAAGCAGTGCTTCATCCGCTCCGCTGGCGCGGAGCATCGCCCGGCACAGATCGTCCTCCGGCTCCGGATGCGGCGCGATGCCGACGCTATCCACCTGCAGGCGGCCATCCTGCTCACGAAGAACCGAGAGAGAGGTATAGCCCAAAGCGCTTCGATGTCCGACCAGCGAGGCGATGGCGGATTTGTGGCTGACGATGGCGATATCGCCGTCGCTTTGCCGCTGACACCGCATGACAGCCTCTTCCATCCGTGCCTTTAGGGCCTCAGCTGTCTCAGCGCCTTCAGGCAGAAGAGAGGCGTCCTGTTCCCGGGCGAAGTAGAGCTCCGGCCAGCGCGCCATGATCTCCGTAAAGGAAAGCCCGTCCCATACGCCCATGTCCTGTTCTTCCAGCCCCGGCATTGGAATAAACTCGGCACAGAGCGGGCGCGCCGTCTCGATCGCCCGGATCAGGGAACTGCAGAACACAGTTTTTATGTTTTTCAGCTCTGGCACAAAGGGGAGTCGTGCGGCCTGAATGCGGCCAAGGCGGCCCAGAGGCAGATCACAGCGCCCGCCGACGCACCAGCGTTCTCCCAACGGGATATCCGGCATGGCATGCCGAATCAGAATAATCCGTCTGCTCACAGCTCATCACCGAAATAGACCGGGAAAAGCTGCTTGGCCTGTTCGCGCAGGGCCTGCGCATAGCGCCCATAACAGCCCAGAAGTCGTTTCCCCCGCTCGGTCAGGCGGCTTTCACCGCCGCTGGCACCGCCCTGACTGCGTTCCAGCAGGGGAAAGTGAAGCTGAGATTCCAGCGTGCGGATGATGTTCCATCCGCCGGAATAGGAGATCTGCATCCGTTCGCAGGCCCGGCGTACAGAGCCTGTCTCCTCCACCAGAGAGAGGAGCATCGCGGTTTTTTCATCAAAAAATGCTTTTTCTCGGCTCAGTGAAATGCTGATTTCCGGACGGACCAGCTGCTCATTGTGATAGGCCAGGAGGGCCTTGTAGTCATCCGGAGTGTCGGCGTCATGCAGAACGCCGGGATCCTCCACAGGCACCCGCTCCATGGCATAACCACAGCGGGCAATAGCGCCTTGAAGACCGTTTTCTCCGCTGTCCATGAGCAGAGTATCCACCAGGGACGCATCGATGAGCAGGGGATGACCGGTCTTGCCCTCACATACCGGACAGGCCAGGACCGCTTCGGACTCCAGAAGCCTTGCCACGGTCAAAGCAGTAAAAAGTGGGATATCCACGGGGGTGAAGAGAATCCGGTCACATTTGTCCCGCAAATAGGCCAGACCGATTTTCGCTGAATCGAACATCTGCGTGGAGGCGAAGTGTTCATTGCGCAGAAAGATCAGCCCCTGACCGGATAGATGCCTCTCCAGCTGCTGAGCATGGAAGCCTGTGATGACAACAATTTTCTCAACGCCAGACTGGTGCAGCGTTGCCACAATACGTTGGGCGATAGAAATGGAGCCAATGTTCAGCATGGGTTTGAACTCGCCCATGCGCGACGACATCCCCGCTGCCACGATCACAGCGCCAACTTGCACAAAAGCCACCTCCCGGATTTGACGAATTACAAATAAATACAGTTCGATACCATAGAGTATACCCGCGTTTTCACTAAAAGTAAAGAAGAAAAGCCTGTACTTTTTGGGTAATATATTGTATGATCTATAAAAATAGCGGAGAGAAGGATGGCAATGAAAATCTATGTCTGGGGGACCGGTTGCGGGGCAGGCGATTTGCTGGACACAGCACTGTTGCCGGAACAGGTGACGGCGTTTGTTGATGAAGAAGGAGTTTTGAAGCACTTTCTGAATCGCCCTGTGATCTCGCCCGGAGAACTGGCGCAGGGGGACTATGATCTGATCCTCGTCACCGTACGGGATGCCGATGGGGTGCAGCGGCGCTGCCGGGAACTGGGAATCGACGAGAATACACTCTTCTTTCTGAAAAATGATGCCGTGCTCATGTCGCGCAGCCGTGCCTGGGATGCTGCGCGGGCCGTCCTGGGAGACGCATATCTGGATGAGCGGCGCGGCCAGGAACGACTGATCCGCCGCCCGCTTTGGACAGAGCGGGAAAACCTGCCCGAGCCGGAACTGAAAGGGGATTATGTCCGTCTCAAAACGCTGGAAATGCTCTGCGGAGAAATTGAGGGTATTCCGGGTTCCGCGGCAGAGCTTGGCGTCTTTCGCGGAGGCTTTGCCGAATCTATCAATCGTCTGCTTCCTGAGCGAAAGCTGTACCTGTTTGACAGTTTTGAAGGCTTTGCTGCCGAAGAGGGGGCGGAGAAGGGCGCCGGTTTCCTCCAAGCCCATCGAAACACAGTGGAAGAGAAAGTGTTCGCCCGTATGCCACATCCGGAACGAATCGTTCTGCGTAAAGGGTTCTTCCCGGCGACGGCGGCGGAACTGGAGGAGGAAAAATTTGCTCTCGTTTCGCTGGATGTGGATCTGGAGGAGAGCACGCTTGCGGGACTTCGCTTTTTTCTCCCGCGGCTCTCATCCGGCGGCTATTTACTGCTGCACGACTACTATTCTCCGAATCTCCCGGGCGTAAAGCGGGCCTTGCGGCGTTACGAGGAGGAGAGCGGGATTCGACTCCACCGGTTCCCAGTGTGCGATATCAACGGGACTCTGGTCATTTCCGTATAAAAAAACGGGTTCTTCATAACGAAAACACCCGCTGTACTGATGGATGTTTATGATGAAAAAGACGATCGACTGCATTTGACGGGCCCTATCGTTTATCCTTTTGCATCAAATTGCATAAATCATAGGATCGCACAGGAAATAAGATTGAAGGAATCGACAAAAAACTGCTTTTCCTTGTGATACGATTTGCAAATCGTTCTATAATAATGTATAATTCACTTTACATTGTTAAATGGATAATGATGTGAAGTCAAACAAGGAGCCCTTGTTCAGCTTTTCTTTGGAAAGCTGACATCAGATTCATAAGCAAAAGGGATTTGTTTGACAGAGAGAATTTGAGGAGAGAAAGGAGAGAGGAATGTGGGCAAGTACGTATTAAAACGCATTCTTCTTGCCGTAGTGACGGTGCTTATCATTTGCGCCATTACTTTTTTCACGATGCATGCGGTACCCGGCGGTCCGTTCAACCGTGAAAAAGCACTCAGTGAGGCAACGGTTGCCGCGCTGAACGCGCGCTATGGCCTGGATAAGCCGGTAGGGGAGCAGTTCCTGCTCTATATGAAGGGGATCCTGCACGGGGATTTCGGTGTCTCGCTGAAGAACGGACGCGAGATCACTAGCATCATTAAAGAGTCTTTTCCGATTTCGGCCAAGCTTGGCGTTTCGGCGATGATCGTGGCGCTGTTCTTCGGCACTATTTTCGGAAGTACGGCGGCTCTGATGCGAAATCGCATCCCGGACCGCGTCATTGTGTTCTTCTCCACGCTGTTTACTGCCGTTCCCAGCTTCGTGCTGGCAACGCTGCTGCTTCTTGTTTTCTCCATTCGCCTGGGCTGGGTTCCCGTCTGGAGTCCGAAAAACCAGAACTATGTGCTTCCGGTCATTGCCCTTTCGGCCTATCCCATGTCGTATATCACGCGCCTGTCCAAAACCAGTATGCTTGACGCGCTGAGCCAGGACTACATACGGACGGCCAAGGCCAAGGGCGTTTCCCGCTTTAAGATGATCTTCAAGCATGCGCTGCGCAACTCGCTGATCCCGGTCATCACCTATGCCGGCCCTCAGATTGCTTATATCATCACAGGCTCCATGGTTATTGAGACCATTTTTACCGTGGGCGGTTTGGGCAGCAAGTTTGTCAGTGCCATCAACAACCGCGACTATACGCTTATTATGGCGACCACTATTTTTCTGGCAGTATTGATGGTTGTGGCCAATGTGATCTGCGATCTGCTTTATAAGCTGGTGGATCCGCGGATCAAATATGACTGAGAGGAGGAATAGCTTTGTATACGATTTCAAAGGATCCTCCCAAGAAGCATCTTCTCAGCGCCCAGATCGATCTCAGTAAGTTTTCCTCTGCCCAGTTTGCCCCGGCCACGGAGGATGAGAAACGTCAGCAGGACGTGATGAGCGAGAGCACCACCTTCTTTAAGGATGGCATGCGCAAGCTTTTCAAGAACCCTCTTGCTGTTATCAGCTTGATTGTTCTGGTCTGCATTATTCTGACCATTATCATTGCCCCGATGATCGTGCCTTACAGCTATGAGGAGATCCTCTCCGTCAACGGCAAGCGCGACAAAGGCGCCAAGAATCTGGCTCCCTTTACCTACAGCCAGATGGAGCAGAAGTATATTGAGCAGGGTGGCGAGCGCTTCCCCCATATCTTCGGCACCGATGAGCAGTGCCGCGACTACTTCATTCGTGTTGTCTATGGCACGCGTATTTCGCTGACGGTCGGCTTCTTTGCCAGTATCATTGTTTTGATCATTGGTATGCTCTATGGCAGCATCTCCGGCTACTTGGGCGGCAGAGTTGACCTGATTATGATGCGTATCGTCGATATCATCTATTCGCTGCCGGATATGCTGATCATCATTCTGCTCAAAGTCGTGCTGGATGAGCGCTTGCATTTCCCGGCGGGCAGTTTCCTGAACCGCCTCGGCACCAGTATGGTGAGTCTGTTTATCGTTTTTGGCCTTCTCTACTGGGTCGGTATGGCGCGTCTTGTCCGCGGCCAGATCCTGTCCATCAAGGAGAATGAGTACATTCTTGCGGCGCGTTCCATCGGCGCAGGTTCGGCCCGTATCATCCGCAAGCATATCCTACCCAACTGCCTGTCTGTCATTATCATTTCCACGGCCCTGCAGATCCCCTCTGCTATTTTTACCGAGAGCTTTCTGAGCTTTGTCGGTATCGGCGTCAAGGCGCCGATGCCGTCTCTCGGCTCCCTGGCCAACGCGGCACGTGCGGGACTTCAGAGCTATCCTTACAAACTGATCTTCCCGGCTGTCATGATCTGCCTGATCGTGCTGAGCCTGAATCTGCTCGGCGACGGCATGCGGGATGCCTTCGATCCGAAGCTGAAGAGGTGAGCGATATGAGTGAATGTCTTTTGAGCGTGCAGGATCTGCACACCTCTTTCTTTACCGACGCGGGCGAAGTCCAGGCAGTCAACGGCGTGAATTTTAACCTCGACCGGGGCGAGATCCTCGGTATCGTGGGTGAAAGCGGTTCGGGAAAATCTGTTACCGCGTATTCGATCATGCAGATTCTGGCCGATACCGGCCGCATTGTCGGCGGAAAGATCCTTTACAAGGGAGAGGATATCTCCACCTGGAGCGAGAAGCAGATGCAAAACTTCCGCGGCAAGGCCTGCTCGATCATATTCCAGGATCCGATGACCAGTCTTAACCCGGTTTTCACCATCGGCAATCAGCTGCGCGAGGCTGTTATCCTCCACACAGACAAGCGCGGAAAAGCGGCGGATGACCGTGTGATCGAACTTTTGGAGCTTGTTGGTATCAATGAACCGGAAAAGCGTGTCAAACAGTATCCTTTTGAGCATTCCGGCGGCATGCGCCAGCGTGTTATGATCGCCATGGCGCTGGCCTGTGAACCGGATATCCTGATTGCGGACGAACCGACGACTGCTCTTGACGTGACGATCCAGGCTCAGATTTTGGAGTTGATCCAGGACCTGCAGAAAAAGATGGGGATGGCGGTTATCCTCGTCACCCATGACCTGGGTGTGATTGCGGACATGTGTGATAACATCGTGGTTATGTACGGCGGGCGTATCTGCGAACGCGGCACGGCGCGTGAGATTTTCTATAATCCCAAGCATGAATACACTAAGGGGCTGCTTCGTTCGATCCCGAATGTCAATAACATGAAAAAGAAGCTTGTCCCCATCTCGGGCACGCCGATCAATATGCTGAATCTGCCCAAGGGCTGCGCTTTCTGTGCTCGCTGCGATTCGGCCATGAAGATCTGCCTGAGTGAGCCGCCCGAGGAACTCTGGATCAACGACGAGCATAAGGCAGCCTGCTGGCTCAACGTGCGGGACGCCTTTGAGAAAGGGGAGGCAAGCGAATGAGTGAAACTCTGGTCGAGGTTAAAAACCTCAAGCAATACTTCCCTGTGCGCGTCGGCCTGACCAAAACGATCCCCCTTAAAGCGGTGGACAATGTTTCGTTTACCGTTGGACGAGGAGAGACCCTGGGCCTTGTGGGAGAATCCGGATGCGGGAAGACGACGGTCGGCCGTTCGATCCTCCGCTTGTATGAGCCTACGGCCGGTGAGGTCATTTTTGACGGCGAGGCGGTGACCGGCAAGAACATCCAGCGGATGCGCAAGCAGATGCAGATGGTCTTCCAGGATCCCTATTCTTCACTCGACCCGCGTATGACGGTCGAGGATATTATCGGTGAGCCGCTGGATGTCCATCATCTCTGCTCCAACCGTAAGGAACGGCGCGAGAAGATCCTGGAGCTGATGAACTACGTCGGCTTGAACGCCGAGCATGCCAGACGCTATGCCCATGAGTTTTCCGGCGGTCAGCGGCAGCGAATCGGTATTGCCCGCGCCTTGGCGGTGGATCCTCAATTCATCGTGTGTGATGAGCCGGTCTCCGCTCTGGACGTGTCCATTCAGGCGCAGGTCATCAATATGTTTGAGGAACTGCAGGATAAACTGGGCGTGGCTTACCTGTTTATCGCCCATGACCTTCTTGTGGTGCATCATATCTCCAAGCGTATCGCGGTTATGTATCTGGGCAAGATCGTGGAGATCGCGGATGCGGATGAGCTCAACGGCCACCCGGTTCATCCCTATACCCAGTCCCTTCTTTCGGCCGTGCCCATCCCTGATCCCGAGATCACCCGCGCCCGTCAGCGCATTCTTCTGGAGGGCGATGTGCCGAGCCCGCTGAAAATGCCGAGTGGATGTGCCTTCCGCTCCCGCTGCCGTTTTGCCACCGAGAAATGCACGCAGGAATGCCCGGCCCTTCGGGATGTGGGCGGGAACCACTTCGTGGCCTGCTGGAACAGATAAACCTATATTGCATTCATTATGCGGGAATACACCCGTATTTTGAAAATACATTTTGAAAGGACCAAAAAGATGAAAAAGTTTCTTACCCTGCTCCTGGCTCTGACCATGGTTCTGTCCCTGGCTGCTGCCGGTGCCACCGCTTATGCGGCCGACGCTTCCGAGCTGGTCAGCGATGCGTTCATCGATCCCCTGGCCGACTGGGCCCAGTACGATGAACTGATCGCGCAGATCAAGGCTGAGACCGATTTTGCCAAGCGCACCGAGCTGATGCACCAGGCTGAGGACATCCTCATGGCCACCAACTGCGTCATCCCCATCTACTATTACAACGACATTTACATGCAGAAGGACTACGTGAGCGGCATCTATGCCAACCCCTTTGCCACCAAGTTCTTCATGTACAGCAAGCTTGACAATGGCTCTGACACGCTGCGCCTGAATCTCTCCTCCGAGCCCGACTATCTGGATCCGGCTCTGAACAGCTCTGTTGACGGCGCCTGCCTGGCGGCCAATGCCTTCTCCGGCCTGTACACCTACAACGAAGATGGTGTGACTGTTCCTGCCTGCGCGGAGGGCTACACCGTTTCCGACGACGGCCTGACCTACACCGTCACCCTGAAGGAAGGCCTGAAATGGTCCGACGGCTCCGATCTGACCGCTGCTGACTTCGAGTACTCCTGGAAGCGCGCTGCCGCCGATGAGACCGCTGCTGACTACGCTTACATGTTCAACGGCATCGAGGGCTTCCCCAACGATCTGGCTGTCAAGGCTGTTGACGACACCACCTTTGAGTTCACCCTGACCGCTCCCTGCGCCTACATGGAAGACCTGATGGCGTTCCCCACCTTCTTCCCCGTGAAGCAGGAAGTCGTTGAGAGCTATGCCGATTGGCAGACCAGCCCCGGCGGCTGGTGCCAGGATGCCGGCAACTGGGTTTCCAACGGTGCCTACGTGCTGACCGGCTGGGATCACGACGTCTCTATGACCTACGAGAAGAACCCGTACTGGTACGACGCCGATAACGTCTCCGTCGAGAAGCTTGAGTACATGCTCTCCGCTGACGACACTGCGATCTACGCCGCCTACAACGCCGGCGACGTCGACTTCATCGACTCCGTCCCGACCGACGAGATCGCCACTCTCCTCGCCGAGGAGAACCCCGAGTTCTACATTGTTGACGAGCTGGGCACCTACTATGTTGCCTTCAACGCCAAGTCCTCCATCTTCGAGGGCAAGACTCCCGAGCAGGCTGCCTGCATGCGTGAGGCCTTTAGCATCCTGATCGACCGTGACTACATCTGCGAGAACATCGGCCAGACCGGTCAGGTCGCGGCCAACGCGTTCATTCCTCTCGGCATGGCTGACGGCAACGGCGGCTTCTTCAAGACCGAGCCCGTCGAGGAAGGCTACTTCGATCCCTACGCTGTCAACGACGACTACGAGGGCACGGTTGCCAAGGCGATTGAACTGCTCGAGGCTGCCGGCTATGAGTTTGACGACAACGGTATGCTCTCCGCCTCCAACCCCATCCAGCTTGAGTACCTGACCAACACCACCTCCGGCCACATCGCCATTGCTGAGTCCATTCAGCAGGATCTGGCCGCCGTCGGCATCGAGCTGAGCATCGCTCAGCAGGACTGGAACGTGTTCCTGGAAGAGCGCAAGGCCGGCAACTTTGACTTCGCTCGCGAAGGCTGGATCGCCGACTTCAACGATCCTATCAACATGCTCGAGATGTGGACCACCGTTTCCGGCAACAACGACTGCCAGTTTGGTCGTTAAGCTGTGTAACGAAGTCTCTTTCGACAATTCAAACAAAAAGTGGCATGGCCTTCGGGCCATGCCATTTTCCTGCTCTGCGATAATAATTCGGTAACGTTTTTCCTTTTCGGGCATGGTATACTTTTGCTGTAGAAAGGTGGCGCAGTATTTGGAAAACAGCGTTGCGACGAACCGGGATCGTCTCCCAGTTTTGTCCGTTATTTCGGACATTGCATGCCGGTACTGTCAATGAATGTCTCTCCTTCGAGAAGAAGCTGGGAAATTGGGAGAATCGTATAGCCGTCCTTTTGCAGAGAGGCAAGGATACCGGGCAGCGCCTCAGGGGTATGTTCAGCCGCGTTATGAAAAAGGACGATGCTGCCGGGCTTGATCTGCTGCAGCACCCGTTGGGTGATTTCCTGGGCAGAGAGTCCCTTCCAGTCCAGACTGTCCACACTCCACTGGATCGGTTCCATGCCAAATTCGCGCACAGCTTTAATGACATGATCGTCGTATTCGCCATAGGGGCAGCGGAAAAGACTGGGAGTTGTACCGGTCAAGGCTTCGATCTTTCCATTGCATGCCTCAAGATCCGCACGGATCTGCTCGGTGCTCAACTGAGAGAAGTGGTCATGGTGGGAGGAGTGGCTCATCACTTCGTGCCCGGCATCGGACAGCGCCTTGACCGACTCCGGGTATTTGTCCACCCAATCCCCAACGACAAAGAAGGTCGTCTTGACCTGATATTTCTCTAAAAGATCAATAAGAGTCTGTGTGTCCTCGTTGCCCCAGGCGGCGTCAAAACTGATGGCAACCACCTTGTCCTTTCGCTGAACACTGTAAACGGGAAGCTCTCGCTGCGTTGCGGAGGCACCCACAAGAGCCGGACTGTTGACGGCCCAAAAGATCAGGCAGACCAGAATCAGCATCCCGGCGGCGGATAGAATCTTTCGATATTTCTGAAAGAAACCGTGTAAGTTGATCATTTGCATCACTCCTTTTGGTAACAGCGTATGTGAGAGACGGGGAAAAGATGAGACCAATTCAGGGCCAGGCAGAATCAAACTTGCGCAGACAGTGGGAAACGTGGTATGCTTTCGATAAAAGAGATCATACCGGCATAAGACGGGGATATAGACTATACAAGCATGGGAGCGAAGGAGGGAGAATTCTGGCTGAGAGACTGATTTTTCATGTTGATGTAAACAGCGCTTATCTGTCCTGGGAGGCGACGCGTCGCGTGAAAAACGGAGAAGCCGATCTTCGGCTGATGCCCTCCTGCATTGGCGGCGATCCGGAGAGCCGACGGGGCGTTGTTCTGGCCAAATCCATCCCGGCAAAGCGCTTTCAGGTGAAGACCGGCGAACCTCTGGCTCTTGCCCTTCGTAAATGCCCGGAACTTGTAATCGCCAAACCCGACTTTAAGCTGTATTCCCGCTGTTCAAAAGCCTTTAAGGATATCTGCCGCAGCTATGCGCCCGCTGTGGAGGAATTTTCCATCGACGAGTGTTTCCTGGATTTGACCGGGACCGAACACATGTATCCGAATCCGATTGCCCTGGCCCACGAGATCAAGGACCGGATTCGGGATGAACTGGGCTTCACGGTGAATATCGGGATCGGACGAAACAAGCTCTGTGCCAAAATGGCCAGTGATTTTGAAAAGCCGGATAAAGTACATACGCTGTTTCCGGAGGAGATCCCGCAGAAAATGTGGCCGCTTCCGGTGGGGGAGCTGCTGTTCGTGGGAGGCGCATCCGCCAAACGCCTGGCAGAAGCAAAAATCAACACCATCGGAGACCTGGCGCATGCGGACCAGGATAAACTGAAACGGATCCTCGGCGAAAAGCTGAGCATCCAGGCCTTTCAATACGCCAATGGGATCGACGCCTCGCCGGTGCGGGAGCAACCAGAGGAGGCCAAGGGGTACAGCAATTCGGTCACCCTGGAGGATGACGTCACAAGCTGGGAGGCGGCAGACGCAATTCTTCTTGCCTTGTCCGACAGTGTTTCCGCCCATATGCGCAGTGACGGCGCAAAGGCTTTCGGGGTGTCGGTACAGATCCGCTATCTCGATTTTAAAACCGTTCCCATCAACGCCGGCTGGAGGAAGCCATCGACACAACGAACGAGGTATACAAGACCGCAAAAGCGCTGATGCGGGAGCTCTGGAAGGATCAGAGACCGCTGCGGCTGATCAGCGTCTCCCTCACAAATCTTACACGGGAAGAAGCGGCTCAACAAATGAGCCTGTTTGGGGAGAGCTCACAGGCCAACCGGGAGAGAGACCTGCGGATGGACAAAGCTGTGGATGCCTTGCGCAGCAAGTACGGCTCGGATATCATCCAGCGCGGCACGGTGCTTTCCCATGGCATCGATGTGGCAAGACGCTTCAAGGGGCAGCAGGATTCCGAAGGGGAGGAAACAAAATAAGCTCATCCTACTTGCAAGAAGGATATATGCGGTTGTACAATAGAAAAACAAAAACATCCCAATCAACATAGAACAGGAGAAGACAATGAACACAGAAAACATGGTGCTCGGGATTGAGCTCGGCTCAACGCGGATCAAAGCGGTTTTGATCGACGATAAGCATGTACCGCTTGCCTCCGGCGACTATGAATGGGAAAACCAATTGGTCAACGGAATCTGGACCTACTCGTTGGATATGGTTCATTGCGGTATCCAGACCTGCTTTGCCAGACTGAAAACGGATGTGAAGGAAAAGCTGGGCTGCGAGTTGAACCGTGTTGGGGCCATCGGCGTCTCGGCCATGATGCACGGCTATCTCCCCTTTGACAAGAATGGAAAACAGTTGGCCGAATTCCGCACCTGGCGCAACACCATCACTGGCGAGGCGGCGGAAAAGCTGACGGCGCTTTTCAACTTCAATATTCCGCAGCGCTGGAGTATTGCCCATCTGTATCAGGCAATCCTCAACGGGGAAGAGCATGTGAAGGACATTGCCTATCTGACGACTCTTGCCGGCTATATCCACTGGCGGCTAACGGGAGAAAAGGTGATGGGCGTGGGCGAGGCCTCCGGCATGTTTCCCATCGACAGCGACACGCTGGACTATGATGAAAAAATGGTGCAGCTCTTCTATAACGAGACAGGGATCAAACTGCGCTCCATCCTTCCACACGTGCTGACTGCCGGCGAGCAGGCGGGCTCCCTGACGGAAGACGGCGCGCGTTTCCTGGATCCCAGCGGAACGCTTCGGGCCGGGATTCCTGTGGCACCCTGTGAGGGTGATGCGGGCACCGGGATGGCAGCGACAAATTCTGTGCGTGTACGTACCGGCAATGTCTCCGCCGGAACCTCGGATTTTGCCATGCTGGTGACCGATCACGCTCTCGGCGTCCACCGGGAGATCGATATGGTGACCACACCGGCCGGCCTTCCGGTTGCCATGGTTCACTGCAACAACTGCACCAGCGATATTAACGCCTGGGTCCGGCTGTTTTCCGAGTTTGCCGATGCCATTGGGACGCCGGTGGACAAGGGTGAGCTTTACACGCTGCTGTTTCGAAAAGCGCTGGAAGGGGAGAAAGATTGCGGCGGCCTGCTGAGCTATAATTATTTCTCCGGCGAGGGCGTGACGGATCTGGACGCCGGACGGCCGCTGTTCGTGCGTCAGCCGGACGCCAGGATGACGCTTGCGAACTTTATGCGTACCCATCTGCTGTCTGCCCTGGGCACCCTGAAAATCGGACTGGATATCCTGACGCAGACGGAAAAGCTTCCTGTCGATAAGCTCTATGGACACGGCGGATTCTTCAAAACACCGGAGGTCGGACAGCGTTTGCTCTCAGCGGCAGTCGGTGCGCCTGTCTCCGTGATGGAGACGGCAGGAGAGGGCGGCCCTTACGGAATGGCGCTTCTGGGAGCCTATATGCTTTGGAAAGAGCCGGGCGAGAGTCTGGAGGACTATCTGGATAATAAGGTGTTTGCCGGAGCGGCTGCCACTACGATCATGGCAGATCAGGCGGATATCGAGGGCTTTTCCGCTTTTCTGGCCCGCTACTGCCGAGGGCTTCCGGTAGAGCGGCTTGCGGCGGAGCTCGTATAAGACGAGGGAACATTTCCTTTATTCCCTGCGTCATACCGACAGATCAATATAAAAGGAGGAAATGCCGTATGAATGTTGTCAACGGTGAGTACCATTTCACAAATGGGGAAGGGCCGTCTTCCAACAACAATCAGCCGCGCAGACAGCAGTTTACGCAGAAAACCAAATCCATTCTGCGTATCGCGGTGATTGCGCTGATCGTGATCGTAGCGGCCAATATTGTATTGGGATCGTTTTATAATGTCTCCGAGCAGCAGAACGCGGTGGTGACCATGTTTGGCAAGGTGGTGCGGACGGACACGGCGGGACTGCATTTTAAGGTCCCCGTGCTGCAGCAGGTACATATGGTCGACATTACGACCCATGGTACCGGAATCGGGTATTCCGTCAGCGCGACCGGACAGAACATTACCAACTCCAGCGACGGTGTGATGATCACGAAGGACTTCAACCTCATCAACATTGACTTCTATATGGAGTACCGTGTGAACGATCCGGTGGCTTATCTCTATAACTCCCGCAATCCGGAAGAGATCCTGAAAAACATCGCTCTGGCCAGCATTCGCAGCACGGTCGTCAACTACACGGTCGATGAGGCCATGACCACCGGCAAGAGCGCGATCCAGTCCGAGGTCAAATCCAAGATGGTAGAGGAGCTTTCGGAACAGAACATCGGCCTGCAGATCGTAAACATTACGATTCAGGATGCGGAACCGCCCACGGCGGAGATCATCAACGCCTTCAAGAATGTGGAGACGGTAAAGCAGACGGCGGAGACCACGATCAACCAGGCTAATAAATACGCCAGTGAGCAGATCCCGGCAGCGGAAGCGGAGGCCGACCGCATTATTCAGAGTGCCGAAGCTCAGAAGGCTTCCCGCATTGCGGAGGCGGAAGGCCAGGTGGCACGCTTTAACGCCATGTATGAGCAGTATGCGCTCAATCCGCTGATCACCAAGCAGCGTATGTTCTACGAGACCATTGAGGATATCCTTCCGGATCTGAAGGTCATTATCACCGATGGAAGCACGCAGACCATGCTGCCGGTCGAGAGCTTTGCCACCGTCACGACGGAGAACGGGGAGGGCTGACAGATGAAAAAGAACATCATAAAAACACTGGGAATCGTCGTTCTGGTTCTGGCGCTGATCCTTGTCGGCAACTGCCTGTATACGGTCCATCCAAAGGAATATGTGGCGGTGCGCCAGTTTGGCCGCATTGTCGATATCAAAAGCGAACCGGGTCTGTACTTGAAAACGCCCTTCGTCCAGAGCATCCAGCGTGTCAGCGCTGCGACGATCCTGTATGACGTGCCGGCCTCGGATGTTATCACGCGGGACAAAAAGTCCATGATTTCGGATAACTATATCCTCTGGCGCGTGACGGAACCGACCAAGTATATCCAGACTTTGAATGCGATCGAAGGCCGCGCGGAGGAGCGCATTGAGGCGGCAGTGTATAATTCACTGAAAAAGATCATCTCCGGTATGACCCAGGATGAGATCATTGCCGCCCGGGGCGATAAGCTAAACGGCATGATCACCCAGGACGCCAACGGCGATATCCAGGTCTACGGAATTGAGATCATTCAGTCCCAGATCAAAGCTCTGGATCTTCCGGACGATAACAAAAATGCCGTGTACAATCGTATGATCTCCGAGCGTGAAAACATCGCGGCCAGCTATGCCGCCGAGGGCAAAGCCGAGGCGCAGAAGATTCGCAACGATACGGACAAGCAGGTCGCCATCAAACTGGCCGATGCGGAAAAGCGCGCCGCCACGCTGATCGGCGAGGGTGAAGCCGAGTATATGAGCATCCTGCAGGGCGCCTATAACACAGCGGATAAGGCGGAGTTTTATAACTTCATCCGCAGTCTCGACGCCATGAAAGAATCCATGACCGGCGGTAACAAGACGATCATTCTGGATAAAGACTCCCAGATTGCCCAACTGTTCTACGGCGTGTCCACGACGGATTAATGGAATGACACTTCCGAAAGCTCCTGCTGTGTTTCATGCGGCAGGAGCTTTTGTGATTCTTGCACATAAAAAAGAAAAGATTTCAAATTGGACTTGGAATTGACAGCCAAAGGCGCTATAATAATTGTGTATATAGATAACGAAAAGGAGTTTTGCCGCCATGGATGAAAAATACTTATCCTACATCCCCCGCGACGACATATATCTTTTTAATACCGGCAACGCCACGAAAGCCTGGCTTTGCTTTGGCTGTACCTATGTACAGGAGCTGAATGCCTACCGCTTCATCGTCTGGGCGCCCAATGCCAGGCGCGTCAGCCTGGTGGGTGAATTCAATGACTGGAATCCGGATGCCGCGCCGATGGAAAGGCTGGAAGGCGGCGTGTGGGCGATATTCATGGAAGGTCTGCACGACTGCCTGTGCTATAAATACTGCATTGACGGCGCGGACGGAAGGCGTGTTCTGAAGTCTGACCCCTTTGCCGCTTTTTCACAGAACGGTGTTCAGACGGCTTCCCTGACCTGGAGTGATCACCATTTACCCTGGGGCGATGGGGCCTATCTGCAGAAGCGCTCCTCCCGTAACTTCATGAGCAATCCCATGAGCATCTATGAAGTGCACATGGGCTCCTGGAAGAATCTTCCCGGCGGTATCAGCTATCACACCATGGCGGATGCTCTCTCGGAGTATTGCCGTGACATGGGCTACACCCATGTGGAACTGATGCCCGTCACCGAATATCCCTATGACGGCTCCTGGGGCTATCAGGTGACCGGCTACTATGCGCCGACCTCCCGCTACGGAAATCCCGATGACTTTATGTATTTTGTTGACAAGATGCACAGTGTCGGTGTCGGCGTTATCATGGACTGGGTTCCGGCTCACTTCCCCAAGGATGAGCACGGCCTCGCCAACTTTGATGGCTCACCGCTCTTTGAATGCAAGGAGAGACGGATGGCGGAGCACCCAGAGTGGGGGACGCTGATTTTTGATTATGCCAGCAACCAGGTGCAGAGCTTCCTGGTCTCTTCGGCCTGTAAGTTCTTTGAGGTCTTTCATATCGACGGAATTCGCGTTGATGCGGTCAGCTCCATGCTGTATTTGAATTACGGCCGCAGGGAAGGGGAGTTTACGCCGAACGAGCAGGGCGGCAATACCAATCTTCATGCGCTGAACTTCCTGCGCAAGATGAACGCGGCGGTATTGACGAATTATCCGGGCGCTGTCACCATTGCGGAAGAGTCCACGGCTTTCCCGCTCATTACGGCTCCTCCCGATGTGGGCGGCGTGGGTTTCTGCCTGAAATGGGATATGGGCTTTATGCATGACACCATCGACTATATGTCGCTGGATCCCTATTTCCGCAGCTTTAACCACAACAAACTGACCTTCTCCATGATGTACGCGTTTTCCGAAAACTATGTTCTGGCCTATTCCCATGATGAGGTCGTCCACGGGAAATGCTCCATGATCAATAAAATGAGCGGCGACTATGAACAGAAGTTTGCCTCTCTTCGGGTGCTCTACGGCTATCAGTTCGGCCATCCCGGAAAGAAACTCACCTTCATGGGAAGTGAGTTTGGACAGTTCATTGAGTGGAACTGGGAGCGTGAATTGGACTGGCTGCTTCTTGATTATCCGCGGCACCAGGAACTGCAGTCATACATGCGGGAGCTGAATAAGCTGTATAGGGAGAATCCGGCCATGTATGTCATCGACCGTTCCTGGGACGGTTTCCAATGGCTGAATGTGGACGATTCCGGCCGCAGCAGCGTGGCCTTCCTGCGCTCGGCACCGGAGGAGGACAGCTACATTGTCTGTGTCTGCAACTTCACACCGGTGAGTTATAAGGATTTCGTGATCGGCCTTCCGAAAGCCGGCACGCTGAAACTGATCCTCGACAGCAACGATGTGAAATTCGGCGGGAGAGGCGGCGAATATCCGTCGCTTCTGCATGCGCACAAAGGCGGCTTCTGGGGCTGGGAGTATTCGGCGACCTTTGACCTGCCAGCCATGACCGCACAGTTTTTCCGTTATAAACCTCGCAAGGCACCAAGTACGGAGAAAAAAGAGACCCGTAAAACCGCAAAGAGAAAGAAGTAGGAATTCGAACAAACAATCCGGAAAAACGCCGTCAAGCCCGGATCCAAATAAACAGGACGGCAGATGGGAGAATACGATGAAAAAAGAATTCCGCGAGATGCTGAAAGAGCGGGGCCGCGACAGTCTGCCCAATGTTCTTTTGGTATCCGCTGAGTGCGCGCCCCTCTCCAAGACCGGCGGCCTTGCCGATGTAGTCGGCACTCTTCCGAAATCTTTGGCCGCACTGGGTGTCGACGCCCGGGTGATTACCCCATATCATCGCGTGATCAAGAATAAATACGCCGACAAGGTGGAACATATGTTCTACTTTTATGCTCAGCTTGGCTGGCGCCGCGAGTATGTTGGCATTGAAAAGCTGGTTCTCGACGGTGTGACCGTGTATCTGGTGGATAATGAGCGCTATTTTGGCGACAGCATCTATCGCGGCGGAAACGCTGAACTGGAACAGTATGCCTTCTTCACCAGGGCTGTGCTGGACGCCATTCCCAATCTGGACTTTGCGCCCGATGTGATTCACTGCAACGATTGGCACACGGCCATGATCCCTATGCTGGGCAAAACCCAGTACAGCGGCGGCATGCAGGAGCATCTTCGCTATCTGCTGACGATCCACAACATCGCCTTCCAGGGCAAGTGCGGCTTTGATCAGATGCAGGATCTGCTGAGTGTTGATCCGAAGTATTATACTTCGGAGTTTGTGGAGCTCAACGGCTGCGCCAACTTCCTGAAAGCGGGCTGCGTCTTCGCGGATCGAATCAATACCGTCAGCCCCAGCTATGCCAGAGAGATCATGATGCCCTATTATGCGGAGGGACTTGACGGAATTCTGAACGCCCGCTCGGCAGAACTCAGCGGCATTATCAACGGCATTGACAAAACGGTTTTTAACCCCAATACCGATAAACGGATTCCGGCGCATTTCAACAAGGGGCACCTCAAGGGAAAAGCGACATGCAAAACCGCGCTTCAGGAGCGCCTGGGGCTGGAACAGCATGCAGACGTGCCCATCTTTGCCATGGTAACACGCATGACGGAGCAAAAGGGCTTTGACCTGGTTGTCTGCGTTCTGGACGATCTGATGATCCGTGAGGATATGCAGTTTGTGCTGCTGGGTACCGGTGATGAGCGTTTTGAGAATTTCATGCGTGCGGCGGAGTATCGCTACAAGGGCAGGCTCTGCTCCTATATCGGCTATAATGAGGATCTGGCGCATTTGATCTATGCCGGTGCGGACTTCTTCCTGATGCCGTCCCGCTTCGAACCCTGCGGCCTGAGCCAGATGATTGCCATGCGCTACGGCACGATCCCCGTGGTGCGGGAGACCGGCGGCCTGCGCGATACGGTGCAGCCCTATAATCAGTTCAGCGGTGAGGGCAACGGCTTCTCCTTTGCCAATTTCGACGCCTGGGAGATGAGGGATGCGGTCGGCAAAGCTCTGAGCTGCTATAAGAATGAAACTGTCATGAACGGCTTGATCCGCAGCGCCATGGAAGCGGACTTCGGTTTTGAGCTGTCTGCACAGGAGTATGCGAGACTGTACATATGGATGCTGTAAACCAGAAAGTCTATCCGGTCTGGTTTGGTGGAAGCTATCGGGAATGTTGGGCAGAGGACTATAAGCTTTCTGTCGTCTACGAAGGACGGCGGCAGGTTTTGGCTCTGAGGAAAAACAAAGTTTGGGTACCTGCGGGCGGGGATGCGGAGCTGGCTGCGCTGCTCCGCTCCCCGGACTGCCCCGAGATTACACAGACTTACTTTCAAGCCGCGGCTTCCGTTTCGGCCGCGGCTGCCTTGTGCCAGGCCTGTGGATTGCCAGCTCTTCGGATGGGCGAATGTTTCCGCGCAGACGATAACCCTCTGGCTGCGCCGGAGTTGATGCGTCATCTGATGGACGATGAGGGGCTCTCCCTTCAAGACGCCTATCAGGTGACGACGCAGTGCTGCCGCAACTTGAGCACATTCGGGGTGGACCTTGGCCAGCTCTATCCGCTTCAGCCGCGTACCGCCCATGTGATCAGCCTTTTGCGCGGCTGCTACGCCAACGTCCTCGCCGTGGAGCATGACGCTCATAATGCGGCCTTCCGTTCACCCCTTGGCGCGGTGACGGAAGGGGAGCGGATCCAGCTGAGCCTTCGTGTTTTGAGCGGCCGAGCGGAAAAAGCCACTCTGATCCTGATGGGGGATCGCATGTACCGCCAGTACCCCATGGCTCAGATCGGGAAAAGCTTTACCGTAACGATCAAACTGCCTGACGAGGCCTGTGCCCTCTGGTATTATTTCCAGATTGAGACGCGGGACAGTTCACACTGGCTTTGCGCAGATGAGACCGGATGGCGGGGAAAACTCTGCGGCTCTGAGGGCGAAGGCTTCCGCCTGACTGTCTATCGAAAGGGCTTTGAGACGCCGGCGTGGTTTCGAAAGACGGTGATGTATCAGATCTTCCCGGACCGTTTTGCCTTCAGCAATGACGGAACCGCGCAAAAGGGGATTGCCTATCATTGCAATCTCGGCCAGGTTCCGGAACTGCATCAAAGCCTGGAGGAACCGGTGCGCTGCCAGCCGCGCCCTTTTGAACAGGATTATACTCCCGACGATTTCTACGGAGGGACACTGAAGGGAATCGAGGAGAAGCTGCCGTATTTAAAAGATCTCGGCGTTTCTGTGCTGTATCTTAACCCGATCGTGGAGGCACGCTCCAACCACCGTTATGATACCTCGGATTATCGGAAGGTCGATCCAATTCTCGGCACAAACGAGGATCTGAGCCGGCTGTGTGAAACGGCGGAGACAATGGGGATCCGCGTGATTCTGGATGGCGTGTTTTCCCATACGGGGGCGGACAGCATCTACTTTAACCGCTACGGAAGCTATCCCGGGAAGGGCGCCTACCAGGGGCGGGAATCGCCATTTTACACCTGGTATGATTTTCGAAACTTCCCCAGCGAGTATCGCTGCTGGTGGGGCTTCAAGGATTTGCCGGAAGTGGACGAGACGAATCCCAAATGGCAGAATTATGTGATCACCGGGAAAGACAGTGTTGTGAAAACCTGGCTGCGGCGCGGTGCGTCCGGCTGGCGGCTGGATGTGGCGGACGAGCTTCCGGATGAGGTGTTGAGCCTGATCCGGGCATCGGCCAAAGCGGAAAAGCCGGATGCCCTGATTCTCGGTGAAGTCTGGGAAGACGCTGTCATCAAAGAGAGCTATGGCGGACGGCGCAACTACGCACTGGGCTATTCGCTGGATACCGTGATGAACTATCCCTTCAAGAGCGTCGTGCTGCGCTTTGCCCATGGCTGGCTTGACGCCTATGATCTAAGGGACTTCCTGATCGGCCAGCAGATGAACTATCCGAAACCCATGTATTATTCCCTCATGAACCTGCTCGGCTCCCACGATGTGGAACGCGTTCGTTCCGCCCTGGCCTCTACCTGTGTGATCAAAGATCTCAGCAGGGAAGAACAGCGTAATCTTTCCTTCTCAGAGGAAGCGTTGGAAGAAGCGATTGTGAAGGAAAAATATTGCGCAGCGATTCAGTTTGCCATTCCCGGCGTGCCGAGCATCTATTACGGGGATGAACAGGGAATGTGCGGCGTCTGTGACCCATTTAATCGGCTTCCGTTCCGGGAGGATCGGCAGGATCTGCATGATTACTACGCGGAGCTTGCCAAAAGGAGGAATTCCTCGACGGCCCTATCCACCGGAGAGGCAGTGTTTATGGCGGTCTCGGCCGATGTTTTGCTGATCCTGCGCTATATCGCCAATGGGGAGGATGCCTTCGGGCTTCCCGCTCAGAATGATGCCTGGTTGATTGCCATCAACCGCGGTGCAAAGGACTTTTCTTTTGAGGCGGACTGTTCGGCTTCCGGCCACGGTCTGGTTTCAAATTCCGTGGAGGCAGAGTCGGCGAAGTTTATCCATCTTTGATACGGACACCCTCCCAAGCGGGAGGGTGTCAGACCGTAGACAAACCCGCTTTAGGCCGAGGCCGAAAGCGGGTTTGCTGCGTAGATGTTGGAAAAGTTGGAAAAGAAGTCCAAAATGAGGTGAGA
>CACYOR010000018.1 GCA_902775985.1 Oscillospiraceae bacterium
CGCCTTTGCGATACCATCCAAAGCCTGACCTGTGAAACCATCCGCAGCATCACAGGGCGCTCTTGGATACTGTCATGTTTTAATTAAGGAAGAGTATCAAATGGAGCCCGCTTCGCTGGGCTTCCCTTTGATACACTCGAGCTTCATCGCCTCGGCTGACGCCTCGTTGGTCGGCGTGAGGGCGGCGCTTCGCGACCGCCTCAGGGTGTTTTTGCCGTGGCAAAGCTACAGCAAAAACATTTCATGATATGATTGGCTACCGTTTAAAACAGCCATAGCGGGCAAGGCCTGCTATGGCTGTTTGGTTTGTATTGGGGTGAAGGAATCAGCGCTCCACAATGCCGTTGATGGCAATGACCTCCAGCACAGGCGCGGCGCCGGTGCCGAAGTTGGGATCGCTGAGCCAGATCTGGCCGTCGCCCATTCGGATCCCCTGATTGTCGACATACATGTCCAGGGAGGTCTCCGCCATCATGGCGTCTCGGTCGCTCTCGCTCACGGTTTTGTCCATCATATAGCCCAGGAAGGCGTCGGCGTCCGCCAGCTCCGTGCCATTGATGGTGATGGGATAGCGGATCAGCTCCGCCATGGCAAACCAATCCGCACTCAGATAGGCCATGCGGGCGTTGAATGCGGCCACGGTCTCAACCTGGGCCTTGTCCATGGCGGTGACGGAGGCATAGTGATCCGGATCGCTCACGGTCTTCATATCGGGGGCCGGCCCCCAGGTGAACACGGTCTCGTATTCGTCGGTGTCAAACAGCTCCGTGAGGGTCATGGTGTTGTCCGCCGGGTTGAAGACGGCCCGGCCCTCCCCGTCGTCATAGCCGACGCTCTCCTCGGCCACCGATCCGTCGCTGTTGTAGGTGTAGCCGGTCAGCGTGGCGTTGGTGAAGTTCACGGTCAGGCTGCCGGCGTCAAAGCTGCCGCTCATGACCTTCTGGTTCTGAAACCAGGGCGTGTACGCAAAGCGGATGGTGATTCGCGCGTCACTCGCGCCGTCGGCCTCCACCAGCGCCTCCGTGCTGTCGTCCATATGGTAGACGCCGACGAAGTTCATCACCGGGTTCTGTCCGTCGCTCACCGCCGGAGCCGGGGCGGCCTCAACCGGGGCCTCGGCGGTCTGCGGCTCGGCCGCGGGCGTGGCGGGTTCGGCGGCGGGTGCCTTCCCACAGGCGGAGAGCGAAAACACAAGGGCCAGGACAAGGCTAATGAGAATCAGATTCTTTTTCATATGGTTCTCCTATCGTTTCTTTTTAGGGCAAAACGCTCATCCGGCAATGACCGAGAGCGTATTCAGCATGTAGTCAAAGCGCCAGAAAAAGCCTTCCGACTCGGTAATGAAGGCATGCGTCGTTGCGATGCGGCAGCCGTCAGGCGCCGGGATAATATAAAAGGCCTGGAGCTGATCCGTCATCTGGTTGGTGCCTTTGATCACGGAAGCCTCGATGCGGATGCAGCTGCCCGCGCGCTCCAGTTTGCGGGTGACCCGGGTCAGCTCGAAGTCCCTGGAGAGCTCCTCGGTGAGGGCCGCGGCCACGGTCTCGGCATCCTCCGCGCTGCGCGTCACATCCATATAGTCTTCGATGTTGCCGGGATCGTCCCAGGTGGAGACAAAGCGCTCCCGCTCCGCATCGGTGTAGCGTCGGAAGGATTCATAGTCGTAGTCCATCTCAAAGCCCAGCGCCTCATTGCGCAGATGCTCGTAGTGGACCGTCTCCTCCATGCCCAGCACCACGATGCTGTCCTCAAAGCGTTCGCCGTCCTGCCGGACGGGCCAGGTCGCAGCGGGCGTGGGCTCCGGGGTCGGGGCCGCTTCGGCAGTTTCGGCGGGCGCGGGCTGTTCCGGGGTCTCAATAACGGCGGGCTGCTCCGGAGCGGCTTCCCGGGCTCGGCCGCAGCCGGCCAGTGAAAGCGCAAGCACAAAGGACAAAACGACGATAAAACGCGTCTTTTTCATAGCGTCCTCCAACTTTTTTGCTGGGGTGATTATAATGATCATCTGGCACAGCAGCTGAACAACTGCTGTGCTGAGCCGCTAAGCGGCTCAGCGCAGTCTGTAGACAAACCCAAAACCGTGTCATTCCGAGGAGGCCGTCAGGCCGACGTGGGAATCCGCTCTCCAGGGAAAATGTCAGTAAACATACAGTTTTCGGGGAATACGGATTGCCACACCAGTGTGCGCACTGGTTCGCAATGACAAAAACCGACTTTGTCGACAGCTTGTGCTGAGCCGCTAAGCGGCTCAGCGGAATGCCTTTGGGCATTTCGCTATCAGATAATTAATATAATCTTGTGTGGAAAAAATGGCAAGCGACTTAAGGAAACTTAAGATGGGATCTCTGTAACATGCGCCGCGCACCGGCCCAGAATTCAGGGCCGGTGCGCAGTTTTCGCCTGTACGGTGCTGTCGCGTCAGTGGCTGCTGGAGGAGGAAGCGGCCGTGCTGCTCACAATGATCATCATGAGGATCATGGTAATGATCGCCAGCTCCACCGAGGCGGCCATCAGCGCGGAAGCGCCGAGACTGTCCTCCTCGGAGAGGGCAGAGTGCAGCATCTGCACGGCAAACATTCTCCGGCACTCTTTCCCCACGCCGAAGAGGCCATGGAAGGGCTTATACTGCTTCAGGAAGTCGTCCGTCTCACAGATCCGCTCCACCAGAGTGTCGGTGGGCAGGCCGGAATCGGCAAGGATACCCAGGATGGCCAGACGGCTCCCCCGGCCGAGGGAATGTCCCGCCTCCCTCAGACCGTCGGCCAGCGCGCAGAGCTTTTCACTCTTCGCATCCGCACGTCCGCCGCGGATGGCCAGAATGTGGCTGAGCATCTGCAGGGTGTCCCGCTCCGCTTTCAGGTTTCCCTTGAGGAGCGTATAGATCTCCTCCGCTTCCCCATAGACGGAGACGGCGTCCCGCCCGGAGGCGGCCATCAGGGCGGCAAAGGGCAGATCGTTTTCCGAGGTCAGCCAGGGATGGGCTTCCTTCATCTCCTTATAGATCTGCTTCGTCTTTTCCGCCAGTCCCTCCGCCGCAGCGCCCTGCTCCGCCAGGATCATGGCAGCCAGAACCGTCTGCTCGCCGCTGAAAAAGGTCTTGAGGCGCTTATACTCCCGCTCCAGGTTCTCAAAATAGAGCTCCGGATCGGCGGAAAGTGCCATCTTGCAGCGCACCAGAAGTTCGTCCGAGCCCCGGAAGTTGGAGAAAATGCCGGCCTTGCTCTTCAGGAGCTTTTTGCACTCCTGAATCCTGTCCATGTCCGGCTCCCGGCCCGCAGCGAGATAGATCCCGGCGCAGGCCAGAATCATCTCCGTAAACTCCAGTTTGTTGCCCGCCGATAGAATCCGGTAGTTTTCCGCCAGGTTCAGGCACTTTCTTTCCAGTTGTTGATCCATCGATGTATCTCTCCTAACCGAAATAGAAATTTCTATTTAACTCCGGCACGGGCGCAGCGCAGGAAAGCCTCAAGGCAACGGCGGCAGCTCGTGAATGTCATAGGTGTCGTAGTAGATTTCGAAGGCTGTCTCTGTTTCGCCGGACAGTTCGATCAAGGCCCCCGCCTGGAACATGGGCGAGAGGCTTCCGGAGGGCGCTTTCCACGCGGCGTTGGAGACGACGTGCATGGCCGGGGCGTCGGCCTTCTCCGCGCGCAGGATCGCCTCCGCTTCAAAGAGGAGGGTCCCGGTCGCGATATGGTAGTCGCTGGACACGATCGCAAGCTGCTTTACCTGGGGGCAGCGTTCCCTCAGGAGCTCATAGGAATAGACGGCGTTCTGCGCCGTGGTGAGGGAGCGGTCCTCCACCAGAACACGCTCTGCCGCGACGCCGTTTTCGATCAGCCATTGGGCCATCTTTCCGGCCTCCGTGGCGCCTGGGTTCTCCGCCGCCGTCCCGCCGCCGGTGCAGACGATCCAGGCCCGGGGATACTTCTCCGCGCCGGCCTTGAGCACCTTGAGGCGTTCGATCAGCTCGTCGCGCATGCTCCCGTCGGGATTGAGCTGGAAGCCGAGAGCCACGATGCCCAGCTCATCCGTCTCCGGCAGTCCGTCCGGCAGCACGCCCTCCCAGACCGTCAGTTCTGTGTTCACGCTTTTCCACAGCGCCATGATGCCGTCCCAGCGCTCCGCCGCATCCGAATCCACGGCGCGCAGTTCCTTCAGCAGGGCCCGGATATGCTCCTCCGCCTCACTGCCGTAGCTCCCGAAGTCGACCACCATTTCCTCGATGATCGCCTCAGGCGCCCGTTTCTCTGTCCTCTGCCCGCAGCCGGAGCAGGCGGCGGCCGCCGCCAGCAAGAAAAGCACGCACAGAATGCGGGCGCGAAAAGATGTTTTCATCGGAACACTCCTTTTTGCCATGAATACACCGGGAATAGAATAGCATGATCGGGAAAAAGAAACAAGACGGGCATCCACCAAACAGCGGTTTTTGACAGAAAAGAATCCTCCCTGAAACCCCAGGGATTTCAGGGAGGATGAGAGAAACGATATCAGTGCATGCAACTCGGGATCCGCGTCTAAAATCAGACTTCTTCCTCCGCAATGCAGAGGCCCGAACGGCGGCCGGTGACCCAGCCCCAGCCAACGCTCATGCCGCTGCAGTACATCTGCCAGTCGTTGCTGCCGCAGAGAGGACCGCTGGTGTTGCCCGCCGCATACAGGCCGGGAATGACGTTGCCGTCCTTGTCGACGCAGCGGCACCGGGTATCGGTGATCAGGCCGCTGTCAATGGAGGAGACGCGGATATGGCGGTGGATGCCCCAGAAGGGAGCCGTCTTGATGGGGATCATGTTCTTGGATTCCTTGCCGAAGTCCTCGTCCACGCCCTTCTCGCACAGCTCGTTGTAGCGCTCCACGCTGGCGATGAGAGCGTCGGCCGGGATCCCGATGATCTCCGCCAGCTCTTCCAGCGTATCGGCCCGGTAGGTCTGGAGAAGCTCTTTCTTCAGGCCGGTGGTATCTTCCGCGAAGCCGGGGATATAGCGTTCGAGGGAGGCGAGCGGCGTGGGCTTGTAGCCTGCCTCCGCATAGGTGGTCTCGTAATCGCTGTCAAACACATGGGTGAACCAGCCGGGATTGGGCTGCGAGCGGAGGATATTATTGACCCAGATGTGTTTGGTCTCCTCATTCATGAAACGCTCGCCGTTGTCGTTCACGCAGAGGAAGGGCAGGCTGCCCATGGGGCCGCCGTCAAAGTCGTGCATCATGTGCGTATGGCCGACGTTCTCCATCCGGGCGCCGACCAGCATGCCCATGAGGTGGCCGTCGCCGGTCTTGCGGTACTGCTTCTTGTCGAAGTCCTTCACGTCGGGGCAGAAGCGCTCAACCATCGCGCTGTTGTTCTGGTAGTCGCCGGTGGCGAGGATGACGCCCTTCTTGCCGTTAAACTGGATGTACTTCTTGGCGGTCATGTCATAGGCGATGACGCCGGTCACACGGCCATCGGTAGTGACGAGCTGAACGCCGGGGGTCTGATAGAAGAATTCCACGCCCTGCTCGGCGGCATAGCCGGCCAGAGCACGCATGGCGTCGCCCACGTCCAGGGGTTTGGGGCCGTAGTTGATCTCACGGTTGTAGCAAACGATCTCCTTGCCGTCTTCCATGAACTTGAACAACTGCTCATGGTCGTTGGCGGGCTCCATGCCGCCTTTGCCGACGCGGTCAATGATCCAGTCGATCACTTCGCCGGAGGTCTCGATGTACATCTTGAGGTGGGGGATATCAGCTCTGCCGTTGCAGTCAAGGTTAAAGGCCTGGATGAAGCGCTTGACCGCGAGGGGATCGGACTTTTCGAGATAGAAACCGGAGCCGTTGCCGCCCTGGGCGATGGCGATGCTCTCCTTCTGGAGGCAGGCCACGCTGCAGCCCGCTTCAAACGCGGAGAGCGCCGCGGGAACACCGGCCGTGCCCGCGCCGACGACAACAACGTCGTAGTCCTTCTCTTCTTCAGGGGTGATGACTTTGTACTCCGCCATGGATTCTTCGAAATCGCGTTCGGAAAGCAGTTCGGGAATCTGGTACTTTACTTCTTCGTCGTCTGCCATTGCAACGGTGGGAAGCGCGGTGGAAGCAACAACGCCGAGCGCCGCCGCGGCCGTCCCTTTGAGGAAAGAACGTCTGGATATCTCTTTCATGTGTTTACCCCTTTCTTGAATTGGATTTTTGTGAAAAAGCATCACGGCGATCCTTCCTTGTATAGACTATTGTATAGGAATTGTACAAAAAATCAAGGGCTTGGCGTGATATATTTGATCGGGCGTTTATAATCGAAACACTTCACTCACGGACGTTGCGATAAACAACAGTTTTTGGCAATTCACAAGCAGGATCCCGAAGAATATGGAGTCGAAAAAAAGCACCACAAGCATGAGAATCATACTTATGGTGCTATAAAAGCCTGATGTCAAAATAATAAAAAATCAGCCAAGGGACCTGGGTGTGCGCTTAGCTGGCGCATCCATAGTCCCCCGCTGATCACGTCGATTTCGTCATACCGCATCCGTATGACTTATCTAAATATAGCCCATGTCTTTTTAGACACCAGCCATATTTGGGCTAAAGATTGCTATATCAATAAAACCAGGTCAATTGTTAAAATCCGTAACACTGTACGCATACATAATGTCTGCGACAGAATCCGCTGCGCCGGACAGGGTCACTCGACAAAGACCGTTGTCCCAGCCATAATTAAAGCAGACGTCCGAAGCCTCACGCATCTTGCCGCAAAAGAATGCCGAAATCCTATCTCCTTCCTTCCGCGATGCCGGAATGTCCAGTATGACGCAGGACCGCGCTTTTTCCTTGTTCCTGTCTGCCAGGAAGTCGAAAACCACACTGCTGCGCCTGATTCTCAGACCTTCCTTCACAAAGGGATCGCAGAAAAAACGATCCAGCTCCGCGTCGGCATCATCGGGGAGTTGCCCGAGCCGGACGGCGACGGGACCATCGTGGTCGCCACCGGCGGCACCAGCGACATGCCCGTGGCCGAGGAGACCGCCCTGACCGCCGAGGCCCTGGGCAACCGGGTCGTCCGGCTGTACGACGTGGGGGTCTCCGGCATTCACCGCCTTCTGCGGAATATGGAGCCGATCATGCAGGCGCGCTGCATCGTCGCCGTGGCGGGCATGGAGGGCGCTCTCCCGGCCGTCATCGGCGGGCTGGCCGACTGCCCCGTGATCGCCGTCCCCACCAGTGTGGGCTACGGCGCCTCGCTGGGCGGCATCGCGGCGCTGCTGAGCATGCTCAACGCCTGCGCCAGCGGCGTATCCGTGGTAAACATCGATAACGGCTTCGGCGGCGGCTACATGGCCAGCCTCATCAACCATCTGCACTGAGGAAGCGCCATGGATTCGCTGCATGAAAAACGGGAAAACCTGAAAGCCGTTCTCCGCTCTCTGGGGAGCGCCGCGGTGGCCTTTTCCGGCGGCGTGGATTCCAGCTTTCTGCTGAAAGTTGCCCACGATGTGCTGGGCGACCGGGCCGTCGCGGTGACAGCCGCGCCGCCCTTCGTCCCCCCGCGGGAATTGGAGGCGGCCGCCGCCTTCTGCCGCAGCGAGAACATCCGGCAGATCGTCCTCCCGGCCGAGGCGCTGGCGCTCTTCCATGCCCGGGAGAACCCGCCCGACCGCTGCTATCACTGCAAAAAAGAGATCTTCCTCAACATCCTCCGCTGCGCGCAGGAGCAGAGCCTCGCCGCGGTGATTGAGGGCAGCAACCGGGATGACACCGGCGACTATCGTCCCGGCATGCGCGCTCTGCGGGAGCTGGGGATCCGCAGCCCCCTGCTGGAGCTGGACCTCGGCAAGGAGGAGATCCGTCTTCTCTCCCGGGAGCTGGGGCTTTCCACCTGGAACAAGCCCTCTCTTGCCTGTCTGGCCTCCCGTTTCGCCTATGGAGAAGCCATCACCGACGAAGGCCTCGCCCGGGTGGACAGGGCCGAACAGCTTCTCTTCGGCCTGGGCTTTCAGCAGCTGCGCGTCCGGATCCACGGCGACGTGGCCCGAATCGAAATCCTGCCGGAGGAATTTGACCGGCTGATGGACGCGGAGACGCGCAGCCTGGTCTATGAGCGGCTGAAGGACTACGGCTTTCGCTATGTGACGCTGGATCTCCGGGGCTACCGCAGCGGAAGCATGAACGAGGTACTGACATGAAAACGCTGTATTTTGACTGCGCCATGGGTGCGGCGGGCGACATGCTGACCGCCGCGCTGCTGGAGCTGCATCCGAAGCCGGAGGAGGCGGTCGCGGCGCTGAACGCGGCCTTTGCCGGCCGGGCTGTTCTATCCTTTCGCAAGGACAGCAAGTGCGGCATCCAGGGCACCCATGTGACGGTGCGCATCGGCGATCGGGTGGAGGGCGAGTCGGTCCCGGCGGAACACAAGCACCGCCATCACCGCCATACAAGCCTTCGGGAGGTTCAGGCCTTCATCGGCTCGCTCCCGCTGCCCGCGCCTGTCGTCGAGAACGCGCTGCAGGTCTATGCCCTGCTGGCCGAGGCGGAGAGCGCCGTCCACGGGCAGCCCATCGAAAACATCCATTTCCACGAGGTCGGTTCCCTGGACGCCATGGCCGACGTGGTGAGCGTCTGCTTTCTGCTGCACGAATTGGCGCCTGAGCGCATCCTCGCCTCCCCGATCAACGTGGGGAAGGGCACGGTCCGCTGCGCCCACGGGATCCTGAGTGTGCCCGCTCCGGCCACACTCCGGCTTCTGCGGGGCGTCCCGATCTACGCCGGTCCCGTCAGCGGGGAGCTCTGCACCCCCACCGGCGCGGCCCTGCTGCGCCATTTTGTCGAGAGCTTTTGCGATCTGCCCCTTCTGCGCGTGGAACAGGTTGGCTGCGGCACAGGCAGCAAAGACTTGGAAAGCGCCAACATTCTCCGCGCGATATGGGGTGTTTCCCTCCCCTGAAGCGTCAAAGCGACTCCGATTTGCTGTGGGAGTCGGCCTTCCGCCGGGATGCGCTGCTGGTGCCCATGTGCTGGAGCGATATCCTCATCAACATGACGGTGCTGCCCTTTGAACAGGAGTTCCTGCTCCCCTACGGGATCTTCTACCGCGCCGAAACGCACCCGGCCGTAAGCCGTTTTCTGGATTTCATCAGGCAGACCTACCGGGAGGGCAATGCCCGGGACATCGTGCCGGTGCTCACGTAAGGTTCGGAAAGCATGTGCTTTTCGAGCGCTGATCCCTCAGAAACTGTGAAAAACAGGAAGTTTTCTGTTGACATTCAGGGGCAAACGCGCTAAAATCAGTTGTCTCAATTGGATAGGGTCTATCCGAAGCAAGATGCGACCGCCGCGCCAAGCGGCTCAGGCCATACGGACAGCCGGGTCGAATGCCGAATTCCCGCGGAAGGCGGCGGCAACTTCTGTTGCCTTATTGATTGCGTTAAAAGCGCAAGTTTTACAAAGTTGGTTACTATAAACCAGTGCTTAACAGCATACAAACTTGTGAAATGGTCAATAAGAGTAGTAAAAGTAATCTTTGCTATATAGACTCTAAACCCATTGGGAACACCGGATCCGCTCGTAACAGGGCGGTCATACGTGTATACACAGGTGACGTGTGCTATTGGCACACGTCATTTTTCATTGTCTCGGGAGGGCAGCGGGATGAACAAAGAGAACAAGATCATCGAACTGAAAAACGTGAGCAAATCCTTTGACGGGCAGGTCGTACTGGATAACATCAATCTCTATATCTGCGACAACGAATTCCTGACCCTGCTCGGTCCCTCCGGCTGCGGCAAGACCACGACGCTGCGCATCATCGCCGGCTTTGAGACCGCCGATGAGGGCGACGTGATCTTCCTGGGCGACAACATCAACAATCTCCCGCCCCACAAGCGCAACGTCAACACCGTGTTTCAGCGCTACGCCCTCTTCCCCCACCTGAACGTGTTCGAGAACGTGGCCTTTCCCCTGCGGGAAAAGCGCGTCCCCAAGGCCGAGATCGAGGAAAAGGTCTCCGAAATGCTGAAGCTGGTGGCCCTCAGCGGCTTTGAAAAGCGCAGCGTGACCAGTCTCTCCGGCGGCCAGCAGCAGCGCGTGGCCATCGCCCGCGCCCTGGTCAACAGCCCGAAGGTCCTGCTGTTGGACGAGCCTCTGGCCGCCCTGGACCTGAAGCTTCGCAAGGACATGCAGCAGGAACTGAAAAAGATCCAGAAGGCCACCGGCATCACCTTCGTCTTTGTCACCCACGACCAGGAGGAGGCCCTCTCCATGTCCGACACGGTGGTGGTCATGTCCGAGGGCCGCATCCAGCAGATCGGCACGCCGATCGATATCTACAACGAGCCGAAGAACGCCTTTGTGGCCGACTTCATCGGTGAGAGCAACATCCTCGACGGCGTCATGCTGGAGGATCGGAAGGTGCGCTTCTCCGGCCATGTGTTCGCGTGCGTGGACAGCGGCTTCGGCAAGCAGACCCCCGTGGACGTGGTCGTCCGCCCCGAGGACGTGGACATCGTGCCCGTGGAAAAGGGCCATCTGCGCGGCGTGGTCACCTCCGTGACCTTCCTGGGCGTGTACTATGAAATCATCGTGGACATCAACGGCTTCAAGTGGATGATCCAGACCACCGACTTTGTGGACGTGGACGAGCGCATCGGCCTGTACATCGAGCCCGACGCCATCCATATCATGGAAAAATCCGAGTACTCCGGCATGTTCGGCGACTACTCCTCCTTCTCCATGGAGATGGACGAGATCGGCGAGCTGGAGGAAGAGGATCTGGAGGAACTGGGCGAGGTCGTCGAGGCCGCCGAGGCGGAAAGCGAGAGCGCGGAATGAAGAACGAAAACCATGTCCGCCGCCGCTCAAAGAGGATCGAGCGGCTCTGCCTGGGGCCCTATTCGGCCTGGGCCGTGCTGTTCATTGTGGTGCCGCTGATCTTCGTGGCCTACTACGCCTTCACCGACAACAGCTTCCATTTCACCACCGCCAACATCACCCGCTTCTTTACCGCCACCTCCAAGGTCACCGACGACAGCGGCGCGGCGAAAGAGGTGCACACCTATCTGCTGATCTTCGGCCGCTCGCTGAAGCTGGCCGTGATCTCCACGATCCTCTGCCTGCTGATGGGCTATCCCGCGGCCTATATCATCTCCCGCTCCTCCGCGAGAACGCAGAAGATCATGATCACGCTGATCATGATCCCCATGTGGATGAACTTCCTGATCCGCACCTACGCCTGGATGACGATCCTGCAGGACACGGGCATTTTCAACTCCTTCCTGGGCCTGCTGCGCCTGCGCCCGGTGCACATCATCGGCACCGAGAGCGCCGTCGTCATCGGCATGGTCTACGACTACTTCCCCTACATGATCCTGCCCATCTACTCCGTCATGGCGAAAATGGACATCAAGCTTCTGGAGGCGGCACGGGATCTGGGCTGCAACGGCTTCGGCGTGCTGCGCCGGGTCATCTGGCCGCTGAGCCTGCCGGGCGTCATCTCCGGCGTCAACATGGTGCTGATCCCCTCCATCTCCACCTTCTACATCTCCCAGAAGCTGGGCAACGGCAAATTCTATCTGATCGGCGACGCCATTGAGGGGCAGTACACCGCCAACAACCTGCACTTTGCCGCCGCCATCGCCTTTATCCTCATGGTGGTGCTGCTGGTGGCCATGGCCTTTATGCAGCGCGGTGCCAACAAAAAGGCCGTCGCATAAGGAGGGAGAGAGACATGAAACCTGTATCCAAAGTCTATACCGCACTGGTCCTGCTCTTCCTCTTCGCGCCCATCATCATCCTGCTGGTCTTCTCCTTTAACGAGAGCAAGAGCCTCTCGGTCTTCTCCGGCTTCTCCCTCTACTGGTATCGGGAGCTGTTCCGGGATACCGAGACCTTAAAGGCCGTGCGCAACACCCTGCTGCTGGCCGTCTCCTCCTCGCTGATCGCCACCGTCATGGGCACCGCCGCCGCCGTGGGCATCCACCGGCTGCGCAACCGCTACCTGCGCCTGGCGCTGGACACCGTGACCGATATCCCGATGATCAACCCGGATATCATCACCGGTATCTCCCTGATGCTCATGTTCGTGTTTGTGGGCCGGCTCTTCGGCGCCGCCACGAGCCTGAACTTCTTCACCATGCTCATCGCCCACGTCACCTTTTCCCTGCCCTATGTGATTTTGCAGGTGCTGCCGAAGCTCCAGCAGATGGACAAGGCCCTGCCCGAGGCGGCGATGGATCTGGGCTGCACACCGCTGCGCGCCTTTCTCAAGGTGGAGATCCCCGAGATCCTGCCCGGCATCGTAACCGGTCTGATTATGGCCTTCACCCTGTCCCTGGACGACTTCGTCATCAGCTATTTCACCGCCGGCAATGGCTTCCAGACCCTGCCCATCCGCATCTACAACATGACCAAGAAGACCGTCACCCCCAAGATGTACGCCCTGGCGACCATCATCTTCTTCGTCATCCTGGCCCTGCTGCTGATCTCCAACCTCTCCGATGAGGAGACCGCCGGCAGCGTCAAGGCCGCCAAAGAGAAGAAAAAAGCCAAAAAAGCGTAATACGCCTTTTGAATATCACCTATCAAGGAGGACACACTCATGAAAAAGATCACCGCCCTGCTGCTCGCCGCCGTTTTGCTTTGCGCCGTTTTGCTCACCGGCTGCGGCTCCTCCAAGACGCTGACCCTGAACGTCTACAACTGGGGCGAATACATCTCCGACGGCTCCGAGGACAGCTTCGACACCATCCGCGAGTTTGAGAAGTGGTACGAGGAGACCTACGGGGAAAAGATCCACGTCAACTACGACACCTACGCCAGCAACGAGGACATGTACAACAAGCTCTCCACCGGTGCTGTCAGCTATGACGTCATCATCCCCTCCGATTACATGATCGCCCGCATGGCCGCCGAGGATATGCTCGTTCCCCTGAACTTTGACAACATCCCCAACTATCAGTACATCGACGAGAGCTTCCGCGGTCTGTACTACGATCCCGACAACCTCTACTCCGTGCCCTACACCTACGGCGTGGTGGGCGTGATCTACAACGCCAAGGTGGTGGACGAGGCCGACGCCGGCGACTGGGACCTGCTGTGGAACAGCAAGTATGCCGGCAACATCCTGCAGTTTAACAACTCCCGCGACGCCTTCGCCACCGCCCAGTACAAGCTGGGTCTGGACGTGAACAGCACCGACGCCGCCAACTGGGACGCCGCCCTGGCCGAGCTCAAGACCCAGGCTCCCCTGGTCAAGAGCTACGTGATGGACGAGATCTACAACATGATGGAGTCCGGTGAGGCCGCCGTGGGCGCCTACTACGCCGGCGACTACTTCACCATGCTGGACAACCAGTCCGACAGCGTGGATCTGCAGTTCTATTATCCCGAGCGCACCAACTACTTCGTGGACGCCATGTGCATCCCCAAGGCCTGCCAGAACCAGAAGCTGGCCGAGATCTTCATCAACTACATGCTCTCCGAGGAGCCGGCCATCGCCAATGCCGAGTATATCTACTACGCCTCTCCCAACACTCTGGTCTATGAGAGTGAGGAGTACGCCGAGGATCTGGGCGAGGAGACCATGGAGATCCTCTATCCCGAGATGGAGGACTTCTCCGCGCTCTATAACGAGTACGCCTACCGCAACCTGGACCAGGCCACCCTGGACTATCTCAACCAGCTCTGGGAGGAGCTGAAGATCAGCTGAGTTCCCCAACATGACACAATGCCCTGCGGAATCTTCCGCAGGGCATTTATCATAAAAAAGACCCGACATTTCTGTCGGGTGAAAAAGCGTATTTTTACCAGAGATCGACACTGCCGGTCTCGTCGCCGCGAACCCAGTAAGCCTTGTTCTCGTCGACTCTCACATAGACCTTATCCACATCGCCGACGCGCTTGAGGATCTCAGCACCGGTGATCTCTCCGCCGAGAGGAGACTGAATGATGACTTCAGCAGTCTTCTTGGCAGCGGGCTTTTTGGCGGCGGGCTTCTTCTCCGCGGGCTTCTTGGCGGGGGCCTTCTCGACCTTTGCGACCTTTTCGACCTTCTCAACCTTCTCGGCCTTCACGGTCTCGACTTTCTTCTCCACGGGCTTCTTCTCCGCGGCTTTCTCTTCGGCAGCTTTCTTAACAGCCATTTCAAACATTCCTCCTTATCTTTGGAATCGCTTGGATTATAGCACCCTGATTCCAAATTGTATATGTTAATTATTGACAAAAATGAGCCGTTTTTACCGGAAAAATGCGCCTGAAAAGCCTTCTGACCGGCCAAATTTCCCGTTTGCCTTTGACATTTTGTCCATTCCGGATTATTCTATAATCATCATCGGATGGCGAGAACGATCGCAAATTCGATCGTTCTCGCTGCCAAACGACAAGTTTGGCAGCGAATGGCCCAAAGGGTCATTCGCCCGATGCTCATTGAAATGAATATATGGCCAAACAGCGAACCTGTTTGGCTGCGCGGCAAAGCCGCGCGGCGAAAAGCTTCTTGGCTTTTCGCCATCATATAGTCATTATAGAAAAACACCTTGTTGGAGGTGCCCTTATGTCCTATGATCTCTCCCGTTTCCACCGGGCCCAGGCCCGGGACTATGACCGGGCTCTCAGCGAAATCCGCGCGGGAAATAAGCGCAGCCATTGGATCTGGTACATCTTCCCGCAGATCCAGGGCCTGGGCTACTCCTCCACGGCCCAGTTCTACGCCATCCAGGACCTGGGCGAGGCGAAGGCCTATCTGGCCGATCCCGTCCTGCGGGAGCGGCTGCTGGAGATCTCCGGCGCCCTGCTGGGTCTCGAGAGCTCCGATCCCTCAGAGGTCATGGGCTATCCGGACGATCTGAAGCTGCGCAGCTCCATGACGCTCTTTGCCCTGGCCGAGCCGGAGAACCCCATCTTTCCCGCGGTACTCCGGAAATTCTTCCACGGGATCATGGACGAGCGCACCGTGGCCATCGTGGAACGGGAAGGATAAACCCTCTTACCAAGAAGCAGCCCTGACGGTTTTGCACCGTCAGGGCTGCTGTTCCATTCTGTGCCTATACCCCTGTGACGAACTCACGCACAAAGAAGAGCGCGGCGCCCAGGGAGGTGATGTGCCGGCGCAGGGTGCTGAGCTGGACGAAATCCGCGTTCTCGGCAAAGGGGTTGCCCGCCAGCACATACTGCCGCAGAGCGGGCAGCCAGGGCTGCAGATACTCCGAGAGGAAGCCGCCCAGGACCACATCGCAGTCCAGAACCATGTGGATGCTGTTGATGCCGATAGCCAGGTGCCGCAGCATATCAAAGAGCAGCGCCTCATAGTCCGGCCGGTGCTCCTCCACACCGCGGAAGAACTCCTCCAGGCTGACCCCGAAACAGGATTCGATCCGCGCCGCGGAGCAGTAGGCCTCCAGGCAGCCGCAGCGCCCGCAGCTGCAGCGCAGGCCGCCCGGTTCCACACAGATATGGCCGAACTCGCCGCTTTTGGCGCCGCTGCCCGGATAGGGCAGGCCGTCGATCAGCACCGCGCCGCCGATCCCCTCCTCCAGGGACAGATAGGCCAGGCTCTCCTTTTGCCGCCGGACAACGCTCTCCGCATGGCCGCTGGCGGTGCCGTCGTTCTCCACATGCACCGGGTAGTCGATGCCCCGGATCAGGGGATAGAGCGGCGCATTCCGGATCCCCAAGGTCGGGGCGAAGCTGATGCGTCTCCCGTCCGGACTGATCAGGCCCGGAATGCTGATCCCCACGCCCAGCAGCCGTTTCCGATCCAGATGAAAATCATCCAGAAACTCCTCCAGGATGCCGGCCATCGCCCCGTCCGTCCGGCCCAGATGGGCGTCCAGCTCAAAACTCTCCCGCCGATAGGCCAGCTCTTCCAGGCGCAGGTCCACCGCCGAGAGCCGCAGGTGGTGCCCCGTGACGGAGACGCCCAGGGCGATCCGCGCGTCGGGCACGATATCCAGGCCCTGGGCCTTGCGGCCGCCGGTGGCCCGCTCCTCCCCGGAATAGCGGACAAGCCCGGCCTGAAACAACTCCGTCAGATACTGGTGCACCGTGGGAAGGCTGAGCTCGCAGTCCCGCGCCAGGGTCTGCCGGGAGCAGAAATCCCGCGCGTCGTAAAGCGCGCGGTAGATGCGGCTGCGCGTGGAGGACGGTCGTAACGTATCAGTAAACGAATAAGGCAAAACGCTCACCGCCTTTTTCCATAAGTCTGTTTTCCTGCCTTTCATCCGCTTTTATTGTAGCACGTTCCGCCGTCTCGTCAAGCATTTTTCAGCCACTTTTGCAAAATTGCTTTATATATTTAAATCCCGCATTTTCCCAATCTCGTCATTGTGCACAATTTCGCTTGAGAAAATGCGGCGTATTCGCCAAACAAGAGGTAAAACTGCAAAATCAACTTGATTTCCAAAGAGAATATCGGTAAAATATGCTTAACGAAGTTGAAACAACTTCAAGAAACGAAACAAATCTAAAAGGAGGACAAACCCAATGAAAAAAGTTCTTGCACTGATCCTGGCACTGGCCATGGTCTTTGCGCTGGCCAGCACCAGCGTGGCCTTTGCTGACGACGCCCACAAGGTCGGCATCTCGATGCCCACCAAGTCCCTGGAGCGCTGGAACCGTGACGGCTCCTACCTGAAGGAGCAGTTCGAGGCGGCTGGCTTCGAGGTCGAGCTGACCTACTCCGATAACGACGCTGTTCAGCAGAACAACGACATCGCCAACATGATCGCTGACGGTGTTGAGGTCCTGGTCATCGCCGCCATCGACTCCGACACGCTGAGCTCCGTTCTGGCCGACGCCGCCGATGCCGGCATCGTCACCATCGCCTACGACCGTCTGATCAACAACGCGGACATCGCCTACTATGTCTCCTTCGATAACTACACGGTCGGCGTGCTGCAGGCCCAGTATGTCATCGACGCTCTCGATCTCGAGAACGCGGGCGACAAGACCTTCAACATCGAGTTCACCGCCGGCGACCCCGCCGACACCAATGCCGGTTACTTCTTCAACGGCGCCTTCGATACCCTGAAGCCCTTCATCGACGCCGGCACCCTGCAGATCCCCTCCGGCAAGACCACCTTTGAGCAGGTCGCCACGCCTCAGTGGAGCACCGACACCGCTCTGGAGAACTTCCAGAACACCCTCGCCTCCTACTATGGCGACGGCACCGTCCTTGACATCGCCCTCTGCTCCAACGACTCCACCGCCGCCGGTGTTGCCCAGGCCATCGTCTCCGACTATGCCGGCAGCAACCAGCCCATCGTCACCGGTCAGGACGGCGATATCGGCAACCTGCAGAACATCGTCGACGGCATCCAGACCATGACCGTCTACAAGAACGTCTCCGACGAGGCGGGCGTCACCCTGGTTCTGGTCTCCGCCATCCTCAACGGCGAGACCCCGGGCGAGGAGCTCTGCGAGAAGTTCGACGCCGAGGCCGCGTTCGACACCGAGACCTATGACAACGGTCTGGGCGTTGTTCCCTCCTACCTGCTGGTTCCCTACTCCATCGACGCCAGCAACCTGGATCTGCTGGTCGAGACCGGCAACTACGAGTGGGATGCCAACCACCAGTATCTGGTCTCCACGCTCGGCTGATTCCCCTGAAAACGTGTAACGCACCAAGGGGCGGGGTTCACCCCCGCCCCTCCTTTTCAGGTTCGGACGTGTACCGATTGCAAAACGCGTTTTCACCGGATTACAGTTTCCTCTCATTCCACGCAGCGGAGAAACACAGAGGAGGGTTTTCATTTTGGCTGATCACATTCTTGTGATGAAAAACATCACGAAGGAGTTTCCCGGCGTCAAGGCGCTTGACAACGTCAACCTCCAGGTCGAGCGCGGTGAGATCCACGCCCTTGTGGGCGAGAACGGCGCGGGAAAATCCACGCTTATGAACGTGCTGTCCGGCACCTATCCCTTCGGTAGCTATACCGGCGATATCATCTATAATGGCGAGGTCTGCCATTTCAGCACGCTGAAAGACAGCGAAAAGCTGGGTATCGTTATCATCCACCAGGAGCTGGCCCTGATTCCGGAGCTCTCCATTGGGGAGAACATGTTCCTGGGCAACGAGCGGAAGGGCCGTTTCGGCATCGACTGGGACCGCACCTACCATGAGGCGCGCACGCACATGGACCAGGTCGGCCTGAAAGAGAGCGAGCATACCCTCATCAAGGATATCGGCACCGGCAAGCAGCAGCTTGTCGAGATCGCCAAGGCGCTCTCCAAAAACGTAAAACTGCTCATTCTCGACGAGCCCACCTCCTCCCTGAACGAGGAGGACTCCAAGATGCTTCTCAACCTCCTTCTGGAGTTCAAGAAGCAGGGCATGACCTCGATCATCATCTCCCACAAGCTCAACGAGATCGCTTATGTGGCGGATCGGATCACGGTTTTGCGCGACGGCTCGACGATTGAAACCATAGACAACCACGACCGCAGCGTCGACGAGGACCGCATCATCCGCGGCATGGTCGGCCGTGAGCTGTCCGACCGTTTCCCCAAGCGGGAGCGCCGCGTCGGCAGTGAGATCGGTCTGGAGGTCAAGAACTGGACTGTCCACCACCCGGTTTACACCGAAAAGGTCGTGGACGACAACGTCTCCTTCTACGTGAAGAAGGGCGAGATCGTGGGCTTCTCGGGCCTGCAGGGTGCCGGGCGGACGGAGCTGGCCATGTCCATCTTCGGCCACGCCTACGGTACCGGCATCAGCGGTCAGCTCTTTATCGGCGGCAAGGAAGTACACCTGCGCAACGAGCGCCAGGCCATCGAGGCCGGCCTCGCCTACGTCACCGAGGATCGGAAGGGCAACGGCTTGATCCTGCCCCAGACCATCGCCGTGAACAACACCCTGGCCCGCTTGGACAAGGTCTGCTCCGGCGGCGTGATCGACACGGTGAAGGAAAACCTGGTGGCCGAGGAATACCGGGAAAAGCTCAAGACCAAGACGCCCAGCGTCCAGCAGGAGGCGGGCAACCTCTCCGGCGGCAACCAGCAGAAGGTGCTGCTGGCCAAGTGGATGTACGCCGACGCGGACGTGCTGATCCTGGATGAGCCGACCCGCGGCATCGACGTGGGTGCCAAGTATGAGATCTACTGCATCATGAACGATCTGGTCGCCCAGGGCAAGTCCGTCATCATGATCTCCTCGGAGATGCCGGAGATTCTCGGCATGTGCGACCGTATTTACGTCATGAATGAGGGACGGATCGTCGCGGAGATGAACGTGGAGGACGCCACGCAGGAGAAGATCATGGCCGCGATCCTCCGGTCGGAAAAGAACGAAGAAGGAGCGTAAGAGCGATGAACGTGAATGTAAAAGCCTTTATCAAAAAGTATACGATGGTCATAGCCCTGGTGGCTGTGTTCATCCTGTTCAGTTTTCTGACCGAAGGGCGCCTGCTCTATCCCCAGAACATGTCCAACCTCATGCTGCAAAACTCCTACGTTCTGGTGCTGGCCTGCGGCATGCTGCTGTGCATCCTGACCGGCGGCAACATCGACCTGTCCGTCGGCTCCACGGTCTGCCTCGTCGGCGCGCTGGCTGCCCAGCTCATGGATAAGAGCGGCATGAACGCCATCCTGGTCATCTTCATCTGCCTGATGGTCGGCGCCGTCATCGGCGGCTGGCAGGGCTTCTGGATCGGCTATATCCATATCCCGCCTTTCATCTGTACCCTGTCGGGCATGTTCCTCTTCCGCGGTCTCGGCCGTGTCATCCTCAAGTCCAAGACCGTCCCCGTGAAGAACGCGCAGTTTTTGAACATCTTCGCCTCTTACGTACAGATCCCCGGCCTGGACGACGCCAAGAACCGCTGGCTGCCCTCGGCGCTCATTGTCGGCGTGATCATCGCCGTCGCCCTGCTCATCTCCGTCTTCGTGCGCCGCGCCAAGAAGAGCCGCAAGGGCTACGCCGTCGGCCCCCTCGCCCCGGAGCTGGGCAAGATGGTGGTCATCGCGGCGCTGATCGTGTACTACTCCTGGAAGCTGGCCAAGTACAAGGGCATCCCCGTCATGCTGATCTGGGTGCTGGCCGTGGTGTTCATCTACTCCTTCATCACCAGCAAGACCGCGCTCGGCCGCTACTTCTATGCCGTCGGCGGCAACGAGAAGGCCACCAAGCTCTCCGGTATCGATACCCGCAAGGTCTACTTCCTGGCCTATCTGTCCATGTCCTTCCTGGCCGGTCTCTCCGGCCTGCTGATGGCCGCCCGCATCGCCTCCGTCAACGGCGACACCGGCAACGCCTTCGAGATGGACGCCATCGGCTCCTGCTTCATCGGCGGCGCCTCCGCTTACGGCGGCTCCGGCACGGTGGCCGGCATCTGCATCGGCGCTATCTTCCTGGGCGTCATCAACCAGGGCATGTCCATCATCGGTCTGGACAACAACTGGCAGTACATCGTCAAGGGCGCGGTGCTGCTGGTCGCCGTTATCTTCGACGTCGTCTCCAACCACAAGACCGGCAAGGCCGGCTGATAAAGCATCTTGCCATTTGAGGGCAGCGGCGGTACAATAGTGTAGCCGCTGCCCTTCTTTGTATCGGGAGGATCCGCTCCATGGATGAGAAAAACCGCGTTGAATACGATGTGCAGCGCCGGGCCCGCGCGGGCACCAGCGCCACGCTGCGCGCCCTGGTGGCGGGCTACCTGGTCTATCTGGCCTGGCAGATCGTCAAGGGCGTCCGCTCCGGGGAGACGAGCATGTCCCCCGCCGTGGGCTATGCCGCCGCGGCCTTCTTTCTGCTGGCGGCACTCGTCTTCGCGGTCTATCTGATCCGCCGCTGGAAAAAAGAGGTGGAGGCGGCCCGCCTTCCCGCCGACAGAGAAGAGGCGCCCCAGGGGGAGGACGAGGCATGAAGAAGCCCCTCTCCCGGGAATTCTGGATCCGGGTACTGCTGCTCCTTTTGGGCCTTGCCATCGCCCATCTGGGCGTGACGCTCTTTCTGCTGACGGAGCTGGGCTCCGACCCCTTCAACGTGCTGATCCAGGGTCTGTGCCGGACGGCCGCGATCCCCTGGCTGAGCCACGGACGGATCCACCTGCTGGTCTCGGTGCTGATCGTGCTGGTGCTGCTGGTCGTGGATCGGCACTACATCGGCGTGGGGACGCTCCTGTGCATGGCGCTGGGCGGCCCGATCATCGACGTCTATTCCGTCTGGCTCTCCCCGCTCGTCCGGGGGGACGGCCCGCTGAGCCTGCGTCTGCCGCTGCTGGTGCTCGGCTGTGTGATCCTCGCCTTCGGCATGACCATCGTCATCCGCTCCGAGGCGGGCACCGGCCCCAACGATCTGGTGGCCGTGGTGCTGAGTGAAAAGCTCCGCAAGCCCTTCGGCCCCACCCGCGTGATCGTGGATCTTTTCTTTGCCGGCGCCGGCTATCTCCTGGGCGGCACGGTGGGTCTCGGCACCCTGATCTGCGCCTTTGTGGTCGGCCCCGCGGCCCAGCTTTTCATGCCCTTCAGCCAGCGGCTGGTGGATTTCTGCGTGAAAGGAAAGTCCTGATGGAGACCTGGCTTGCGCGCCTGGAGGCGCTGTACCAAAGCTATATTCAGGCGGTTCAGGAGCTGGAGAAAAACCGCAGGATCGGGGACGGGCTTTTCGGTCTGCGCCCCGGCCCGGCGGACGATCCCTGCCACGACCGCTTCGCGGCGGATCTGGATGCGCTGCTGAAGGACTTCGCCGCTTCCGCGCCCGACTCCGCGGCCTGCGCTGCCGTACTGCGTTATCTTTTCAGCGCACCGGAAGCCTGGCGGGATCTCAAAAGCGCCTACTGGATGCTCATCGCCGTCCAGGGCCTGGGCGCCGGGCTGATCGAAAGCCTGAACGCGGCGGATGCCGGAGAGCTGGAACGGTTTTACGCCGGGCGTTATCCCCGGCGGGAACGGCTGCCCGTGCAGACACAGATTCTGAAAAAGCTGCAAAAGCAGGCGCACGGATGATTTCAAATGCTTTGCACTCTCAAACTGTGCATAGCAAACCCCGTTCGGTTTCCCGAAGGGATTACAAATCGTTTTTAAAGCAGCTTTGCCGCTTTAAAAACACCTTAGGCGAATGTATTGAGCCCTCGCGCCGACCAAAGCGGGCGTAGCCCGCTGCGATAAGCGCGAGTCCTCAATTGCGAAACGCGTTTCGCAATTGTTTTTTTGGGAGGATTTGCTATGAGCTATTATATTGGTATTGACCTGGGGACTTCGGCGGTGAAGCTCCTGCTGGTGGACGAGAAAGGCGCCATCTGCGGCAGCGTCACCAAGGAGTATCCCCTCTCCTTCCCCCAGCCCGGCTGGTCGGAGCAAAATCCCGCCGACTGGTGGAAGGCGGTCCAGCACGGCATCCTGCAGCTGACCGAGCACCTGGATAAGTCCCAGATCCGGGGCATCGGCTGCGGCGGGCAGATGCACGGTCTGGTGGCTCTGGACGAGAACGACGCCGTGATCCGCCCCGCCATTCTCTGGAACGACGGGCGCACCGCCGAGGAGACCGAGTATCTCAACACCGTGGTGGGCAAGGAGAAGCTCTCCGCCCTGACGGCGAACATCGCCTTCGCCGGCTTCACCGCGCCGAAGCTCCTCTGGATGCGCAAACACGAGCCGGAGAACTTCGCCCGCATCAAAAAGATCATGCTGCCCAAGGACTACATCAACTACCGCCTGACCGGTGTGCACGCCTGCGACTACTCCGACGCCTCGGGCATGCTGCTGCTGGATGTGGAACACAAGTGCTGGTCGCCGGAGATGCTGGACATCTGCGGCGTCACGGAGGCGCAGATGCCCAGGCTCTTTGAGAGCTATGAGGTCATCGGCACGATCCAGGGCTTTGTCTCCGGCGCGCTGGGCCTGCCCCGGGACTGCCAGGTGGTGGCCGGCGCGGGCGACAACGCCGCCGCGGCCGTCGGCACCGGCACCGTGGGCGAGGGCGCCTGCAATCTCTCCCTCGGCACCTCCGGCACGATCTTCATCTCCTCGGAGCACTTCGGCGTCGACCCCAACAACGCCCTGCACGCCTTTGCCCATGCCGACGGGCATTACCATCTGATGGGCTGCATGCTCTCGGCTGCCAGCTGCAACAAGTGGTTCTGTGATGAGATCCTGAAATCCACCGACTACGCCGGGGAACAGGCTCCCATCTCGAAGGAAAAGCTGGGACGGAACCGGGTCTACTTCCTGCCCTATCTGATGGGCGAGCGCAGCCCCATCAACGACACCGACGCCCGCGGCACCTTCATAGGGCTCTCCATGGACACGAGCCGGGCCGACATGCTGCAGGCCGTGCTGGAGGGCGTGGCCTTCGCCATCCGGGATTCCTTTGAGGTGGCCCGGAGCCTCGGCATCGACATCCGCCGCTCCAAGCTCTGCGGCGGCGGCGCCCGCTCCCCGCTGTGGCGGACGATCTTCGCCAACGTCCTGAACATTGCCCTGGACATTCCCCAGACCGAGGAGGGCCCCGGCTACGGCGGCGCCATGCTGGCCATGGTGGGCTGCGGCGCCTACGAGAGCGTGGAGGCCTGCGCCCAGGCGCTGGTGCACGTCAAGGAGACGCTGGAGCCCGATCCCGCGCTGGCCGCCCGTTACGAGGAACGCTATCAGCAGTTCAAGGCCATCTACCCGGCCATGAAGCCGCTGTTCAAGGTGTTAAAATAAGGAGGAGAATTCACCATGCACATCTATTCCGTCACCGATCCGGAATTCAAGCCCTACGGCAAAGTTCTGGAGGGCTACGACACGGCGGAGCTGCTGGCCGCCATGAAGGAAATCGACATGCCCGATGAGGGCACAGCCTACCGGCCGGGCATCGAGAGTCTGGAGGCCTGCGCCATCTTCCCCGAGCTGCGGGATCGGGCCTACGGCGGCATGCCCATTCAGCTGGGCATGTGCTGGGGCCACAACGCCAAGCTCAACTGCCTGGAGTATCACCGGGACAGCGAGGTAAACATCGGCACCAAGGACTTCATCCTGCTGCTGGCCAAGGAGGATGAGATCGTGGACGGCGTGCTGGACACGTCCCTGGTCAAGGCCTTCCGCGTCCCGAAGGGCCTGCCCGTGGAGGTCTATGCCACCACGCTCCACTATGCCCCCTGCCACACCTGCCCCCACTGCGGCTTCCGCGTGGCGGTGGTGCTGCCCAAGGGCACCAACACCGAGAAGCCCGACTTTGAGCCGAAGTGCGAAGAGGACACCTGGATGACCGCCCGCAACAAATGGCTGCTGGCCCATCCGGATTCCAAGGAGGCCAAGAGAGGCGCCCACATCGGTCTTCGCGGGGAGAACCTGGATATCTCCGCCGACCTGGAAGACATGTAAAATATATTCCGATTTTTAAGGAGGAAAATACAAATGCAGAACATCCCTGAAGTCAAGCTCGGCATCATCGCCGTCTCCCGCGACTGTTTCCCCATCGGCCTGTCCATCGCCCGGCGCGAGGCCATTGTCAAGACCTGCGGCGGCAACATCTACGAGTGCCCGGTCACCGTGGAGAATGAGAAGGACATGTGCAAAGCGGTGGAAGACGTGAAGGCCGCCGGCTGCAACGCGCTGGTCGTGTTCCTCGGCAACTTCGGCCCCGAGACGCCCGAGACCCTGATCGCCAAATTCTTTGACGGCCCCTGCATGTTTGTGGCGGCCGCCGAGGGCGACGGCGACCTCATCAACGGCCGCGGCGACGCCTACTGCGGCATGCTCAACTGCTCCTACAACCTGGGCATGCGCCACCTGAAGGGCTATATCCCCGAGTATCCGGTGGGCACCGCCGCCGACATCGGCAAGATGATCAAGGACTTCTATCCCATCGCCCGCGCCGTCATCGGCGTGCAGAACCTGAAGATCATCACCTTCGGCCCCCGTCCCCAGGACTTCTTCGCCTGCAACGCCCCCATCAAGGGTCTGTATGAGCTGGGCGTGGAGATCGAGGAGAACTCCGAGCTGGATCTGCTGGTGAGCTACAAGGCCCACAAGGGCGATGAGCGCATCCCCGCCGTCTGCGCCGACATGGCCGCCGAGATGGGCGAGGGCAAGTACTTCCCCGACATGCTCGAGCGCATGGCGCAGTTTGAGCTGACGCTGCTGGACTGGGCCGAGGAGCACAAGGGCGCCCGCAAGTATGTGGCCTTCGCCGACAAGTGCTGGCCCGCCTTCCCCGAGCAGTTCGGCTTTGAGCCCTGCTATGTCAACTCCCGTCTCGCCGCCCGCGGCATCCCCGTCAGCTGCGAGGTGGACATCTACGGCGCGCTCTCCGAGTACATCGGCGCCTGCGTCTCCGGCGACGCGGTCACCATTCTGGACATCAACAACTCCGTCCCCGCCCAGATGTGGGAGGAGCAGATCAAGGGCAAGTTCGATTACAGCCTGACCGACACCTTTATGGGCTTCCACTGCGGCAACACCCCCAGCTGCAAGATGTGCAGCGACCGGGCCGTGAAGTATCAGCTCATCCAGCACCGCCTGCTTGAGCCGGAAGGCTCCGACCCCGACTTCACCCGCGGCACCCTGGAGGGCGACATCGCGCCGGGCGAGATCACCTTCTTCCGTCTCCAGTGCGACAGTGAGGGCACTCTCCGCTCCTACATCGCCGAGGGCGAGGTCCTGCCCGTGGCCACCACCTCCTTCGGCGGCATCGGCGTCTTCGCCATCCATGAGATGGGCCGCTTCTATCGCCACGTGCTGATCCAGAAGCGCTTCCCGCACCATGGCGCCGTGGCCTTCGGCCATCACGGCAAGGCCCTCTTCGAGGTCTTTAAGTTCCTGGGCGTGCAGGACATCGGCTACAACCAGCCCAAGTCCCTGCCCTATCCCACGGAGAACCCCTGGGCCTGATTCTTATTTACAACGCACGAGCCCGGAACCGTTTGGTTCCGGGCTCAAGCTGTCGACAAAGTCGGTTTCTGTCATTGCGAGGAGCGAAGCGACGTGGCAATCCGTATTCCCCGGAAATCTCATGTTTTCTGAC
>CACYOR010000019.1 GCA_902775985.1 Oscillospiraceae bacterium
GTATTCGCCACCGTGGGGAACGCCAGCACATTGCCGGGGAACCGCCGCCCGTCCGACTCGCCGCTGATACGTTCAAAGGCTCCATAATTGGGACTGTGACCGCTGCGGGGGTGGATTTTCTTGTACGGCTCTCCCTGCTCAAATTGTGGGTAGTAAGCCGGGGACTTCTGATAGAACACCAGAATGTTCTCCGTCTTTTTCAGCGGAGCGCGGCGGGCGTTGAGAAACCCGGTGCATCGGCTCTTGTACCACACCCACTCATAGCGGAGCATGGGGAGGTTGGACGCGCCCAGCACCTTGTCATAGGGACATTGGGCAAACAGAAGCACCGCGCCCTCGGGCTTCACCGCCCAGCGCACCGCCTCCCACAGCTCCGGCAGGGGCAAGGGAACATCCCAATAATTCCGGGTCGTGCCGTAGGGCGGATCGGTCAAAAGCATATCCACAGAATGACGGGGCAAGGAGCGCAGTCCCTCGATCCCATCCATCAGGTACAGGCCCTCCGGGGTAATGTTTGCGATTGTTCCGGTTTTCATCAGGATAAAGCACAGCAGGACGGTATAGCCGATACAGCCCCAAATGGCCCCGATAGGATCACCGCCTGTGGCAATGCCCTGAACGAGCACCGCATAGATGGCCACGCATACAAGGATCAGCATACCTTGAAAGCCCACGGCAAACAGGGAGCGGAGATAATTCTGGCCCATCTGTCCGGCCTCCCGGTTGGTGAGGGTGGCCACGGGGATCGGGGCCAGACTGGTCAGCAGATAGATCTCCACCATACGGCCATACACGATCACGAAAATAAATATATTCAGGGCAAACATGGTCAGCTTAATGACAAAGGATTGCAGGAACAGCCCCAGCAGAGGGCCAAGTTCCATCGCCTCCAGACTGGCCTCCAGCGTGTCCAGCATATCCGGGGTGACATCGGTACTGCCGCCGATAATTCCCGCCGAGCTTGCGATCACGCTTTGGGAAACGTCAAAAACCGCCATGACAATATTAAAGGTGTTGGAGAGAATGAGGATGGCACAAGTCGTTTTGAATACCCACTTGTAGATATTCGCCACGTCGAACTCGTGCATATTGTTCTTTTCCAGGATCATCTGGATCAGCTCATAGGTTGCGACAAAGGTTAGGATCAGTCCGGCAATCGGCAAAATGACCGTTTCGGAAAGCTGCCGTATCAGGGAGAAAACCCCGGCGTTCCATGCCGCCGGGGTCGTTCCCACCTGTACGGATATTTCCCCGACCCGGGTATTCACCGTGTCAAACGGCCCCTCGAGGTTGTCCATGATCCCCGAGATCAACAGCTCTTTGAGCCATTCCGTGATCCATTCGGTGAGAATACCCATAGGCCGCTGCCCTTAAAACAGGGTAGACAGCAGGGGGATCAGGGTAGTACCCAGCACGATGATGCCGCCACCCGCCATGAGCTGCTTGATGCCCTGGCTCTTGGCCGCTGCGTTATCGGAGCCGTAGCCCTCCAGCAGATTGACTACGCCCCACACAGCAAGGCCAGCGCCCAGAGCCACAACGAGGGTCTGCAAGGTAGTAACAGCGGAAGTGAAAAAAGCCATATATGCCTCCATTTCTCCGGGGCCATACCCCGGCCTCGTCGCCGCAAACTTCATATCGTTCATTTCCGCGCAAGCGCGAAAAATCACTCATTCCGTTGCGGCTCCTCTTCCCACAAAATCTTTGATTTTGCGGGAACCCATAATAATAGCCGCCCATAAGGGCGGCGCGTCATCCTCTGGCCACCATGACCAGAGGTTATACAAAGGTGTCCGGGTCGTCGAGGTCGTCATAGTTGAGGATGTCCTCGTCCTCTTCCATGTGCGCCTCGTCTGGTACGGCCACCTCGTAAACGGTGTATTGCTCATTGGGGTTGAGCTTGTCCATGCGCCGGGTGACAAGACTTTGCAGGTCAAAGGCGTTGCGCTTGTCAGCCTCGGCGGTGTACTTGTAGTTGGGGTGCTGTTTCAAATCGTATTTCTTGGAGTAGAACGGCGGCAGGCCCCGAAGCTGTAAAATGCACCGATCTCCGGGCATGGTAGCCAATTCGCTGGGGGTCATCAGCTCCCGGCCCAGCCGCTGGGTGTTCTGGCTGAAACTTTCCGACTGCCCTCGGGAGCGGCCCTCGGTCTGCATGGAGATCGTGGCCTTGCCCAGCCAGTTTTCGGAAATCTCCTTGATGGTGGTACTTTCCCGGCCACCAAGGAAAATCATGGTGTCCATATTGCCGAAGATCGTTTCGGCATTGTCCTTGTAAATGGCCTTGCATTGGGACTGCGCCTGATACAGAAGCGCCAGACTGATCTCGCGTGAGCGGATGACGGCTACTAACTTCTCCAGTTGTGGGACTTGTCCCGTATTGGCGGCCTCATCCCAAAGCACCCGCACATGATGGGGCAAACGCCCGCCGTGTACGTTGTCGGCACGTTCACAAAGAAGATTGAACATCTGCGAAAAGGCCAGCGCAACGATGAAGTTATAGGTCTGCGTGGTGTCGGAGATCACGAAAAAGGTTGCCGTCCGTTTATCGCCCATGCGGTCAAGCTCCAGCTCGTCATAGCTCATAATCTCCCGGAGCTGGGGGATGTCAAAGGGGGCCAGACGTGCGCCGCAGCTTATCAGGATCGACTTGGCCGTTTTGCCGCTGCTTAATTTGTACTTGCGGTACTGCTTGACGGCGAAACAATCCGGCTTGCGCTTGGCAAGACCATCGAACATATAGTCCACGGCGTTTTTGTAGTTTTCATCGTCCTCTTTGACATCCATCCCGGAGATCATATCAACCAGCGTGTTCATATTCCGATCCTCGGCGGGGCCTTCAAAAATGATGTAGGCAATGAGGGCGCAGTATAAAAGCGTTTCCGCTTTCGTCCAAAAGGGATCACCCTCCTTGCCCTCGCCCTTGGTGTTGGCGATCAGGGTGTCCACGAACTTCAAAATGTCGGCCTCGTTTTTGATGTACGCCAGCGGGTTATAGTGCATGGACTTGGAAAAGTCGATGCTGTTGAACACCTTGATTTTGTACCCCCGCTTCTTTTGCAGGAAATAGCCCACTTGGGAGAGGACGCCGCCCTTGGGATCTACGCAGACGTAGGAGGAATGAGCGGACAGTAGCTGGGGAGTAAGCCAGAAGCGGGTTTTTCCAGATCCGCTCGACCCGATAATGCAGGTGTTCAGATTTCGGGCGTTTGCGGGGTTGGCCGGGCGAGTGTTCATAGTCAGCCGCTCCGTGGCGGTCAGAATGATATTATTTTCAAACTTGGGATCAATAAAGGGCTTGATGTCCTTTTCCGTCCCCCAGCGGGCTGTGCCGTACTCCGCATCGTGGCGGAACTTCTTGGCCTTTTTCGCCTTGCAGTAGATCAGGAGCCGAAAGCCCACGGCCCCCACGATACCCACCAGCCAGTCTGCCGGGTTCAGGCCCGGTGCAAAATCCGCAAAGGCCACGCCGATGGTCTGCATGATCCCCAACAGTTTTTGGCCGAAGCCCGCACCAGCGGCCAGACGGTAGGCCGTCCCCACTTTCAGGTAGGCCCAGCCGATGAACAGATACGGGATATTGGGAAGTACATATTTGCGGAGCTTATCTGTCCCCATGCACCGCCTCCTTTTCCAGCTCCCGCTGGGGCTGTTTCCGCGCCTGTTCCTCGGCCCGGTTGAGTTGTTCACGGATCGGGGTGCGCCAGGACTTGGCCCGGTTCAGTTCCTTGCGGGAATACTCAGCAAAACAGCCCGTGATGGCGTCGGCCTGATTTGCCTTGAACAGTAACAGATATTTGCCCTTGTCCACCCGGCGAAAGGCATAGTCAACCCCCCACTTCCGGGCCACCCGGTCAAAGTGCCGGGTAGCCCCGGACAGTTCGATACTGCTTGTGGACCCGCCGTGGCCCATGAGCTTTTTTACGCTCTGCTTGCCGTGGGGAGCTTGGGCCTTGCGGTGCTCCTTGGCAATCTGGCGGCCCACGGCGGCCAGCGCATAGGCAAGGCTCCGGGCCGTCAGCTTGGATGCCTGAACGCTGACGGCAATGGTCTGACGGGAAACTTCGTCACCTACGATCTAAACCACCTCCTCTCGTCGCCACAAACTGCGCTTTGCTCCTTTGGCCGCAGGCGGCCAAAATCCGCACACTACGTTGTGGCTCCTCTCCCCACAAAATCTGCGACTTTGCGGGGAACCCCATTTGCCGCCTCTGGCCACCGTGACCAGAGGCGGCGCTATCTGTCCTCTCGGCTGATGGGGAGCCGCTGCTTGTCCTCGTTCAGCGCGGAGCGGTCAATGATTTCCTGATAGGCTGCCATTTGCTCCCGGATATTCAGTTTGGGATAGGCGAAAATGCGGTGCTCCGGAGGAATGTCATCCCTGCCGGAGTAGTGCTCAATAAAACTGCTGTTGTTATTGAACACATAGCCGCCGGGGGCGTAGTGGCCGTCCTCGTTGATCCGCATATCCCGCCCGTATGCCTCATAGTCAATATAGTCAATGAGATGCTCTGGGATCTGAATGGAGCCGAAGTCCTGGACGTACATTCGCCCCAGCGCCTCGTCATCGTCAATATCGGGGTAAAACTCAAAGCAATCCAGATTTTGCGTCAGGTTGATTAAGTCTTTGACGCTCCCTGTGTACTCGCCGCTGTCAATGACGGCCTCGAACTTTTCAAGCTCAGAGGTGTCCAACTCGGAGAGCAGATGGGCCAAATAGTTCAGTTCGTCAATGCTTTCGTACTCACCCAAACAGTCGCAGATGCCCAGCACATCGCCGTCAAACGCGGTAATGAAGATTTCTTCATACCGCACACCATCCACGCCGATCCGCTTCAAAAGTGCCTGTACCTCCTCGGTGGTGGCGGGAAACTTTAGGGTTTCTCCAGCCTCCACGCCATACTCGGCGTATTTCCCGAGGTTGGTAACATAGGCTTCAATCAGGGCTGACATCAGCGGTGGCCCTGACGCTTGACGGTCAGGATGCCCTCCAGCGTGGTCGAAGTGATACCCAGCCGCTGGGCCACGGCAATGTCATTCTTCATGGACTCGGTGACGGTATGACCGCACACCACCAGCACATGAGAACGGCGGAGCAGATTGCGGCCCATATCGATGCCGCTTTTGTGTTCCTCGGGAACCGCATCGTTGAGGAACAGGGGCAGATAGAGCGTGGGGCAAATCGGGGAAAAGCCCGCGTCATAGACGGCTCGGCAATACTTGGCCGCCTGTTCGGTCATTTCATGGGGATCGCCGCACCATGCGGCGGTGATATAGGCAAGGGGCCTTTTCATAAGGAATACCTCCATTTCAAAGTTAGTTTTACAGGGGACGGTTCAACCTTTTTCCCCCGCCCTTTTCCAGTCTTGGAAAAGGGGGCGGCTCTGGAGGATATACCCCCGCCGCGCCGCTGAATATGGCACAGCCGGGGCAGACCGTAAAGGGCAAGCCGCCCTTGGCGGGGCTACGCCCCCTTGACGGCCAGCTCCCGGCTGCGCCCGGTGATGGGCGGCGACGGGGGATATATACCACAGGAGCCTTCGTCGGTACAAACTTCGCTTTGTTCCTTTGGGCGCAAGCGCCCAAAATCCACACGCTCCGTTGCGCCTCCTCTCCCCATGAAGTCTGCGACTTCATGGGGCACCCCGTTTTGGGGGACGAAAAAACCTCTGGTCACGATGGCCAGAGGTGCTTACTTCTCCTTATCCGTTTTTTTCTTGTCGGGCTTGGCAAGCTCGGGCGGCTGCTTCTCTTTCCAGTCGGCCAGCAGGGTCATGATCTGATCCTTCATCTGGCGGGGCGTGGCCTCCTTGCCGAAGAACTTTTCCAATTCAGAGCCGGTAATAATCACGTCACGATCCTCCTTTTTCTTTTCTTCACTCAAAATGCCGTCAATGACATCCGGGGTCAGCTTGTTGTCCTTATCCAGCTCCCGGAGCCTGTTTGCCTGTCCCTTGGAGGGCGAGGACTGCTGGCCCTCAATGGAAACGGCGATATACTTCTGGTGGGTGGGACGGATGCGGGAGATTTCCACGGCGGGGGTAAAGGACAGCTTTCCCGCATCCATGGTCTGCTTCAACTCGGGAACAAGGTCATTGAGCCAAATATACCGCTGAACGGTTTTCACGCTCATGCCGTTGCGCTGGCCCACGCTTTCCAGCGAGAGCTTACCCGCCGCCGCATCATCCCCACGCGATCCCTGATGCTTGATCGCCTCATACTGCTTTTTCAGGGCAAGGGCCTTTTCGCTGGGCAAAATCGTTTCGCGGTGGCGGAGGTTGTCATCCGTCATAGCGAGGATGGCTTCATCGTCCGTCATGTTGCGGACGATACAGGGCATATTCATAAATCCGGCCAATTCGCTGGCCCGCTGGCGGCGGTGGCCCGCAATAATCTCATAGCCGCCATCTTCGAGAGGACGCACCAGCGCAGGCTGGTGCACACCGCCAGAACGGACGGACTCCACAAGGCCCTGCATTTCCGCATCGTCCCGGACACCAAAGGGATGTTCCTTGAACGGATGCAGCTCGGAAAGGTTAATATATACGATTTCCTCCTTGACGGCGCGGGTAGCGTCGCGGGGAGCGGGAGGAACCTCCGGGGCCGGGGGATCGGCTTTTGCCGCTTCTGCGGGAGCCTTGGCCGGGGCCGCCTTACCCTTTTTCTCCGGGGTAGCCTGATCCTTGGGAGGACGGCCACGGCGGGGCTTGTCAGCCTGCTCCGCTTTCTTGGCCCCCTTATCGGCTGACGGGGCTTTATCCGCTTTAGGCGGGCGGGCCTGTTTGGGCATTTCCTTACCAGCCCTGGCATCAGCGGCGGGCGCGGGCTTGTCGGGCTGTTTGTCTGCTTTCGAGGCGGGCGGCTCCACTTTATCAGGCTCGGCGGCCTTGGCCTTGTCCGCACCAGCGGCCCGCACATCGGACAGGTCGATCACCTTACCAGAGGGAGCGGGGCCGCTCTCCATGCCGGGGATCGTGGCCTGTTCCTCCACGGCGGGGCCGCCCGGCGTTTTAGGAGCCGGGGCCTCGGGCGTGGTATGCGCCTCCGGGACGGGCGACTGTTTCTTATCTTCTGCCATTCACTAAATACCTCCTTGTCGTGGTATGAAAAAAGCCAGCCTGAAAATGGCTGGCAACGGTGGAGATGAACTCCTCCTTTCGGTGTTGGGTTTTATATAGAAGTACCGCCCATAGTCCCCTCGGGCGGTGCTTGCTTTCATTTATAAAAAAAGGGACGCTACCCAAGAAAAATTGAGCGGTGTCCCTTTCATTTTCTGTTTGTTGGATAAAATCTCTTGTTGACGGTCTGCAAACCATTGGTATTACTGGGTTACGTCAGATCCTATAATTACACTCCGACCATAACATGACCCTAATTTTGATACGATTAGGGTCATGTTTCTTTTGCACCCCACCCACTCTGGAAAGTCCTTGAATCAATGGACTTTCTGACTTCTCGTAAACTTAATGACGATAAAAGATGATCCCAGACAGAGCAAATCTGCCTGGGATTTTTGTGTTTTGAGTGAGAATGGTGCTTCGTATACACCTGAAATCGTGTGCGAGATGGGTAATCGTGTGCGAGATGGGTACCTTTCCTACGACGGAGATATAAGCGGACTCATGGAGTTATACAAAGACCCTGATCAAGTTTTTTCCCGTGAAGAGTTGGAGGCTATGACAACCGAGCAACTCGACGATATTTTAAGAGAATCCATGTATATCTCAGACGCGTCAGAAGGCTATATAGATTATATTCTTCTGGTGCTTGATGTGATTGAAAAGCGCGAAGGAAAACAACCATCCCCTGCGCTTGACGCAGCATGGGAAGAAATCAAGCGGAAATATCTCAAAGGCTACTCTGACGGAAGTGAAAACTCCTAGATCGCCATTAGGCAATCCCCAACATCAGATTAATTCTCCAGCACTTTCATATGTGATATGCTTTCAAATCAATATCAAAAGAGGAGAGGTTGAGGCCTCTCCTCTTTATTTGTTTTGCAGTCTTATTCTCCCATATCAGAGGAGTTCGCGGTACTAATCAAGTCCCCATTCGGAGAGTAGTAGTTAACAGCAACATTTTCGACCTCTCCACCGGTGAAGAGTGAATACATGCCGCCGTACATGTAAAACGCCAAAGTCATAAGGCTTTCATTAATACCGACCTCATCTGTGGACAGAGTGACATCAAACGAAGTGAAATCCTTGTTGTGCTCCACGCTTGTGAAGGCATATTCCTCGTTATCTACCAGTTCTTTTAGCGCAGTGTCAATCTGTTCAGCTGTGAGATCCAGCATTGCCTTATGCTGCTTTTTTGTCATCTTATATGTGACAGAACCATCGTCGTTCAGCTTCCCGGATGTATAGGTTTCTCCGGCATTTGCGTCGATACTTTCCTGGGTAATATCCTCACCAACGAACTCAGCGGGCAAAGTAATGGAAACATACATCAGGCCATTTTCCGTCTGGATCTGCCCAAGGCTCTCCAGCTTGTCCCATGACTCATTATCAATCATGTCCTCTTCTTTTACTTCAGGAGTAGCCTCTACCTGTTCATCTGCTATCTCTGGAGATTCCGAAGGCTGCGTTGTTTTACCACCACATGCGCAGAGCGACATCAGCATTGCACATGCCATCAAGGCACAAATAAACTTCCTCATACTGTTCTCCTTCTTGATTTTTACGGATTAAAAGTGAAAACGCTATCCACAAAGGGGTTGTCCCAATGTGCGTCATCATATACGTGGAGTCTGAACTCGATATCATCCACACTCTCCACATTGATTTCTTCCAACTGGGAATCAGAGAAAGAAATCTCAGTCAATGTGCAGCATCCCGGCGCAATCGAAGTAGCCCAGAACGGATCGCACATAAAACCATTGACGGAAACATCTTCCCATGAGCAGGTCACAGTGCTGTCCGTTTTATTCAGCACATATGCCTTTACAGTATAGCCCCAAATGTTATTGGGATCAACATCGGTGATGATGAAAGTGCAGGAGTCATTATCGATGATCACTTGATTGTCTCCGGAATTCTGATGCTCTGGATACTTTACATCGTCAGCTGACAACCCAGTAGGATAAACAGTATACCGATCATCAACAATCCGTTCACCGGTATAATTCTCCGAGTCATAGACTGCCAGGTCGAACGCCAGTTCATCCATCATGCTCAGGCCGTATTCTTTCATCTCCGCTTTGCTGAACGTGAGCTTCTCAGCAGACTTTTTCCCTGCCGCGACCTCTGAAGCCCAGAACGGATCGATCATGCAACCATTGACTGCCGCATTTTCACACGCAAACATCAGAACCGTATCCGACTTGTTTTCACACGTCAGCGAAACAACAACATCACTACCGCTCTCGCTGACACTGTTAATCGTAACAGCACACTGTTCATTGTCAACCAGAACCGTTTCTTCCAAACTGTACGCAGCATTGGTATCCTGTTTCTCGGGAGCCGCAGTTTCCGGTGTTTCCTCAGCGGTGCTGCCTTCTGCTTTTTCAGGCTCCGCCGGTGCGCTTCCGCACGCTGTTAACGCAAAGATCATCAGTGCAGCAAGCAAAATTGAAATCCATCTTTTCATCGTTCTTCCTCCTCGTTCGTATGATTATCTTTTTTCAACTGCAGCAACGCTACTACGTTCATAATTGCGACCAGAAGTGCAACAACAGACCAGATCTTCAAGTCCGAGTAAGAGCCTGCCGTTGCAAAACCAATCAGCGCGCCAAGCAAGTATAAGATCAGCGCCGCAATGGAGCCGCCTTTTTTCTCGCTTTTTCTCGTCGCAATCATTACGATACCGCCCGCAAGTAACATGATCGCCACAATGAATCCGCCTGTCCCACCAACTTCACCATTCGCTTCTAACGCGTTAGCCGCTCCGGCAGCGCAGGATTGGAACAACACCATTGCCGAAAGGCAGATGCTCAAAATGCCTACGACCAGTTTTGCTGTTTTCATACGAGTTTCCCTCCAATACAAATAGCTACCGCCGCTATTATATCAGAGATGGAGGTTTTTCGTTCCCACCGTCAAGGGGAGGTTTCACGAAGTCTGTTCATTTTATGTTCTTCCAGCAACTTATTGACGTCTGCAATTTGATAGATACCTTGATTCAGCGCCACCATCAGCACAGCGTCGCGCTCGATACGCGGGTAAAGTGGCGACAGCCCTGACAGTTTCAGTGCCCGCTGAGTTTCTTCCACAGTGAACTGCGCGGCAAAACACAATCTCAGAAGAATATCGCGCTGTCGAGTATGCTTCTCCTCAGCAATCAGTTTATAGCCATACCCTTCAGGTATTTCCGCATTCAGAAAAACATCCTGTTGTTTCAAGCCCTTGCTCTTAATCGTTTTTCTCATGAATGACGCAAACGGTTTCTCTTCTGAAAACATTGCCTCTCTCTTCTCACGGAGGACTGCCGAAACATTTTCCGGCTTTGCATCCATCAGGGCTTCGGTCAGATTATCTGTTGTTTTCATAGACACCTCTCGAATTCTCATTTATAATATGCTAAAATAAGTATTTGAAGATTTGACTGGAGGTGAGACAAATGACTGTTCAGGATGAACTCAAACTTTCCTATTACAAACGTCTTGGCGCGCTGAATGAAGCACATCAGGTTTATCTGGTTCAGCATGTTGAGTCTCACCGGATGTTCGTGGAAAAGCACCTCACAGTCTATCACAAAGCGGTCTTTGAGTCGCTGATGAAAACTCCAATACATAATATACCACGGATCTATGAGCTTGTCGAAGACAACATGCAGTTGATCGTGATCGAAGAATACTTTGATGGTATCACGCTTGCGTCGCGGCTTGAAAAGGGCCCGCTCTCTGAATCAGAAGCCATCAGTATTACCTGTGCCCTTTGCGATATCGTCGAGCAGCTTCACTCCAGGACGCCGCCGATCATTCATCGGGACATCAAGCCATCCAACATCATTCTGACAGAAGACGGCGATGTAAAGCTGGTGGACCTGGATGCTGCGAAACCTTATGAAGGTGCTGCTGACCGGGATACGCAGTTGATCGGAACTACCGGATATGCTGCGCCTGAACAGTACGGCTTCGGCAATTCCGATGTGCGAACGGACATCTACGCGATTGGAGTGCTGATGGCTGAGATGGTTCATGGTGCATTCTCTCGGAGCCAACTGACGAATTGGCCATTCGATCGGATCGCGGAAAAATGCACACGAATTGATCCTGCGCTTCGCTACTCTTCTGTAAAGGAAATTCAGTCCGCTCTTGTCAAATTAGATGGCAGTCAGCCAACCAATACAGCAAGGTCAAAGCATAATATTAGATGGCTCCCACCGGGGTTCCGCACCTTGAACCCGCTTTATATGATTCTGATGGGGCTTTGGTATTTGCTGGTCGGTGCAATCAGTCTGTCAGTGGAGGTTGAACACGCTTCAGGAACAGAGTTGACTCTGAACCGCATCTTTTTCTTGATTTCATTTCTGCTGTCGACTCTTTTTGTCGGCAATTATTTGGATATCTGGGACAAAGTTGGAATCAGCAGGATCAAGTCACCATATCTCAAAATTCCCGCAATTCTTGGCATGACAGCTCTTGTTTTTTGCCTTCCAATTGTGGTGCTTGTAATCATAGAAATGGCATTATAAGCAAGAGGAGAGGTATGCGCCTCTCCTCATTTTTTGGATAATCCGCAATTAGGGGAATCTCATCTTGAATGCAGTCAAGATTTCCATCTGCGTATCGTCCAGATAGGAAAGCGCCATGTCGCTGATCTCCTCAGGTACACCGTAAAACGCCTCGGCAACTCCGCCGGTGATGGCCGCAATGGTATCGCTGTCACCGCCAATGGAGATGGCGTTACGAATCGCGTCCTCGAAGCTCGTGGATTCGAAGAACGCCTCCAGCGCCTGAGGCACACTGCCCTGACAGGACACATCGAAGGTGTAGGTTGAGCGGATCTCGTCAAGCGTGAAATTGAGTGGATAGAAATGCCGCACGAAGTACTCGCGGATCTCCGCCATGCTCTTCCCGCTGCGCGCAAGGAAGATAGCGGCAGCGGTTGCCTCCGCACCCTTCATCCCCTCTGGATGGTCGTGCGTCACCTTAGTGACTGTGTCCGCCATGACAATGGCTTCCTCCAGAGAGTTCGCTGCGAACCCGCACGGGCTCACGCGCATAGCAGAGCCGTTTCCGTAGCTGTTGTAAGGCTGAGGATTATCGGCAATGAGCCATTTGCGGAAACGTCCGCCGTAACCGGCATGCGGATAACGCCTACCGAGCGCCTGCATGTGCTGAACCGTATTTTGTGAAAGAGAATCCGGGTCTCCCTGACTGTCGAGGATCGCCTGTGCGACAGCCAGCGTCATAACGCTGTCGTCCGTTGGATGGCAGCGGCGATGGAACAACTCGAATTCCTTTGTCTTGATATTGTGCCACTCGAACCGGGAGCCGACAATGTCTCCGATGATTGCGCCAATCACTTTGCATTCCTCCTTCAGTTGTTTGATCTGATTGTATCACATATACCGTCATTTAGGGTCGCCTGCAGGGCGACTTTTTCAATTCGCCCTGCATTTGTCCAAGTATGCATCCGCGTCGGCAGCATCGAACTTACACTCGCTGATCAGCGCTGTACGAATGATGTCGAGATAGCCTTCAGCTGGTTCTCTGGCTTCTCGTCTGCTCTCAGATGTAAAGGTGTAAATCGGGTGTCCGTCCTCTCGCACTCCCAGGCAGTACAAACGCGAGTATGCGGTATTCAAAAAGTGTCTTTGGCATGTTTGGCGGCGAAGAACGGACCGTTACCATTGAGGGGGAAAACGCAATGGTCGGCACGATCATTGATTGCTTTGGTCGTGACATTACCGTAAGCCCGCAAGGTGAGGGACATTTCACCGCACAGGTGAACGTGGTTCCCAGCAGGCACTTTCTCGGTTGGATCTTCGCTCTCGGGTCCGGTGTGCGCATCACTTCCCCGGAAGATGTAGTTCAGCAGATGCGAGAAGAAGCACGTCGGCTGACAGAACAATATAAAAAATAAAAAGAGCGGCGTCAGATTGTAATGACTACCGCCGCCTTCATATGAGAATTTGAATAACTTCAGCGCAGCTTTTTTTCAAGCTGCGCATTTTTTTATCTAAAAACCTTAAGTTTTGACGTTTGCCGTGAGCTACCTGTGAGAGGGTGAATGCTCATGACCAGAGATCAACAGAATCAGATTACCCGTCTTCAGCGTGACGGAAAGGGATACAGAACGATTGCTAGCGAACTGGAACTGCCGCTCAATTCCGTCAAAAGCTGGTGCCGACGGCATCCCTTAAGCGAGGCGCGCACCAGCAGTTGCAAGCAGTGTGGTGCTCCGTTAACTCAAACACCCGGTAAGCGCACACGTGTGTTCTGCTCAGACCAGTGCCGCTATCTGTGGTGGGCAAGCCATCCGGAGAGCAGAGGGCACAAAATTGAGTATCTTCATACATGCAGATGCTGCGGTAAAGAATTTACAAACAATCGCAAGACAGCCGCATACTGTGGGAGACTTTGTTTTGCCAGGGCGAGAGCGAAGGTGCGAGTCGATGGATAAAGACCTGCACACTAAGATTACCGAGTTCAGGATTGCTGTAAGTGTGGTCAAAGAAATGCGCTCCAAAGGGCTGATTAATGAGGGCGAATACGCCATAATCTGCACAGTTTTAGCCTCGAAATATGGCCTAAAATCCTCCACCATTTTCTCCGATATCGACTTGATATGTACCGACAGTGACGGTAATATCGGACACTAATAGGAGGTTGTACCCGTATTCAATTAAACATGTCATAATCAACTTATCCACATGCATAGAATTGCTTATTAAATTCCGGTTATTAGAAGAACACTGGGCTTTTCTGTTTGATGACATCGATAAAGCAAACGAATACAACCTTGAAACAGGAGATTTCGTGAGTGTAACTTTTGCCCAAGGGATTGAACGATTAAAAAATCTATGTGGAATAGATAAACAAAAATATTTTACCGCCTCAAAAGAATTGCAAAAGTATAGAAATAGAATTGTTCATTTCACCTTGAGCGATGATTGGGCCTTTATTTTAAAATCAATAGTGGGAGCTATAATAGATATCCAAAATTTTACTCACAATGAGATTATTCCCTATATTGAGAATAATGATGCGGTCAAGGAAATAGAGAGCGATCTAACTGAACTGTCAATGTTTCAGAATGCACTGCAGGCGATTGTTATAAAAAATGAACCAAATTATTCCGAATGATTCGTATCTGCAACATATAATCTATTGAAAAACAGTTGATACAGATGTATTTTCCTTCCCATACTTACATTGAATAAAAACCTCTTGCCGCTAGCCTACAAACTGTTGAAATCAAAGGATTTTTGTAAGTTCTATATGAGCACTCTTTCTTTGAAGTTCCGCTATTTCACTCCGACCATGTCAGAACAACACCACAAGGTCGTCAGCCGCCGCAAGCGGCGTCAGATCGACCGATGGTGTTGTTCTTCCTTTCCAAATCGAACCCACTTCGTTGGGCATCGATTTGGTTTTGAGAATTGTCCAGTCCTATCATTTCACTCCGACCACGTCGTCGCGGACCTTTTATCGTTCGCGACGGCGCTTTTTTCAGCGCAGGCGCTGTTTTCTCATCCTCTCCGTCGCTCCCCGCTTCAAACGCGGCCCCTGCGGTCTTATCCCCGCAGGAGCTTTTCTATTTCGGCAGGCTTCAGGACACGCCCCGCCGAAACAACCTTTTCATTGACCACCAGCGCGGGCATCCGCATTGCGCCATAGGACGTGACCGTTTCCATATCGGTCACATATTCGACCTCCAGATCCAGCCCTGCGTTTTTCACCGCCGTTTCTGCGTTCTCGAAGAGCGCATGGCAGCTCTTGCAGCCCGCGCCCAGCACCTTGACGCAGCAGACGCCCTCCACGGTCTCGCCGCAGCAGACCCGCGCATCCTCTGCGGGCGCATCGTCCGCCTGACAGGCGCATGTCGGGATGGGCTTCTCTTCCTTTTTCTTTCCAAACAGCATGATCGTTTCCCTCCTAGATGATAAGATTTTGTATGGCATTAAAGAAATACCCGACGAGGATGATTCCAATGGCGCAAATAGTGATAAATGTGCCGAGCAGCCTGGGCTTCACAGCCTTGCGGAGCATGACCATCGACGGCAGCGACAGGGTCGTGACGCCCATCATAAAGGAGAGGACCACACCGAGCAGCGCCCCCTTCGCGAGCAGGGCCTCTGCGATGGGGATCGTCCCAAATATGTCCGCATACATGGGAATGCCGACGACCGTGGCAACAGCGACCCCAAACGGATTGTTTCCGCCAAGCGCTTTTATGACCCAGGCTTCGGGAATCCAGTTATGAATAACCGCGCCGATCCCCACGCCGATCAGGACATACGGAAACACTTTTTTCGCCGTTCCCACGACCTGCTCCCATGCGTATTTCAGCCGGTCCCGGAAGTGAAGTTCCTCCTGCGGGAGATCGATGCTCTTGGCATTGCGGATGAATTCCTCTACCTGACTTTCCATGTGCAGACGCTCGATCAGCGTACCGCCGGCCACGGCGATCACAAGCCCCAGCGCCACATAAATTATGGCGACCTTCCACCCGAAGATGCTCATGAGCAAAACGAGACTTCCCAGATCAACCATGGGGGACGAAATCAAAAACGAGAACGTCACGCCCAGCGGCAGGCCCGCGCTCGTAAAGCCGATAAACAGCGGGATGGACGAGCAGGAGCAAAACGGCGTCACCGTCCCCAACAGGGCCGCGACACAGTTTGCGCCAATGCCGCGAAAGCGCCCCAGTATTCGCTTGCTGCGCTCCGGCGGGAAGAAGCTCTGAATGTATGAGATGAGCAATATCAGCACGCCGAGCAGCACCATGATTTTGATGCAGTCATAAATAAAAAAATGAATGCTGCCGCCGATTTTGCCGCCTGTGTCAAGGCCGAGGGCGGTCAATCCCGCCCGGATGGATCGCTCCAGCCAGGCCATACCCAGCACTTCATTTTGAATGAATGTCCACATAGCGACCTCCAATAAATCGAAACATCTAATTATATAGATGTTTTTCTTTTTTGATAAGCCGTGCAGGCGGAACCGCTTTTGCGGCTCCCGGCACGGCTTCTATTCTCTTGCGGTATTGGCGGCTCCGATCGCGGTCAAATACGCGATTGCGGTTTGGATGCCCTCCTGCGAAATGGAGTAGTGCATCCACTTGCCCTCCTTGCGTCCGGTCACGATGCCGGAATCGCACAGGACTTTCATGTGATGGGAGAGCGTGGACTGGGCGATGCTTAAATCCTCCAGCAGCACACAGGCGCACTTCTCGCCCGACAGGAGATACTTCAAGATCCGCACCCGGTTTTCATCGCACAGCGCCTTGAACACAATCGGGATCTTCTTCTCGTCAAGCTCCACTGAGACCGCCCTCCATTGAAATGATCTTTGCTCTGTTATCATTATATCTATATTTTTCGATTTGTCAAGATCTTTTCTTCTCCCCTTCCCGTGTCCCGGATGTTTGGAAATCGTGAGTTGCGCGGTTTTATACTTATAAAAAGAAAGGGCGCCCTTTCGATTTTCCCCCGCATCAGAGAGCATGGAAGCACATAGAAGCATGGAAAGGAGGATCTCCATGAAACGGTTGAGAGCAATGCGTGAACCGCTCAAGTACGCCCACGGCAAGGACGCGCTGATCCGGTTCTGGGACGAGATGCACTACATGGGCAAGCGCTGGCTGTTCGTATGCTCCAAGCATGCCTATCAGGTCAGCCACGATTTGATCGAGAAAAGCTTCGAAGGCAAGGACGACTATAGAAGATATGAGATTTTCGGCGGCATCTCCAGCAACAGCGAAGTAGAGCGGATGGCGGAGATCGTGCGGGCGGATAAGATCGACACCGTGGTTGGCGCCGGCGGCGGCTCGGCCATCGACACGGCCAAGGCCGCGGCCTTTTATACCGGCGCGCATATCATCACCCTGCCCACAGTGATTTCCACCGACGCGCCGTGCACCGGCCTGTCGGTCATCTACAACGACGACGGCACCTTTGACCGGTATCTGTTCTATCCCACGAATCCCGACGCGGTGCTGGTGGACAGCACCATCATCGCCGAGTCCCCGGTAGAGTTCACGATTGCCGGTATGGGCGACGCGCTGGGCACCTATTTTGAGGGTCTGGCCTCCCTGCGCACGGAGTCTCCCAGTCTGGAGGGCACCGGCATCACGCGGGCCGGCATGGCCCTGGCCCGGCTCTGCTATGAGACGCTGCGCAAATACGGCGCTCAGGCGATCACCGCCTGCGAGAACAAGGTCGTGACCCCGGCGCTGGAGGCCATCATCGAGGCGAACGTGTATCTGTCCGGCGTGGGAGCGGACAACGTCAACTGCGCCGCCGCCCACTCCTTCTACAACGGCGTGACCTCCCTGGGCGGGCACCACGCCTACCACGGCTCCTGCGTCGCCTTCGGCACGCTGGTCGAGCTGGTGTTGGAGGGCGCGGACAAGGCGCTGTTCAAAGAGGTGCAGGACTTCTGCCTGGAGGTGGGGCTGCCGGTGACCCTTGCGCAGATCGGCATCACCACCGACGAGCAGATCCGGACCATCGCAAAGAACGCCTGCGTGCCGGGCGAGACCTCCCACAATCTGGCCGGCGACGTGGAGCCGGAGGAAATGTGCGCGGCCATCATCGCCGCCGACGCCCTGGGCCAGGCCGCCCTGGGCGAAACAAAGTAAAAAGCATAGCAATCTAAAAAGCCGGAGGCTGTCGCCTCCGGCTTTTTAGCCTGTCGGCAAACTTCGTCTGCCGACAGGCTCTTCAAATGAGAACCGCGTCGCGGTTCTCATTTGATACGCACGCTCCATCGCCCTCGGCTTCGCCTCGGTTGGTCGGCGTGCGGGCTCGCCCTGCTCGCCTCAGGGTGTTTTTGCCGCGGCAGAGCCACGGCAAAAACGGATTTGATTTTTTTGCGTCGGTTGGCGCGGGGATGGTGTGTGTTTGTCTCGATTTGAAAAAAATTTGATTCCCGCATTTTTCAAAAAACTGTCCGTCGCTTGTTGGAAAATCTCCCGGAAAATACAGAAATGAAAACGTGCCAAAACCGCCACACTATTCTGCGGGAGTGTGTTTTGAATGAGAGAACGAATAGCGGCGATTTTGGCCGCGCTTTTGCTTTTGGCGCCGCAGGCGGTCCGCACCCAGGCGAAGGAGGTGCGTCTGCCGGTTGTCATGTACCATCATATCTCCAAAAATCCGGCGCAGTGGAACGATTACGTCATCTCGCCCGAGGAGTTTGAGGACGACCTGCGCTATCTGTCCTCGCATGGCTGGGAGAGCGTCGGCGTCCGCGAGCTTCTGGCCTGGCAGACCGGCGAATTTGAAATGCCGGAAAAGCCGTTCATGCTGACGTTTGACGACGGCTTTGAGAGCACGCTGGCCTACGCCGAGCCGCTGCTGGCCGAATACGGTTTTCACGGCGTCGTGGCAGTGATCGGCTCCGTCTGCGAAAAATTTACCCGGTGTGACGAGCACGACCCGGAGCTGTCCAACCTCAGCTGGGAGGACGCGGCCGCCATGGCCGCCCGGGGCGTCATCGAGGTGCAGTGCCACACGTGGGACATGCACGGTCTGTCCGCGCGCAGGGGCTGCCAGAAGAAGCCCGGCGAGAGCGCCGCCGCCTATACGACCGCGCTGTCGGCCGATCTGGAGCAATTTTTGCAGGGCTGCCGGGCGCACGGCGTGGAGATCGTGCCCTCCATCGCCTACCCCTACGGGCTGTTCTGCGCGGACACGAACGCAGTCGCGCAGGCGGAGGGCTTCCGCCTGGCGTTCACCTGCGACGAGACGATCAATATGCTCCGCCCCGACGCGGAAGGGTTTTTGCTGCTCGGGCGGTTCAACCGCCCGCACGGCCCCGGCGGCGCGCGATTTTTCGCCGCATGGGAGCAGTCCTTCTCATAACCGTTCACGTTCCCGCCGGAGGCTTTTCCGCCTCCGGCGGTTATCTATCCATATGGAGCCGCGCATTTTCGCCGCAGTGTCCCGAAAGGAAACACCTGCAGCTGGTTTGTCCGCCTTTTTCTTCCACGCAGCGGGGGTCTTTGGGCGCTTTCTCAACACCAGAAAATTACTTGTCAAGTTATACACATTTTATTCGTCAAATATATTGATAATGTACAAATCGTGCCCTTATCTTACAATTATTGTTGCAATTCGGCGACATGTGTTATATTATCTTGTTAACGCTTTAGCAAAGCATACGTTTTCATTATGAAAGGGAGGGAGAAGATGAAGAAATCCGTTAAAGCGTTGAGCGTGATTCTCATCCTCGCGGCTCTGTTCGGCCTGGTGGGCAGTGGAATGTCCCTGAAGGACGCCCTGAGCTGCAAAACGTACTGGGAGGAGAAAGGTGAGGAATCTGATGCCAACCTCACCCTGCTGGAAAACGGTCTGAATACACTCGACGAAAACGAGCAAGCCTACCTGGAAGGCCGCGATGCGCTGGAACAGGGCAAGAAAGACTATGAGGCAGGCAAAAAGACGCTCGAAGAGGGCCAGGCGGAATACGACGCCGGGCTGCAAACCCTGACGGAAAAGCAGGCGGAGTACGACGCGGGCGTCGCGCAGCTCGCCGCCGCCAAGCAGAAGCTGGACGCGGGCGCCGCAACGTTGGCCGCCAAGCAGAAGGAGTATGACGCAGGCGTCGCGCAGCTCGCCGCCGCCAAGCAGAAGCTGGACGCGGGTGAAGCAAAGGTCGCCGCGGGTCAGGCAAGCTACGATGACGGCACCGCGCGACTCGCCGCCGCCAAGCAGCAGCTGGATGCGGGCGAGAAGCAGCTGGCCGAGTCCAAGGCGGCAGCCGCTACCCTGATCGGAGGCGTCGATCAGGTGAAGGCCGGATATTCGACCTGGAACGGCGGTTACACTACGATGATCAAGGCGGCCTCGGACAAGGCGGCCTCGGACGGGAAGCAGATTCCGGTTCCGGTATTTGACGAAAACGGTCGCCTGACCACCGACGGCATCGACGCCGCCATCGCGCAGATCGACGCCGCCCCGGCCACGCAGGCCGCGCTGGTGGCGCAGTATAAGGCCGGCGCACGTGCACAGGCAGCGGTCGCGAATCCGAATCTCACGGACGAACAGCTCGTTGAAATCGCCGATAATGCCGCCATGAACATCGCAAGCGATATGACGACGATCCCGGACGGGCAGACAGTGCCTGTCGGCCAGCTCTATCTGGCGCTGCAGGATGCAATCGACAACGCGGACACAAACAAGGCACAGCTAAACGAGCTGAAGGCCAACATCAACGCGCTGAATACGGGCCGGAGCCAGCTTGCAGCCGGCATCAACCAGATTCTCAGCGGGATCACCGCCAATGAATCCACCAAGGCGCAGCTGGACGAAAAGGTTCCCGCCGCGCAGCAGCAGGCCATGCTCGCCGACATCAACAGCGGCAGCGAGGCGGAGTTTGATGCCGCCGTCACAAAGTTCCTGGGGATGGCCGACCAACTCATCAACGGCGCCGGTGGTCTGAACGACCAGATCGCCGCGGGTGAGAAAAAGCTTGCCGACGGCAAGGCCGACTATGCCGCAGGTGAAGCAGATCTTGCCGCAGGCGCTGCCGAGCTCGAAAAGGGCAAGGCTGAGCTCGCCGCGGGCAAGGCCGAGTACGCCGCCGGGCAGGCAAAGCTTGCCGATGGCGCAAAGCAGCTCGCTGCAGGCCGGCAGACGCTCGAAAACGGCAAGGCTGAATACGCCGCCGGGCAGGCAAAGCTCGCCAACGGCGCGGAGCAGCTCGCCGCCGGACGCCAGAAGCTGGACGACGCTGCAAAGCAGCTGGCCGAGGGCAAGCTGAAGCTGAAGGACGCCGAAAAGCAGCTGGCCGACGGTGAAAAGAAGATTGCCGAGTTTGAGGACGGCCGTGACAAGATCACCGACGGTCTGGACTCCGCAATCGCCACCAAGGCCGACGGCGGTCTCACCAGCATTGCCGACCGCCTTGGCGCCGACTTCAGCTACATGAAGAACAAGGTCGATCTCGACATCGAGAAGGGCGTTGAGGTCGTCAAGGCCGCGCGCAGCTACTCCGCGGACAACGGCGCGGCCGTTACCAAGGAGCTCACCGCTCGCGTCGTCGGCGACGTGCTGGGTCTGGCCGCATTCGTGCTGGCGATTGTCGCCGGTATCCTGGGCCTGGCCGGAAAGCTCAGAGCCTCCGGTGTGCTGGCGCTCCTCGCGGCTGTCGCCGCTGTCGCCACCGCTGTTGCCGCAGGCACGGCCGGCTCCGTCTTCTCCGTCGTGGCCGGCTCCACCATCGGTGCGCTCGCCATCGCGGCAGGCGCCGTTCTGGCGGTCGTCGCGGCCGTGCACGGCATCGTCGCACTGAGAGCGGCCAGCACCACCACCACGGTGTAAGCCCTCGACCAAAGCAAAACACATAGCACAAGCGAAGCCACCCTCCCGGCGTATTGCCGGGAGGGTGGTTTTTTTGCATTTGCTGCGGGTGACGCAATCAAGGGTTTCCTTCTGGCGCCTTGTCTGACTTCAGCCATTCGCGCAGGCCGCGGAAGAGCGCCCGGTCATAGCTGGTGGGCCGCAGCTCCTTGCGGCAGACAAGATAGATGCTGTTCATGACGGTGGGCACCAGCGGGATCGCCGTAAACTGATAGCGATCCCGATAATACGCAATGATGGAATCGCTCCCAAACGTGATCCCGTCCCCATGCTCCACGCTGAGCAGGACGGTCTCCACATCGCCGGTGTGAATCGCGGCGAGCGGCAGCTCGAGCCCCGCCTCCTGATACATCTGCTCGACCGTGCGATACATCGAGGAGCCGACGCTGTCAATGATTACGGGCAGCCTCGCAATGTCCCGCAGCCGCAGCTCTGTCTTCCCGGCAGGCGCGAGATGCCCGGCCAGCAGGACATAGAGCGTCTCCTCGCGCAGCAGTACCCGCGTGAAGACGCGCGTGTCGAAATACTTTTTCATGTCCGCGTGCATTTTCAGCACCGCATAGTCGATCTGTCCCCGGAGCAGCGATTCCCGCAGCTCCAGATAGGAGCTCGTCTGGAGCTTGGCGTCCAGATCGGGATGCGCGAGGCAAAACGCCCGGAAAAACTCCGGCAGCCGCACCGCATACATGTTGGTCATCATGCCGATCGAGAGCGACCGCTGCGATTCGCGGGACAGCTGGCGCATGGAATCGCGCAGCGCCTCATACGAGGCGGCAATCGGCGCGGCATGGCGGACGAACGCCTCCCCCGCGCCCGTCAGCTCCACGCGGCGCGTCGAGCGGCGAAAAAGCTGGACGTGCAGCTCGTTCTCCAGCTTTTTGATCTGCTGCGAAATCGTCGGCTCGGTGACGTATAAATTCTCCGCCGCCTTTGAAAAGCTGCCCGTCCGCGCAATTTCCGCGACGTACAGAATATCCTGCAAGTTCACACTGCTTCCTCCTGCCGCATTTATTGATAGGCGCTATCAATAAATGCAGTATAGCAAACAATTTCTCTTTTTTCAATCGACAGAATAAACTATTTTCATAGCACACCGGAGACCCTACCCCAAAAAACTGAGAGGAGCTTCAAGCATGTACAACTTTGTTCTTGCATTTGTCATCTGTGCCGTCGCCTATCTCCTGGGTGAGGTGCTGTCCAACCTGACCAAAGCGTGGATCCCCTCCGTATTTGTAACCGCGGTCCTCATGCTGGTCGGGTATTGGACGATTCTGCCGACCACCGTCGTTTCCGATGCAAACCTCATCCCGTTCGGCTCCACGGTCGTCATCTATCTGCTGATCGCGCATATGGGCACCGTCATCAGCCCAAGGCAGCTGGCCGAGCAGTGGAAGACCGTCGCGGTCTGTCTGGTCGGCCTGCTCGGCATGTGTGCCGCGTCCCTTCTGGCCATGAAGCTCGGCGTCATCCGGCGCGACTACATCATCTCCGGCCTGCCCGCGCTCACGGGCGGACTGGTCGCCGCCACGACGATGCAGACCGCCGCGCTGGAAAAGGGGCTCGCCGACGTCGCGCTCTTCGCCATCGCGATGTATTGCGTGCAGGGCTTCGCCGGGTACCCGCTCACGGCGCTCTGCCTGCAGTTTGAGGGCAAAAAGCTCTCCAAGGCGTTTCGCTCCGGCGCGGCGGCCGGTGCGGGCGCAAGGGCCGCGGTTGACAGCGTCAACGGGAAGCTGCTCACGGACGCCACCGCGAGAAAAAAGCTCCTGCCGCCGATTCCCGACAAGTGGAATGGCCCCGTGACGATCCTGCTGAAGCTGGCCATCGTCGCGTGGATCGGAACGCAGCTTGGCCGCATCTCCTTCTGGGGCTTTCATCTGAGCGGCGTCGTATGGGCGCTGGTGCTCGGCGTGCTGGGCACCGCAATCGGGTTCCTGGATGAAAACGCGATGACCAAGGCCAACTCCTACGGCATCGCGATGTTCGCGCTGATGATGTATATTTTTGACGGCCTGAGCACCGCAACGCCCGCAATGCTCAGCGCCATCATCGGGCCGATGCTGCTGCTGATCGTGGTGGGCGTCGCCGGTATGGCGCTCTCCATCTGGGTCGTGGCCAGGCTTCTGAAAACGGACTATGCCATTGCCCTCGCCTCCGCGCTGACCGCGCTGTACGGCTTCCCGCCCAACGCCATCATCACGGAAAACACCTGCAGCGCCATCGCGCAGAGCGACGCGGAAAAGGAATATCTCATGGAAAACATGTTCCCCCCGATGATCGTCGGCGGGTTCGTCACGGTCACGATCACGTCGGTCATCATCGCCGGCGTATTCGCCGGCCTGCTTTGAAAGGAGGGCACACATCATGAACGCCAGAAGGCTTGCAGAACAATATCAGGACTACATCATCGAGCGGCGGCGCTGGTATCACAAATATCCGGAGCTCTCCCGCGAGGAGGCCGCGACCCGCGCCGCCATCCGGCAGGACCTGCTCGATCTCGGCATCACGGACATCCGCGAGATGCGCTCCTGCTACGGCCTGATCGCGGACATCCACGGCGGCGCGCCGGGCAAAACGGTCGCGCTGCGCACGGATATCGACGCGCTCTGCGTCAGAGAAGAGACGGGGCTGCCGTTCGCGTCCGTCCATGACGGGAAAATGCATGCATGCGGGCACGACGCGCACATCGCCATTTTGCTGGGCGCGGCAAAGATCCTGAACGAGACAAAAGCGGAGCTGCGCGGCACGGTCCGCCTGCTCGTGCAACCGGAGGAGGAGGTCGCCGAGGGCGCGCGCAAAATGATGGACGAGGGCGCGCTGGACGGCGTGGACGCCATCTATGGCGGGCACGTCTGGGGGACGCTGGACGCGCCGTACATCGACTTCACACCCGGAAACCGCATGGCGAGCTGCCACAGTTTCGAGATCGAGGTCGAGGGCGTCTCGGCGCACGGCTCGTCGCCCCAGCTCGGCGTGGACGCCGTCGCCGCGGCGGCCGCAATCATAAACGCGCTGCAGCAGTGCGTGTCGCTGCAAAACGACCCGCTCAATCCGCTGGTGCTGACCATTGGCACCATCAACGGCGGCAGCCGCTTCAACGTCATCGCAAACCGCGTCACCATGACGGGCACCGTCCGCACCTTTCTCCCCGGCACGGAGATCGAGGATCGGATGCGCCGGGTCATCGCGCACACGGCCGAAGCGCTCGGCGCAAAAGCGACGCTTTCCTACCACTACCTGACCAGCCCGCTCATCAACGCCGACGACACGCTCAACCGGCTCGCGCGCGCCGCGGTGACGAAGCTCTACGGGCCGGAATCCCTCGGTCATCTCGGCGCGCTCATGGCGAGCGAGGATTTCGGCTGGTACGGCCAAACCGGCATCCCATATGTCTGGGGCTTTCTCGGCAGCCACGATCCGGCGTGCGCGCAGGCGTATACGAATCACCACGAAAAGTACGACATTGACGAGGCGATCCTCCCGCGCGGCAGCGCCGTCATGGCGCAGTTCGCCGCAGATTTTCTGGCGGAGGCCTGAGCGCGCCCCGGCAGCGCGACGCGACAGCGAAAGCTTCCCTCCCCCTCGCTTCGAGAAATGCAAAGCACCCTCCCGGCAATGTGCCGGGAGGGTGCTTTGAGTCTGTCGAAAAACTTTTTCGACAGATGAGCCTTGCGCTGCAGTCCTTGCCCTCGTTTGCCACGCCGCTGCCGCTCCTCTCCAAAACAAATCCGAGGATTTGTTTTGGGTAAGGAAGAACGGGGAAGCGGATATGGAGCCGTGCCGCTTGCGGCGCTGC
>CACYOR010000020.1 GCA_902775985.1 Oscillospiraceae bacterium
ATCTGGCTGGCCTCGTACTGCGTGAGCTTCTTGCCGTTGTACTCGTACCGCTTTTCGTTGAGTTTGGCCAGCGCTTCAGGCGTCCATGTCCGGGGCATGCCCTCAAACCATGGGTTCCAGTCGTGCCGGCAGTTGGCACCCTTGAAGCCGGTCACGTCGCCGTAGCCGATATCGTCAAGGCTCAGATATCCCAGCTGCCCGCTCAGGCTCACGATCTGGCCCTGCCATTCGGCGTGGCTCGGCCTGGCGCCCTCGTGAGCTGTCAGCTCCATCAGATCCGCGCCCATCTCCTTGGCACGCTCCAGTTGAAGCTCCCCGCATGTCTGGTTGACACCCGTCACAACGGCCCGCCGCGTTGCTACCTCCAGCGTGTCGGTGCGCGTCACCTCGCCATCCTTCCGGTAGGTGATACTTTCCACGCCTCTCGCCGAAATCTCCTTCACCGCGTCACGGACGGCCTGATCTGTGGAAAATCCGCCTGTATTGACCTTCATCCACGCTTGATCAAGCGCCCGCTCAAACTGCTGTGATGCTGTCCGTGCCGTTGTGCCCGTCAGGTTCCGCATCGTCTGCGCGGTCTTGGCATATCCGGCGTTCAGGATCCTCCGCAAAGGCTCGCTGGAGCTCAGCGGTTCTCCTGTAATGCCTACGCCCTCATATACGCTCTCATCGTAGCCCAGGGAGACGTTGGCGGCTTCCTGCATGAGCTTTTTCAGCTCAGTCTTCGTCTTATGCGTCAGCCGGGACAGTTCTTCCAGAATATCGTCAGAGAGTGCTCCCGCTTCCCGCAGTTTCCGGTATTGCCAGTCTGCGGCCGGTGAGAACAAATCCATATTGCTGATCCGCCTCGCCATGTCGGCCAGTATCGCGTCCTCCGCCTGCCGGTACAGATCAACGATCGAGCCCGGAAGATCCTCAAGGTATTCTGGTGTTAACATGGATTATCCCAACTCCAACGCCGGCTCCGCTCCCGGCATCATTTTCCGGGCTTCCTCTTCACTCGTACCGAAATACCACGCCACCAGCGCCTCCGGTTTCAGATACCCGGCATCCACAAGACTCTTCCGCGTGGCGAATTCTTTGTCAGCGTCCTCCAGGACCCCGTCCCCGAAGGAGAACGAAACCTCGTACTCTCCCCGTGGCGCCAGGTTATACATAGTCGCATAGAAGTCCATGGCCCACACCAGATGTTCCAGCGCCTTCTGCAAGGCTGACTGCATCATGCACACCGCCGCGTAGGATCGCTGCTTGCTGGTGCGGATCTCCTCTGCCGTCTTCTCCACGCTCTGAGGATCGGACAGCGTACCGTAGGCCAAACCGCAGCTGAATTCCACCCGCTTGAGGATCTTGTCAAGACCGTTAAACAGGGACGCATCACGGATCGCCGGGGAAAAGACTTCGTAGAGATCGCCGTTATCGCCACGATCAAGTGCCAGCTCCCGGAACAGGCGACGCTGATGCTGTGGCATGTTCCAGTTACCCCCCGCATCCTTTTTCAACGCGCCGGCGCTGGCGTCAATGGCAAGCTCTGTCCCCTTGTATTCCCAGCGGATCCGGGAGTACTGCTCGTCCGCGTCTTTAATCAGGTTAGTCGCCCGTGCATACACGGACACGCCCAGCGGGGAATCCGGATCGATGTTGTTGGCCAGCGGAATCTTGTAGTACGCGAACAGCACGCGATCCGGTGCGCTCCCGTCCTTGTACCGGATCGTAATGTCAGGCTCAAGATCTGCCCATTCTTCGACCTCCACCAGCGCACACGGCGTTCCGAGGCTTCCTTCGGACTGGGATGCAAAGGCAAGGTTCCGGATATTGTACCCGGCGTCCGTCAGCTGATGCTGCTCCATCCGGGTATATCGGACCTTGCCCCGTGTGATGATCTCCACAAACACAGCGCCGGTAATCTCCTTGCGGCTGTTGAAGGCGGTGGGCAGAAATCGCCAGGCCGGCACGGCGTCAACGGCAATACGGTCACCATCCACGTAGGGCTTGAACACAACCCCGCCTACGGCTGCCGCTGTTTCCACGTTCTCTTTCAGATGCTCCAGCACCGCATCGGCATACTCGCCGTTGAGCCAGTCCGCTCGCGCACTGCCTTCTACCGAGCTTTGGAACTCCACGGTGATCAGCCGGGCAAATTCTTCCGCGATGCTCGCCGGAAGGTCCATGCTCTCCACGTCGTCCGTGAGCCACGGGGCGCTGTCGAGAAACATGGCGCTCCATAGGTCGATTGCCTCCTGCATCTTCTGGGATATGGCGATGTCCGTTCCAAGCGTCCGCTTAGCGTCATCGATATGAAACATTCTTGCGATCACTCCTCGGATCCAGTTAATAAATCTCTGCAGCATATCACTGCCCCCTCCGCTTCCAGACCGTCTCCATGGCATAGCGGACGGCGTCAATGTGGTGGTTGTTTGCGTCCGGGTATCCGCTGATCACGTTCCCGTCCTTGTCCCGTTCATACTCGTACTCCAAGAATTCTTTTGCGGTATCCGGACACCGGGACGGATCAATCACGATCTTAACAAGGCTCTGCAGCCACTTATGCGAATAGTCCACACTGCCAGGACCTTTCACAGCGCCTTTGCATAGCAGGCCATAATCCTGGTAGTCCTTCACGCTTTTCATCTCTGCGGAGTCTGCTGTGATCAGATCGTCCCCGCTGATGCCCATATCCTTGAGCACCTGGGCCGTGTCCCGGTTGCGCATCTTGTACCGTGTCGCTTCGGCGAAGATATACAGCGTCATGCGAGCCGCATCGTAATGCATCCGGTTGAACGCCCACGGATCCGGGTAATAGCCCCAGTCCAGCCCGTTGTAGATCCGGTCAAAGCTCTGGATCTCCTGATCCGTGATGTCCCGGATCTCGATGTTCTCGAACACACTGCCGCCGTCACCATTTGACACGCCCCGGTACTCGTTGTCATAGGCAGCAGGATTCACCTGCCGCAGATGCTCTGCATCGTCCAAGAACGCCTGTCCAAGCCACTCAGGCGGTGCATCCAGATAGCAGGACTCGTGAATGACCCGGCGATCATCCGGTTCCACAGCTTCTTTGTTCACCCAGTTGCTGCGGCTCTTCGGAGGGTTGTAACTGGAGAAGTCATAGCTTTCCGGCCCGCCTCGGAGCACCGACTGATTGACGGACCGTTCTTCATTTGGCCCGGCCAGCTGATCCTTCTCTTCTTTCCAGAGGATTCCCACGTAGCCGAACCGGGGTTTGATGCCCTTGAGCTTCAGCGGGTCGTCACACCCCCGGAAATAGATCGTTTGCCCCGTCGGTCTGTAAGTGATCTCATACGGTGACGTTTTGCACTTGAAATCGCTCTCAAGCCCCAAAATGGAAATCGCCCAGAGCATCTGGGCGTAAACGCTGTCCTTGATCGTTGCATAGATCTTTCGGACAACACAGGCGTGCATCTGTGGATTATTCACCAGCAGTTCCACCACCTTCAGAGAGACAAAAGAGGATTTCAGACTCCCACGGCCTCCCCGGAATACATACTTCCGGTTTGGCTCGATCTGCCGGTTGATGTCCACAAAATCCTTTCCGATCACTCTGGCCGGCAGCTCAAAAGGTCGTTCATCCTTGGCTTCCACATCGACGGCGGTGAATTTGTCGATCAGCGTCCCCAGTGCCGTTGTGATCTGCGCCGGCGATGCTTCCTTGAGCTTGTCCTCATCGTTCAGGACGGTAAGGCCCTTCCCGATGATCTCGGTGACCACTTCCCGCTTGGTCTCCATGTAGGCCAGGATCCCCGCAGTATTCTCGTCTTTTTTCTGCTGGATCTTTTCGGCTGTCTCCGGCGATCCGTCCAATACGCGCTTGACGGTATGGTGAGATACGCCGTTTTTCTTAGCCGTTGCGTTATAACTGCCCAACTCCGTATAGTCAGCGATGATCTGTTTTTTCTGTCTATCCGTAAGCCGCGCGGCCATAACACCACCTCTCTCGTTCTGTCATAGCGCCCCCGCCTCAGCATCATAAGCTACGACCACCCGCCGGGCTCAACTTCTCCCGGCTCTCCATATCGCTTACAGGGTACAAATTCCGCCCAAAGCGTTCAAAAGGAAAGGCCCATGGCGGGGAGTTCCCTGTCATGGACCTTTACATGCTATCAGTATAACACGGCTTTCTCAAAAAAACTTCCGCAAAAATTCCGCAGGCTACAGTTCGACGACGCCCAGCAGGATTCTGGCCAGGTCGATCAGGCCTCTTTCCTTCAGCTGATAGATCTGCGTCTTCTCGTAATGCAGCTCCTCCATGAGCCGCTCCACGTGATTCTTTTCCCGATTGACGTAAAACCGTTCCAGGATGATTCTTTCGTCCCGTGGAAGCAGCTCCAGGGCGCTTTCCAGCCGTTTTACGTTATGTCTGGTTATTTCCAGATTGGACTTGAGCTTGTCCCTCTCAGCGATATTGGAAACGAGCATCTCGTCCCGGACGGTGGTACCGCCGGCGACCGGGGTAGCGTCCGTCATAGCGGATCGGATAGCGCCGTAAGCCATCTCCAGGGCTCGGATCCTTTCGGGGATTGTCGTCAACGCGGCTCTCCAAGCGTTCAGAGACTGGAGATCCGGGATAATGAACTGCTTATAATTCACTTCCACGCCTCCTCGATCTTGATATAAATACCTGGCCGGTCTGCCCAGCATTTGAGGACGCTTTCCATAAACACCTGGGCGTCATCCTGCCAGAACCCTGCCCAGGTCATACAGTCTTTGAGCAGTTTCTGAAGGTTATCTGTATCGGGTCTTGTGATCTTCGGCTCCCCGTCGTAATGTTTGCCGCTCTGGGTGATAGGGAAGCACCACATCACCGTCAGGGCCACAGGACCGGTCATCGGTGTCTCCAGTCTATGCTGGGCAACGTAATCCCGGATCTTGGCTTTGGCCGCTTTGAGTTCCGGCGGATCGTACCGGAACGGTTTGCCGTTCCGTATGCCCGTTTTCTGTTCCTGCGCCGTTGCTGTCGGCGGGATCATCGGTAAGAAGAATTCAATCATCGTCATGCGCCTCCTTGCGCGCGTTTTATAAATTTTGTATTTTTTGGAGGGGCTGAGCTTAAAGCCCCCTCCACAAAAAATATATATTTATATATAGCTCTTGGTGACTTTCGGCGCCAAGAGCTATATAAGGTGTTGGCGTGACTTTCGGCGCCAATGGACAACACCAAGCTCTTGTCCTATTTTGGACACGGACAACACCAAGCTCTTGTCCTAATCTTCAAACGGGATTTCATCGTCGTCGTCTTCGTTCCGGAATATCATTTTCCCGGATCTCTCCAGACCTGGGCACTCTTTAATCCATCTGCCAAATGACCGCTCCGAGCCCGGCCCGTCCTCCCCTTTGCACAGCTCTTTGAACAGGTCCTCCGCCGGAACGGGAGACCGTTTCTTTTCCAGCTTTTCATACGCCTGCATGATGCGAAGGTTCCGGTCGATGCGTTTGACCTCATAGGATTTCTGTGCGCTCTTGGTGCCTCTCTCCCGTGGCGGGATCTCACCTTCCGGTCGTATATCCCGCAGGGCGCCGGTATCGTCTGCCCGGTGAACGGGGTAGTCAAACCATACGTTCACGGGTTCGAACCGGGGGAACTCCCGCAAAGTGCCTTCGATCCGCCAGGCGGTGCGCTGCCGGGCTGTGCTTTTGGCTTTCTCTGCGGTCTCGTTTACTGCCCGGAGCTGTTCCGGGTTCAACACGTCCCGGAGGGCGGCAAGGAAGTTATTCTCGCTCAGGGCGTCGTCCTGACCTACGAACTGCTGCCAGTCTTTTGCGTATGTATTCAGCCATGCGGCGATTGCATCGCAGGCGGCCCTGCCTTCCTGCTGGCGCAGCAGGTCTGGCGTCGTTTCCAGCTGAACCAGATCGAGAAGTGCGTCAGGATCACGGGCAAACACGCCTGAGCCGGACGCTCTGTCCATGCTGCGCTTCTGGCCCTGATAGCCTTTGGAATGATGGTGACAGTAGATCACGGCGGCGCCCAGCTCGTGACACACCTTGTCAAACTGGTTGCAGAAAGCGGCCATCTGGTCGGCGCTGTTCTCATCGCCGGTCAACACCTTATAGATCGGGTCGATCACCACGGCAGCGTAATTCTTCTTTGCCGCTCTTCGGATCAGCTTAGGCGCCAGCTTGTCCATGGGTACGGAGCTGCCTCTCAGGTTCCAGATGTCGATATTGTTCAGGTGTTCGGGCCTCCAGTGCAGGGCGTCGTAAACGTCCCGGAACCGGTGCAGGCAGCTTGCGCGGTCCAGCTCAAGGTTGACGTACAGCACGCGGCCACGGGCGCACGGGAAGCCAAGCCAGCGCTTCCCCTCTGCCAGGGCGATGACCATTTCGATCAGGGCAAAAGATTTTCCCGCTTTGGATGGTCCCGCCAGAAGCATTTTGTGACCTTTCCGCAGCACACCGTCGATCAGCGGGGCAGCCAGATCCGGCATGTTCCCCCATACGCTCTCCAACGGCTCCGGGTCCGGCAGGTCGTCGTTGACGCTCTCGATCCACTCTTTCCACTGGTCCCAGTTGGCTTTGCCGATGTTGGTGTCAACAAGGAACTGCTTGTGGCCGTTGCGCATGATTCCGGGCATACGGGACAGCCGGGACGGATTCTTGTTCTGCTTGTCCGGCTTCAGCCCGTTTTTCGCGCAGATCTCATACAGGTACTCTACCCGTTTCCGGTATTCCGGATAATCCTGAGCGTCGACGCGCACGATGGCGTGCAGAGACTTTTTGCCGGAATGTACCAGGGCAGCGATTGGAAGTTCCAATTCCCGCAGGATGGCATTTTGCTGTTCGATTTCCGTCTCGTCTGACTCGACCAGGGCGTAGCGGAAATCTGTCACGTTCTCATTCTTCACGCCCTTGCCGTCCAGCGGATTGAACCGGATCCACGCGCCTGCGATCGGATTGCTGTCACCCAAAGCGGCGCCCATGTCACCTTTGCACTGTCGCAGGGCGGCCTTCAGCTGTCCCGCTGTGCGGTCATAATAGCCGGACGTCGGGACGAGCCTGTCATCCTTTTCCCATACCTCTGTCACGTATCCGACGTTCTCATCGTCGTTAAAGAGCGTGTCCAGATAGGTGATCAGATCATGCACGGGGTCCCACCCGGAGTCTGGTTCCCGGACTTCCCTGCTTTCAAGCCACCCTGCTCTGACTACAACGCCTTCTTCATGCTCGCCGATCACATCGTTCCAGTCCAGCTCATGTCCGCCGGTTGCCGGGCACCAGCCGTTTTCTTTTGCCATCTGAACGATGGTCCCGGCAGTAACGGGCACGGCTGCACCATGAAATCCGTCCCACTTGGAGAAGCATTCTCCTGTGTGGTACCGGGAGCCGTCCCGTCTGCTCCAATCGTCCCAGACACTGCACGGGTATCCTGCGTCTTTCAGCGCCATGCCTACGTTGACCCAGTCTGTATAGTCCAGACTGCTCGGATCGATCCAGTCCAGCAACTCGGTGATGTCATATTGGTTTTCTCTGTTCATGATAAGCCCTCTTATACATCAAATTCGGGGAACATGCTTTGAGGTTCGATCATTGGTTTATATGTTTTGGGATCGATCTCCCGCGGGATCCGCCACTTGTTCCCGGCGATTCTGTCAATGAGACGGCGTGCCTCCTCAAAGGCCCACGTCCCCACGTGGGAGAATCCACGGCCCTCGAGGAAACGGATCTGTTTCGGCGTGGTAAGGCCTTCCTGCCGCCGTTTGGCAAGTCTGTCAAGAAGCAGATTTGCCTTCCCCGCATTTTCGATCTCATCCGGGAAGATTCCCGCCTTCTCCAGGCTCTGCCGCTGTTTGTCCGATGGCGGCGCCATCTCCCAGCCGAATGCGGGGCAGTAACCGGCCAGATCTTCCGCCTGTATGGACATTTCAAACTGCAAGGGATCTACGAGCTTTTTCTTCCGCTTCCGCATTTCTTCCAGTTGCTTTGCGAGCGCTTCCTCCCGTTGTGCAACAACGTCGCTTTGTGCTTGCTCTTCAGCTTCTTCGATGTCAATGGGGCACCCGGCTGCCTCGATATTTGCGGTCATCTTTTTGGCAACTTCTTCGTTTTCGCAGATCAAGGACGCCGGATGGCACAGCTCGTGCCGTTCTGTGTGCCAGAGGAAGTCCAACAGCAGCAGTTCCGTTTTCCCCGGTGCAAGTCTCGTGCCCCGGCCTACCATCTGCGCGTACAGACTTCTGACTTTCGTAGGACGCAGCACGATAACGCAGTCAACGCTTGGGCAGTCCCATCCTTCGGTGAGAAGCATGCTGTTGCACAGCACGTTATAATCTCCCCTGTCGAAAGCACTCAGAACCTCTGCCCTGTTATCGCTGTTCCCGTTAACTTCGGCTGCACGGAATCCCATGCTGTTTAGGATATCCCGGAACTTCTGCGATGTCTTGACCAACGGAAGGAAAACGACCGTTTTGCGGCTGAAACAGACCTTCTGCATTTCTTCGGCGATCTGCACAAGATACGGGTCCAGCGCCGTTCCAAGGTCACCGGCTTTGAAATCTCCCGACTGGATACCGACACCGGACAGATCCAGTTGGAGAGGAATCGTTTGTGCTTTGATCGGGCACAGGTAGCCTTCACGGATTGCCCTGGGAAGGGTATACTCATAGGCCAGGCTTTCAAACACTGTGCCAAGATTCCGCATATCACCCCTGTCAGGCGTCGCGGTGACGCCCAGGACCTTTGCGCTTGGAAAGTGTTCCAGAATCCGTTGATAACTGTCAGAAAGGCTGTGATGGGCTTCGTCGATGATGATGGTGTTGAAATGTTCTGGATTGAATCTTTGCAGACGGCTTTCCCGCATAAGCGTCTGTACGGATCCCACAGTCACACGAAACCAGCTGTCAAGGCTTGAAGATTCGGCTTTCTCCAACGCGCTGAGAAGACCTGTGCTTTTGTATAACTTGTCTGCCGCCTGTTCAAGCAGCTCTCCCCGGTGGGCGAGTATTAAAACCCGCCCACCTTCTCGCACTTGATCTTCTGCGACCTTGCAGAAAACAACCGTCTTCCCGGTGCCCGTCGGGAGAACCAGCAGCGTGTTTTTCACACCGCTGGCCCACTGACTTTCGATGGCCGTGACAGCTTCTCTCTGATACGGTCTCAGATCTACCATATCAGAACGCTCCCGGAGTCCATCCGCTGGTCGGCTGTTCCGTTGTCTGTGTTTCTGCCGGCTCCAGGAACCGCTGGATCTCGTTGTAATTCTTCCCGTCGTACTCCCTGACGCCAAGTTTGCAGCGTCCGGTTCCGTCGATTACATGCGCCCAGTTCATTGTCAGCCTTTCTCCGTGCTTGCGCTCGCCGATGGAGGTGAAAAACGCGCAGAGCAGGCCCTCGCATCTGGAGTGAAGATAGAGTCGGTGCGTGACAAGCGTCTGCTTGCCCTGATAGTCAGATACCACGATCTTCAGCTCTGCCATGGGGCAAGTCGGGAGTTTTTTCCCGCCGGGATAACGTTTCCTCTCCAGTCCTATGACCTTAAATTCATACTCACCTTCCGGGAGCAGTTCATACTGGGGGCCGTCGTTTTCAATAGTGTCGTCCCAAGAAAACTCTCTTTCAAATTCTGCCATTATAGTTTCCTCCGTTTCAGTCGATTTCAGATTTTACTTTGTCCCAGCAGGCGACCAGGCACCCGCTGATGAATTTGGGATCATAATTTGCGATAGGCGTTCCCACAGGATAGTAGCCTTTCTTTGCGACGACCTGTTGCAGCTGGTCAGCTGTCACGTGGTCAGCCTGCATCAAAGCCCACAGATCTGCAGGGATGTCGTTGGGCTTTTTTTCGGGAATCGGTTTCCCGAGGGCTTCGTGGATTGCTTCCTTGGAAAGCTCAACCTCTTCAAAATGATCTTCCGGCTGCTTTTCAACCGCTTTAGTTGGTTCTGCTGTTTTTACGGGAGCTGCTTCCGGTTCGGCTTTTACACTTGTGGTCTTGAAAATATGCGCTATTGCGCCATATTCCATTGGCATATCTTCCGGCAGTCCGAATCTGTTTTTGGCGTCCCACCATGGCGTATGTACGGCGTGCATAACGCGCTTTCCGCCGGCGGCCTTATTCTTATCCATCGGCGTGTTCCCTGCGATGACGATCGTTTTGTAATTGCAGAAGAGTACCATATCGGCCCACTCTTTGACCAGTGCGGAATCCTTCTTCTCCAGTTTCAGCTCCCAGTGATCATAGGCTCCTGTCTCTTCCGGAAGCTCTACGCGCCGCATGGTAGCATGCGCGGTGCATACAACGTGAATACCCATCGATACGATGTCGGAAAGTTCGTTGAGCAGCTTCCCGAAGCTCTCTTCCAGATAGGTATAGCCTTTTCCGTATCCAAAATCCTCGATTCCGTCTTTTTGGGCTTTGTCGCACACGTGCTTGATGCACAGCGTTTCCGCCCAGTCCAGGGAATCAATTACAAGCGTCTTGCAGGGGATAACGCCGGATTTAACAGCTTTCACCATCTCCAACAGGATTGTCCAGCTCGATGGTTTCGTCGTTCCATCCGCCTGTGTGATACGGGTTACGTTGTACGTCTTCGTACTGTCTTCCGTATCGATAAACACGGGATCAGGGAACTGCCGTGCCAAGGTTGTTTTTCCGATCCCTTCGGGTCCGTAGATCACGACCTTCTGTGCGGAATATATCGATCCGCCCGATATTGTAAAATTCATCAGAATTCTCCTTCCTTCCATGTCTTGGGCTCTTCTTTCACGCATCCGTCCTCAATGATGATGGAGCACTCGCCTCCTGTGCTGACTCTGGTTGCAATAGCCTGGAGGCCTTCGGAATTGAGCCAACGCCCGAATTCCTGTAAAGTGTTCAGATCCATCTGTTCCAGCTTGTCCATCAGCACGAAGCCGCATTCCGGGTTCAGTTTACGGACAATAGCTGTGGCGATCCGGAGCTGTTCCGATCCGCTCATATTGTCCCAGCGTTGGCCGTTATAAGTAAGCTCTCCGCCTTCAATGCTTAAACCGGGAAGCGGCATTTCGGCGCCATTGAGCAGATCCATTCGCCCGCTGCGTACCTGTTCGATTTGCACGGTAAGGGTATCGTACTGATCTTGGTAAACGCTCGCCTCTTCTTCGGCTCTCGTTTTTTCGAGGTTCTGACGCACCTTTTCGTTGATCACTTCGATTTCCCGCAAGTTCTGCTCCAGCTCAGCCGTACTCTCATCGTGGAGATCTTCGGCGTCCATCCGGGCGATCTTGCAGTTGCGCTCCAGTTCTTCTATGGCTTTCTGCAGATCTTCCATCTGATCTCTGGCCGTTTGCAGTTTCTGCTCCAGCTCATCCCGTAAAAGCCGTTTACGTGCGTTCTCACCGTTTCGGGCAAGAATATCCTGCTGTTGCCGGATCAGATCTGAAGGGCTTACAGGCTCCGCTGGGACACCGTCCCAATGCGGCATATCCTTCGCGTGTCCGGACTTCTGTTCGGCGATACGTCCAATGGTAAGGCGCTCGTTGTACAGTTCTCGCTCTTTCATGTCCAGTCGCGCAAGTTCGTCTCCGATGCCGATGATTTTGAGCAGGATCTGAGCTTTTTCTTTGCTGCTCTGATTCATAAATTTCGGCAGATCCAGCGCAAAACTTTCAATAAACTCGTTGAGAAGCTGCTGGCCTCCCCTTTTTCCGGTTGGGTCAACCACTTTCAAAGAACCGTTCTTCCCGGATCGCTCTACCTGCAAGCCGTTGGAAAGCGATATCTTGATGTTTGGCGGGAGAACAGACCCGTCACGGGTCGGGGCGCTGGGACGATACCTGTCCCCGCCAAGCGCCCATGCGATGGCGTCAAGCACTGACGTCTTTCCCTGGTTGTTGTCGCCTCCGATTACTGTCAGGCCGGTGGCTGCTGGCGTGATCTGGACAGCCTTGACCCGTTTGAAGTTCTCAGCCTGCAGCTGGGTGATCTTCACGCTCATTTTTCATCTCTCCTTTCAGAACGTAACCGTGACGTTAAGCACCGCCGCGGCCAGCCAATAGATCCCTTTTCGGATGTCTTTATTGATTAGATAGATCGCCGCCGCTCCAAGATCCAGAGCGATCAGCGCAAGGGGAAAGATTACAGTAGTCATTTTCCCGGATATCCTCCTTTTAATGGATACAATAATTTGTTTCATTGGGTCACTCCGTTCAAGAATTCCGATAACGACATTCCAAAGAACGTGGACAGCTTCAGCAGCAGGTCCCAGTTGGGGCCGCCGTCATCATTCTCCCAGCGTCGGATGGATGAGACGCTGCAGCCCAGCTTTTCCGCCAGTTTATCCTGTTTCAAAAACCTTTTCCGCCGCAGGAAGCGGATCTGCATTCCGATGGTCATGTCTTTCTCACCTTTTCCAACAGTTTCTCGATCAAGGTTGCCGCGTCTTTCTTTAAGCGAATGCCGCAATCCTGTCCAAAGTATGGGCACTTGGTACCCTTGCATCCGCCAACTTCCGCGCATGTCCGCAGCGCGTTCACGATCTGATCAGCTTTTGTCATGTTTCACAGTTCCTCCACACATTCTTCCTTGCCGTGAAAGTAGCTGTCCTCACACCCTTTGTAATAAGGACACTCTTTGCAACTCTTGATTATGTCATACCCACGCTCGATATATTCGTCCCGAAGGGCAATCGGACAGCTGCCGTCGATGCATGTTACCCCGACATACCTAGTGCAGTATCTTTCATTCACTCCACCTTCACCTCGCAGTATCTGACACCCCAGTCGATCGCATCCTGGTGGCTATTGAAAAACAGATCGATCCGTGTTCCCCCAATAGCACCTCCGCAGTCCTCCGCAATATAGGGCACGCCGTCAATGTACACCGTGGATCCGTAGGGGATCACCGACGGATCTACCGCCACGGTCCGGCCCTGTGTCGCGTAAGTCCCGGTAGCGGTGATTCCGTCCGATTTGCCACAGCACACTTCACACGCACAGTAAGCGGTTACACAACAGATACCCAGATATCGTTCCTCGGGGCCTCCCGTTTCAGCCTGTATCGTTTCCGTTTCCCACGTTGCCATGGTCTCCTGCTCATCGTAAGGCTCCCAGGCGCTCTCCAGCGCCTCCAGAGCCGTTGCTATTGCGCCCGGCTGTGCACCCGTAGGATGCTGGCCTCCTGGCGTCGTTAGCAGGGTAACTGCCAGCAGAATGCCGGCGATTATTCGTTGCATTGTTAATCCTCCTCAAATAGATTTATCTGTCCCACCAGATCTGTATCCGGTGCGTTTTCCCATTCCACGCCAATCCAATCGAGCACACGTCCCCAGCCGTAGGTTCCGGTCTCATCTGTCACACAGCGATACATCCAGTACTCCCATTCCTTAGGATTCTGTTCCCGGAGTAGGTCAAAATGGTGTGGGCGCTTGTCCAGATGGATGCCGAAACCGCACATGGAGCATCCCGTGCGCTGGGCTTTCGTCGTTCTCAACGTTCCGTCTGGATTCCGGACAATCTCTCCGTAGATCGTTGGCACCGGAACTTCCAAATCTAAAGCCAGCTGCAAAAGATCCTGCCGTGTGAAGTAGTTAAAGGGGCAGCTTCTTGCCGTACTCTTCCCAACGTAATTGCACCCGTGCTTCCGAAGGCTGTATTGGCGTCTGCCGCCCTCGCTCTGCATCAATCCCAAAAATGGCCAGATATTATGCTCCTGTTGGTACTGCTGCATTGGCAGCTCCTTGAGCCAGTAGCAGCATTTATCGGACACCTTGAACGGAGCGCACTTGCAGCGCAGATCCGGTCTGAAATGCCCGTATAGGCCGCCGAACAGTTCGAGATATGTATCCGGGATTTTGAACTTATCGTTATGGCCGAAGTGTCCCCAGGGCCCTGTCTCGCCTGTCATATATGCTTTGATGATTGGGGAGTCGTCTCCCGGGGTCTGAAGTCGCTCGATCTTTGCCGCCAGCAGTTTTGACAGGACTGGAAAACCATATTCCTGCAGAATCTGCTTTTTTGTCTTTGCCGGCGAAATGGGAATTACGCCAAGTTGCCTGTGCACGGCTTGGATGCTTTTATCTTCCAATGACGATACAGAGATCCCATCCACCGACCGGTTAAGCTCGTCTCGTACCAGCATCAGCAATGTAATACTGTCCAGGCCTCCTACGCTGACCGCGTAGGCGTGATCATTTGCGTCACAGGTTTCCTTCCACTCCCAGATCCGCTGTCTGGCCAGGCTCACCTTGGCGCCGTATGGCATGCTCATATACTGATCATTTATCGCAAGCCGTTCTCGACGCGCTTCCTCGGTTTCTTTCATATAGCCATAACCTCCATAAGCGTCTCCATTGTCCGGATCTCCCTGCCGCACATTTCCGGTAGGTTTGCCCTGACCAGAGCCTCTGCCATGGCTGGGCAGACTGCGTTCCCGCACCGCGCGACCTGCTGGTTTTTTGGATAAGGATTACCGAGATAGTCTCGGTCGATTACATAGTCTGCAGGGAAGCCCATAGCCCGGTACAGTTCCCGCGGCGTCAGCATTCGCAGGCCGATGTCCCGTATGTAATACCATGCGCCGCGAATGAAGATCAGCAGCACTTCATCATCAGCCAAATGATAATCGCAGTATTTGTTCAGAAGTTCTCTGACACGCGGCCAGTATCCAAGATCCGCGCCGGGAGTGTACTTGACTGTCTTTACGGCAAGTACTGCAAACTCGCCGCCTCCTGCTGTTATCGTCCGCAGGGGGATCCGGGCGTCTTGCCCGATGTCCTGGCCTTTGAACTCCGCCACATGCGTGCAGACAAGGGACTGACCGCCGACGCCCGTCACGGTGTTGACCGGGTCTTCCGGGCTGTTTCCTTTACCGTTGTACCCGCCCGAGTGGAAGGGCTGCATGATGGCGGTAGTCAGCGCTTCCCGGTCGTGGCTGGTGACTGTGTGCATGGGATCTTTTACGGTCAACGGTCTGCCTCCGGTGTAGTATTCCAGTAGATTTGCTGCAACCACAGCGTAGCGGTTTGAGGCATCTACGGTCGGCAGAGGATCCGCGAGAGCGTCAACACGCGCGTTCTTTTTTCCCTGTTCCGTGTGATATTGGATGAGGTTCGCCGCTGCGAGCACCTGGTTCCCCGCCGAAGTGATGGTATGTACCGGCTGATCCGCCGGGCTCCCTACGCTGTGGTGCGTGTTCGGGAACGTAACAGGAGAGAACAGGGGGTTGACTACCTCGTGCGCGCCCACGGCGGTAATGGTGGTCAGCGGCTTGCCGATCTCCTGCGGGCCGTTTTGGAATTTCCCTTGAACGATAAACGGATTCCCGTCCTTGATCGTGTACTTGTCCACGCCGCGAATGATCCGCCGCAGAGTGTTGTCGGCCAGGGGGCGCACGGCATTGACGCCGTATTTCGCCTTGATCTCTTCTTTAGTCTCGAAAACGGAGTACATCGGCACTGTCCAATCGATGATCTCCGCAGCGGAACGCCACGGCTCACACCTCCCGCTTTTGACCTCCTCACTGTCACGCGGGGCGTGCGTGCGCTCCGGCCAGCGGATTGGCTGACCATCGCCCCGGGCGATCAGCACGAAGCGTTTGCGGGAAGTCGGTGCACCGTAATCGGCGGCGACAAGCTCCCGGTACTCTACTTCGTAGCCCAGCACTTTTAGTTGGGAGAGCCACTTGCGGAAAGTCTGACCGCTTTTGCTCTTGATGGGCTTGCCCTTTCGGACAGGCCCCCAAGTCTGGAACTCCTCTACATTTTCGAGAATGATAACCCGTGGTCTGACTGTCCCCGCCCAGCGCAGCACGATCCATGCAAGGCCACGGATATTGCGGTCAACGAGGGCAGCACCCTTAGCTTTGGAGAAGTGCTTGCAGTCCGGAGAAAACCAGGCAAGCCCCACCGGACGGCCTCCGCAGACCTTTACAGGATCCACATCCCAGACGGAGGCTTGCAGATGCTCCGTGTAAGGGTGGTTCGTTTTGTGCATGAGGATCGCCGCAGGGGCGTGGTTGATTGCGATGGTCACCGGCCTGCCTGTTGCCAGTTCAATCCCCGTAGAGGCTCCGCCGCCGCCGGCAAAGTTGTCGACAATGATCTCATCGAGCAGTGATATCTGTGCTTTCATACGGCGTCCTCCATCATGTCAAATAGCGTCGGTGTTTCGATCTTGGCCTCTTCGGCGTCCAGATAACCGACCGCGTCACGGAAGTAATCTTCGTTCAACTCCGTCATAAGGCCTTTCCGGCCAAGCATTAAGGCCCGCAGCGGGACCGTTCCGATGCCGCCAAAAGGATCAAAGATCAGATCGCCTTCGTTACTGTAGCGGTTAATAAGTCTGTCAACGATATCGAATTGCAGCGGGCAGACGTGCATCTGTTGGCGGCGCTGGCTCTGAGTCGTATTCAGCGTCCGCATTCGGTTTACGTCGTCCCATACGTCCTGACTCCAGGATCCTGGAGCTACGACCATGAACGTTGCGGGAAGATGCCCGTCGGCGTCCAGTTTCTTTGCAATCTCGACGTGTTCGGCGTAATCGTAGATAGTATCTCGGCTGTATTTGCGATAGGCCGCTTGAAGCCTGTCCACTGGTGTTGCCATGATTTCTTGCTTTGTCATCAGCCTGTCACCGCTTGACCGCCAAAAACCGTGCGCATCGATCTGCCACTGTGCTCTTGTGTAGTCATCCTTGGATTTGCTCACCGGCTCGTCTGCGTAAGCCTTGGAGGTGTCTGTCGGCAGCTTGCGGAACAACAGAACGTATTCCGGACACCCAACGCCCATCTTCGTGCCATCTTTGCATTGCTCCGTCCAGCCAAGACGATAGGTCTGATTGTTCTCCCGTACCACATCCGTCACAACGGTGATCATCCCGAAGTATTGGAACCCGTGTTTCATGTAGTGCTGTATGCACATAGCGTGGAACGGCTCCATGGTAGGCATCCCCGTACCGGTTGCGTTCCCGAACAGGACGCGATCCTTGACGTGGCAGGCGAACACCCGACCGGGCCGAAGTACCCGCAGCAGCTCCGGACTTAGAAAGTCCATCTGCTCGAAAAAGCGCTCCGTATTCTCGTTATGGCCAAAGTCGTTATAGCTTGGGGTGTACTCGTAATGGTTGGAAAACGGAATTGACGTGAGGATCATATCTGTGCTGTTTTCCTCCATCTTGGCCGTCTCTTCTACACAGTCACCGTGGATCGCGGTAAAGCGGGTCCCTTCGATTTTCACGTTTTCAACTCCTATGCTTCTGGACATCTTCTCTGCTTGTGAGGTTTCGTTCAGTCCGTATTTTTTAACAATTTCGCGCATCTTCTCTTGCTGTTCGTTGTGCTGCTTCCATTTATCCAGTAACGCCTGATAAATCGGTTCTTCTGCCTCTGTGTAGATGATGTCGATAATGACCTTCTCCGTTTGCAGGAACCGGTAAATCCTGTGCACGGCCTGAATGAAATCATGGAATTCGTAATCGATCCCGACGAAGATCGCTCGGTGACAATGCCTCTGGAAGTTGCAGCCGCAGCCTGAAAGGCTTTTCTTTGTTGCGAACAACCGGATCTTTCCGTCGGAAAAGTCCATTACGCGGTGCTCTCGCTCGTCGTAATCCATAGCGCCATAGATATCAACAGTCTCCGGCATAATGCGCTTCAGCTCATGGCGTTCCTCTTCCCGGTCGTGCCAAAGGATAAAGTGCGCTCCTGGGTCGCTGTCGACGATCTCCTTGGCTTTTCGGCACCTGTCGGGAATACTTTCCTTCTTTTCCCTGGCCGCGTCCTGAAGGCTCGTTGCCGCGTCGTTAAGCATCTTGAACTGTCCGTCTTTGTCCATATTGCTGTCGTATCCACGGCAGATCATGTGTGGCATAATTTCCATCGGTGGAAGCGCATAGCCTTCATCGTCATAGCCCAGATCGGACGGCTTTGAAATGAACAGCGCCCAGGTTGATACCCATAACCAGAATTCTTCTTCCTTGTGCGGGTACAGGGTCAGGTTGTTCGCTTTCGTGCTGTCCCTCTGGAAGAATCGTGTCAGCGCCTGTCCGGTGTCCATGATCTCCAAAAAGCCCGCATAGTGGATCAGTTCCTTCAATCGGTTCGGGGCCGGCGTCGCTGTCGCCACCAGCTTATACTTGACGCCTTTGAACTTCGGCAGAAACGTCTGGTAAGTCTTACTGCCGAAGGATCGCAGCACGGCGGCTTCGTCCAGAACGCAGACGGTAAACGCCTTCGGATCAATATCCCCGTCTCTCACTCTTTCATAGTTGGTCAGGTAGATTTTGCCGTCCTCCTCTGCTTCGCCGGGGCTTGTGATGTACTGCGGCTCCTCCATGCCGAGCAGTTCCACAGCGTCTCTCTTGAACTCCTGCCGGACGCCAAGCGGCAAAACAATCAGGGCCTTCCCGCTTTCATGCGCGAGTACCAACCGGCAGAATTCCAGTTCCTGTGCGGTCTTTCCAAGGCCGAAACTCTCAAATAGTGCCCGGCGGCCTCCGGCAAGTGCCCACGCAAGGGCGTCTTTTTGGTGGGGCTTTAACACGTCGTTGATTTTCGTCTTATCAACGGAAAACCCGGATGCCGGTGCGATCTCGATCTTGGATCGCAGAAAATCCAGATAGGTCATACCGCCGTGCCCCCTTCTTGGATCAGTTTCCTTTTCCTGCGGTAATATCGCATGTCAGCGCGTGCCTGTTCCGGGTCTGCCCAGTATCTGGCTTTTGCCCGGGCAAGTTCCTTTTCCCTGTTTTGTGCATAATACCGGCGATTGGATTCCCGCCGGTCACGGGACTTCTCACGTTCCTTTTTCCTGACCCAGGCCTGCCCGTCAAACCATCCGATATACTTATAGCTGGCGGCATAGCAGGATTCCGTGCAGTAATACGTTGTCGCCTGTCGTTTGCCGTCTCTGGCGATCTGCCGGATAAATGGGTTGTCCGCAGTCGTGGAGAACAACCGTCCACACGTCCCACAGGTCCGGTAAAGGATCCTTCGGTTATTCGTCTGTCTCCTGCAGCTCATGCGATCTTCTCCAGTACCCACTCTGTGAGCAGCCACAGTCCCGTAATAATCCCGCATACCCCCGTGAAGCTGAGGGCCGTTACTGCCGCGCTCCGGATCCTGCGCTTCAGTTCCGTCCGGTATCCATCCACAGCAATCTCCGCAATGGTTGCCCGGTTCGTAATGGCTTCCACTGATCGCCGTCTTTGCTCCTGTCGGCGCTCGACCAATCTGACGGCGGCGTCTATATCCATATGTGACATCTGTTCTGCCTCCTTTATTGCGTGTTGCGCACGAAAGCCTGCCGCAGGCTGTCTATTGGGACGTGGCCTTTCTGGCTGACTCTCCATAATTCCTCCAGGGTAAAGGTACCCGGAGTCTCGATCCGTTTCTTGGCTGTGTTCCAGCTGCAGTCTAGGATCTCGGCCAGCCTTGTGGCCGTAATGTCATAGCCCTTGAGCAGCATGGAGATCGACCGGAACGGCATATCTTTCGGTTTTATATATGGCATTGATTCTCCTTCCTTCTTGTCTTTGGCTTGGTAGGTGTTTCTTGTCTCTCCTGCTCCCTGCGTGTTATACTGGCCCAGAGAGGAGGTGATGATAATGACTGCTAAAGAGGTGCTGGAAAGAATGACAGTAGCTTACAGGGAATCCGGAAGAGTTGATTTCGAAAGGATGTTCTTCGACGATGTTCCCTCGGAGATTTTCGATTATCTTGAAGCAAATGATTATATAGTCCAAAAGTACGATATTTTAGGCACTGTCACTCTTACAGAAAAAGGTCGTCAGGTTTTCCTTACCTGAACGGGCGCCCCTGGCTGTTCTTCCCTTTCGGCCAGGGGTTCCGTCTGTACACCAGCACGCTTCGCGTAGTCGTCAAAGTATCCATCCGGCATAAATCCAAACATTGCCACATCGAGTGTGAGCTTCAGGGTTGCGCTCATAGGACTATTCCGGTGATAATGAATTTCCTGTACACCCGTGCCGATGGTCTTGCCGTCCAGCTCTACGATGGAGCTCCCTCCGGTGTCCAGGATCCGTAGTATCGCCATCCTGTTCCCTCCTTTCTTGGGGGATCTGGTGAAAATCAATTTCCATTTCGCATTTTGTTTGGATTTGAAATCCTATGGCTGATGAGATAATCGACAGAACAGTTGAATATTTCTGACATTTTTTGCAGAGCTTTTTGCGGGATATTCCCGGATTTTTCCCAGTTGTAAATGGTTTTACGTGAAACTCCGAGTGCATCTGCCAGGTCAGACACGCTCATGTTTTGTCTTGCACGTTCTGCTGCAATATTTGGATACATAACCACACCCCCCTTCTTTGTCTTCCGAAATACTCATATTGCGTATTTCCAATTTGATTGTATTACTCATTTTGAGAATTGTAAAGACAGAAAAATGCACGTTTTGAGAACTTGGTTTTTGTCAAGAATTCACAAAACGCATAATTCTGTATTGACTTTTACTCAATGTGTGTAATAATCGTTTTTATGAGGTGATTTTATGATCCGTTTAAGAGAACTTAGACAAGAGCATAACTGGAGCATGAAAGAGGCTGCGCAAAAAATTGGATTACCGTACACAACTTATATCGGATACGAAAAAGGTGAACGGGAACCCAATTCAGAAATGCTGATTAAATTGGCAGATTTTTTCGGGGTTTCTGTTGATTATCTCATTGGTAATGTAAATGAGCCTTTCTTTTATCTCGATAATGAGCGAATCTTACGCGACATCAATAGTTATACCGATACACCAACCAATACACCAACCAAGATCCCGACCGGCTTCCGGCCTCTTCCGCGTATGGTCAAAAAGCCACTGGTCGGTTCCATCGCCTGCGGGGAGCCCATCACCGCAGAAGAGAATATCGAGGATTATGTGGACGTGCCGGAGCATGTGAAGTGTGATTTCTGCCTCATGTGCAAAGGAGACAGTATGATCGACGCCAACATCCACGACGGAGATATTGTATATATCCGCGCCGACGTAGATGTTCCCAACGGTCAGATCGCCGCCGTCCGGATCGGCGAGGAAGCCACCCTAAAACGCATCTATCTGGATCGGGAGAACGGCAGCCTTACCCTTGTTCCGGCAAACTCCCAGTATGCTCCTATGACGTTCACCGGAGCGGCCCTGGCCGATGTCCACATTGAGGGCAAAGCCGTCGGCTTCACACATCTGCTGTAATCTTTTTTTGTAAAATCTTTATATCGATATGTTGTGGTTTTTGCTTAAAACCTGAATAACCTGCCTATATCTTGTACTTGATTTTTCCGTTTTTCTTGCATATAATAAAAGTGCGGAGTAATCCGCAGAGTGTATTAAGAGTGCTTTAATGCCATCTTAGTCACGCCATTATGCAAGCGGAGAGCTCATGCCGATAAATTGAGCCCCGAAAAAGCGGAAAGTCCGTGCCGCAAGTCGGAACACAAAAAAGCGGAGATCCCCTGCCGCAAGTGGGGACCTGAAAAGCGAGGCAGGCCGCAATGCTTGCCTCGCTTTCTGTTTAAGGAGAATTATGGAGCCCTTACGAATTTACAGAATCACAAATAAATATGTCAGTTTTCTTCATAGCATTGATAGCCGCGTACAATTCAATAAAAATGCCAGACGACCTTATGTTGGTATCGTTCTGACAGTAAGCAGTTATCGTTATTTTGTCCCAATGGAATCTCCGAAAGATCATCACCAAAATCTACACTCAAGTATTCATATCATGCCGCTGGAAAACGGACATTACGGGTTATTGGGATTTAACAACATGATTCCTGTACCGCTTTCCGCTATCATTGAGTTTGATATCAACGATGAGCCAGACCACCAATACGCCGAACTTCTGCGCCGCCAAGCGTCGTACATAAACCGACATCGGGCCGAGGTCTATAACCGTGCGGCAAAAACATATTTCAGAGCGACGACCAAAACAGAAAACAGCTTCTTCAAAAAGGTTTGCTGTGATTTTAGAAAGCTGGAATCTGCCTGCGACAGATACAACCCTCAGTATCGACCGAATCGGAAACCTAAAAAATAAAAAAAGCCGCCCCCGGTGGGCCAACACCAGGAGCGGCAAGTGAACAAGGATCCCAATAACCTACCAAGCCAAAGGGAGTATCAGAGATACCATACCTCCGTCCACGTGTGCATTGTAGCACAAAACGGCCGTGGACGCAAGAGAAAGGACCACGGAAGAAATGAAAGTCCCTACCCCTCGCAAGTTGAAAAGCGGCTCGTGGTTTATCCAGCTACGCTTGAACGGTGTTTCCGTACCGGTGACGGCAACCACCAAATCGGCGTGCATCAAACAGGCCCAGCTTATCAAGGCGGAACACGCCGCCGGGAAACATGATGTACAGAAGGTTGACGATACCCTTGGACAGATGATCGACAGCTACATTGCAAAGTACGAAGCAGATCTGTCCCCCTCCACGATACGGGGCTATACCATATCCCGGAAGAACCGGTTTCAAAACTATATGGATATCCCATTCAAAAGCGTAAAAGACTGGCAGCAGGTGATCAACGAGGAACTGCAGGCCGTCAGCCGGAAGACAGTAAAAAACGGATGGGGAACAGTCACCGCCGCGCTGAATGATCGCAGGATTCCCGTTCCGCACGTCAAATTTCCGAAGAAGAGATCTTCCCCTGACCTGTCATTTCTGGAACCTGAAGAGATCCCGCTGTTTCTGAAAGCTGTCGAAGGTGACAGCGCGGAGCTGGAGATCCTGCTGGAGCTCCACAGCCTCCGGCTTTCCGAAGCGATGTACGCTGTCCGCAATAACATGTTTGATATCAAGCATGGGATTATCAAAGTCAAAGGAGCCATAGTCCCCGACAAGCACAATAAGAGCGTCGAAAAGGACACAACAAAAACGGCAAAATCCGAGCGGTCTGTTGATATCATGATCCCCCGCTTGCTGGAACTTCTGAAGCAGTATACAAATGGGAAGCTGGAGATTCCCACCCATTCCGACACTACCATCCTGCGCCATGTTCACAAAGCCTGTGCAAAGGCTGGTGTGACCGACGTTACAAATCATGGTCTCCGCCGCACTTTCGCCAGTCTGGGATACAGCCTGGGGATATCCGAAAAGGCGCTCATGGATATGGGCGGCTGGGAGGATCAGGCCACCATGCACAATATCTATGTCAAGCTGGCCTCCCGCGATAAATCCCGGGCCAAGTCAAAGATGGCAGAGTTCTACAATCCGAAAAGCCGCCGCGAACAGGCGCTGGAAGCATTGTGCGCATTACGGGGAAAATACAGTGATGTGGTGGATCTGGAACCCGTTTTCTCGGCCATTGATAACATAGTAAATGCTAACGGAAAATGCTAACGAGCTTCAAAAGCGTTGAAATATCAGCATTTTTTCAGCCTTTTTCGAGGGTTCGAATCCCTCCTTCTCCGCCATAATACAAAAATCCCGCAACTGATTGAAGTTGCGGGATTTTCTTGTGTTTTCAACGGGTTGAGGTGTTCATTTTGAAATATAAAATGCTAACGAAAATGCTAACACGACGAAAAACGGATGCTAAGCACTCGGAACATATACCCCAGATGATTTATACGCCGAAGAGTTTTGATAGTGTTTTCGGACCAGCCATTCCATCCACAGCCAGGCCATTCTTGCTCTGGTATGTCTTGACAGCAGCCGCAGTCTTCGGACCGTAGAACCCATCCTTTGCCAGTTTAGTCCCGATCTTTGCGTTAAGCAGGATTTGCACGGTTTTTACCAACTCATCGTATGTGTCTTGCTGAGCGGTGGTTAATGTTCTAATCGTGGCCATATCAAGGCCTCCCTCCTCTTCTGTTTTTGCCGGTACAAATGAAACCGGCACTGATCCCGCCGACGTGTCGCCACGGAGTATCTTGTTCACTTGATCTGCAATCCACGGAAAACGGCTTTTAAGATATGGTCCGGGGCAAGCCGTAGCCGCAAACATGCAGTGCATGGTCAATGTCCCATGCTTTGTCCCGTTGTATACCAGTTCCTTGATGCCATTGCGCTTACAAATGTCCACACAGAGACCCACGCAGGCTTCCAGTGCTCTCTGGCTCACGTGCCAGCCACTTGATTCTCCCCCATCATTCGCTACCTCAATGGTAACAGCGCGATTATCATTGTCCGCATTGCTGGACGCCCAGGATCTGTTGGCCTCATCAACGTACAGCGCAACACGTCCATCACTCCCAATGCCATAATTGGCGGAGGCCTGCCGACTCTGAAAAACTTCACCGCACTGCTCAATGGACAGGTTGCCGGCCATGTGGTGGATGGTGATCTTGGTGATCGGGTACTTCCGCTTGCCGCTGTTGTTCGGGCTGAGCTTGGTGTAAGCGATCAGGCTGCTGTTACTCATCGCCGTCGCCTCCGTCCTTCGGCAGTGGTGCCTCCGGCAGTCCCGTTGCAACGCTGTTCAGCAGGGACAAAATCGCTGCCAGAACAGATGCAGACGCAACCGCAATCCAGTTGACCTCCTCCAGAACCGCCGTTGTGCCGATGGTTGCAATCGCCGTCTGACACAGCGTCCGCACGGCACGAACAACCGCCGCTTTCCAAAATGCTTTGTTCATTGTGATCAGCTCCTTCCTCGCTCCAAATCTTCTATTCGGTGGTTAATCACCTTGATTTGCTCCTCGATGACCGGAACACGCCGGGCAAAGTTGTTGTGTTCCCGGACCTCCCGTGTCAGCTCCTCCAGTTTTGTGTCTGTCACCGCCTGGCTTGTCTGGATCGCCTTGTCCGTCTTGCTGTTCCCGGCAAGGACGGTGATGACCACTCCAACCAAGGCCAACACCCCGGTTATTACGCTGCCGATAATTGCCGTCATGTCGTTTCACCGCCTTCTGTCGGGACTTCGTACCGTCCATAAACCTTGTGTTCCAATGGCTGGCACTCGCTATCCATCAGAATTGCCCCATGCGTCTCGTGCGCGCTGATAGCCGCTCTGGACAGCACTTCATGATACTTGCTCTCGCCCTTGAGCCACGCCTGTTCCCTGTTTTCGTCAAATGCCCAGTGGACTTGATGCTCCAACTCACCGGTGGTGTCTCGTTTGATTTCGATGATGTAATACTGGTAGACCATGCTTTCACCTCCCAGCTTTTTATTACGATGATGCTGACGGCACAGTCAACGAGAAACGATGAAACCCACTTGCCGCCGCTCCTGAACCGTTGTAAATCTGTACTACTCCAGCGTCGGATATGTTGACCAGAATCGCTCCGGAGCCGTTCTGCGCCGGCGCCACGACGCTGACGTCGGTCAGCGCGCTCCAGTCGTTAATCGTGCCGATAGTCACGAACGTGGCGTTTGACGGCAGGGAGTTGGTCAACATCAGATTGCCCGCCAGGATGTTGAGGTTGTTCCTGCGGTATGCCTGCATCCGGGTGAAGTCGGTCGCGCTGACGTAGCTGTTGGTCGTGCTGGTAAGCGTGAATTGCGTGTCCGGCTTCGGCGTCCAGGCGGTCCAGCCTGTCACGTAATAGTAAAACCGCGTAAACACTTCCGGCTGTACGCTCGTGTAGCTCCTCCGGTATGCTGTGTATCTCTGCATCACGAAGAGGTTGCCGTCTACGCTTTTATTGATGACCTCCAAGTATCCGGCATAGGGTACCGGATAACCTCGTGCAGTTGTCGCGTTTGCGTTATACGGCTGCTGGTAAATCCCCTGGCCGCCTATCGACCCCAGGGATTCGGTGGTCAGTACCTTGACGAAGCCCATCACACCGACGCCGTTCATAAGGATGTTGCCGCCGACCTGCAGATTGTTTTCGACCCACAGCCCTGCCGAGATGTCGACGCGCTCGTCGTGAAGCGTGGGCGCGTTAGGCGTGTAGAGCCGCAGTAAAGGATCGAACATTGACCCGTCCCACGTGGCGAACTGGATCGAATCTGTTCCGGTGAGACCTCCGGAAATTACGAATTTTGGATCGTCATCGTCCCCGGCGGTGGTCGGCCCATAATATGTGGAGCCATCGCGTACAGCCGCCCAGGACCCTTCGCCTGTGCTGGTGTAGGCCCTTCTTGTCTTCACCCCTTCGGAGTTAATGAAAACATCCGTCTTCATCCCGATTGTCGTGTTGGTAGAGGTGTAGTGAAGTCCGGTCCGGTAGACAGCGAAGGGGCCCATGGTCACCTGCTTGGTCGTCGCGTCCGCTTTGAACAGGACGTTCCCGTCCGCGTCCGTGACGATCAGGGCGCCGGTGTTGATCCAGTCGGCGTTGATCCCGACGGCCTGCAGGGTGTTGGTGATCGTCGTGCCGGTCACGAAGTCCCAGCCCGCCGGATAGGTCTTCCCGCCGTCCGTGCTGATCCCCAGTGCCTCGGCGGTGAGCTTGAGCACCACCAGGGAGCTGGCCAGCGTGGGCTTGTCGTGGAGGTAGTAGATCGTACCACCGCCTGCCGCTGTCTCGGTCGTCTCGTAGAGGCCGCCTGCACCAGCCAGCTGCTGGGCCAGCGCCTCCACGGCTGCCTCACGTGCTGTCTTCTCGCTT
>CACYOR010000021.1 GCA_902775985.1 Oscillospiraceae bacterium
GGGCCCGCAAGCTCTGCGAAAAGCTGAAGGACAACATCCCCCGCCAGCTCTTCGAGGTGCCCATCCAGGCGGCCATCGGCGGCAAGATCATCGCCCGCGAGACCGTCCGGGCCATGCGCAAGGACGTGCTGGCCAAGTGCTACGGCGGCGATATCACCCGCAAGAAAAAGCTGCTGGAGAAGCAGAAGGAAGGCAAAAAGAAGATGCGCCAGCTGGGCACGGTCCAGATCCCGACGGAGGCCTTCCTGGCGGTACTGAAACTGGACGAATAATCAGGAGGAACGGCCATGAAGCGCGCGTTGAGCCTCGTTTTATGCCTTTGCCTTGTTTTCTCCCTGGTCCCGGCGGCCTGTGCCGACGGGGAGGCGGAGACGATCCTCGGCCTCAAGGAGGGCAATATCTACCTGAGTGAATTTCTCGGCGTCACGGCCGTGTTCGACGAGGACTGGGTCCTTCTCTCCGACGAGGAGGCGCAGGAGGCCATGGGCCATGTGGCCGACAGCTTTGAGGATGAGGATCTGACCAAACTCCTGCGGGAGAGCGGCACGGTCTGCGATCTCTTTGCCGTGGCGCAGGACGGCAGCGGCGACAGCGTGAACATCCAGCTGGAAAACCTGGGCCTCCTGTACGGCATGGTGCTGAGCGAGACGGCCTATGCCAAACGGATGCTGGAGCCGCTGAAGAGCAGCCTGGAGCCGATGGGCCTGGAGGACGTCGAGATCGGACAGGAGAGCATCGACTTTGCCGGCGAGGAGCACCTCTCCCTGACCGTCAGCGGCGAGATGAACGGCGCGGAGCTCTATGAGCGTCTGGTGCTGCTCAAGGCGGGCAGCTACATGGCCACGGTCACCTACGCCTCCGTCGGCAGCCACAACGCAGACCGCCTGCCGGAGCTGTTCTTTGCTCTTGACGCGAATGCGTCGGAAGCAGCCTGACAATTTAAGAAAGTCTTAAACATTTACCCCCTTGGTTCTTAAGAGCCGAGGGGGTATACTCATATACGAGAAAACGACAGGAGGAGCACAGGCGTGTACAAGGTGCTGATCTGCGACGACGAGCGGGATATCGTCTCGGCGCTGAAAATCTATCTGGAGGCGGAGGGCTACGAGACCCTCTGCGCCCATAACGGACAGGAGGCGCTGGATCTTCTCGCCCGGGAGGAGGTGCAGCTGGTACTGCTGGACATCATGATGCCCGGCCTGGACGGTATCGCCACGCTCAGCCGCCTGCGGGAGAACAGCAACGTGCCGGTGATCTTCCTCACAGCCAAGGGCGAGGATACGGATAAGATCCTCGGTCTGAACCTGGGCGCGGACGACTATGTGACCAAGCCCTTCAATCCCGTGGAGCTGCTGGCGCGGGTGCGCTCTCAGCTGCGGCGCTATACCCAGCTGGGCGCGGTGCCGCCGAAGCGGAGCGAACTGCGGGCCGGGGGCATCTGCCTGGACGACGAGAGCAAGACCGTGACCCTGGACGGGGAGCCGGTCAGTCTGACGCCCACGGAGTATGACATCCTCCGCCTGCTGCTGCAGAGCCCCGGCCGGGTCTTCCGGCCCGACGCCATCTACCGCACCGTCTGGCGGGAGGAGCCCTTCGGCGCGGAGAGCACCGTGGCCGTGCATATCCGACACCTGCGGGAAAAGTTGGAGATCGACCCGGCCAATCCCCGCTATATCAAGGCCGTCTGGGGCCAGGGATATAAGATTGATGCAAGCTGAAAGCTGTCATTGCGAAGCCTGCGAAGCAGGCTGTGGCAATCCGTGTTCCTATCAAAAAGAACGGATTCCACGTCGCTTCGCTCCTCGGAATGACAGATGTGACGGAGGTACAACAACATGAAAAAATTGCGCGGAAGCTTTGCGGCCAAGCTGGTGGCCGTGATCACCCTGTGCGTGCTGGTGGTGATCTGCGTGCTCGCCGCCGTGGGCACGGCCTATCTCTCGGATTCGGACGCGTACAGCATGGATCTGAAGCAGGCGGAGGAGCGGGCCATCGAAAACCAGGCCATCGGCTGGCTCTATGACGCGGCCCAGAGCTACAAAGAGGGCAACACCCAGCCTCAATTGACCAATACCAATTTCCGCTATACCCTGCTCTCCCCGGAGGGGGAGGAGCTCTTTTCCACCTACGAGGGGGAGAAGACCCGCTGGGAGGGCAGCCAACAGATCCAGCCGAGCTTCTATGTGGAACATATCAGCGTGGAATACCCCGAGCCCGCTGAAGTGGAGGTGACCCCGACGCCGAGCCCGATCGAAGCGCCGGCGGAGGCGGAGATGGCCGAACCCACGCCGCAGCCGACCCTCCCGCCGACGACCGCGACGAGAAACGTGCTCCACGTCTTCTGCTACGACACCAACGAGGAGTTTGATTTTCTCTCCGACGCGGATCTGATCCGCTGGCGCAACGCCAACGCGCTGACGGCCAAGGGCTATGTGCTGGCGGAGCTGCCGGTCACGGATGAGATCAGCCAGGCGGTCAGCCGGATCGACCGGCTCTACGGCTATCGTGTTCTGCTGCCCGCGGCGGCGGGGCTGAGCTTTGTGCTGGGCGTGCTGCTCTTCCTCTTTCTGCTCTCTGCCGCCGGACACCGGGACAGCGGGGAGGAGATCACCGAGAGCTTTGTCGACCGCATCCCCCTGGATCTCTTTACCCTGCTGATCGCATCGGGCATCTGTGCGATCTTTGCTTTCGGCTTCGGCTTCGGGCTGCCCGGCAACATCGTGGGCTATACGCTGGGCATGGTGCTGCTGCTTGGTGCGGGGCTGCTGTTTTTGCTCTGGTGCATGAGCTTTGCCGTGCGCGTGAAAAAGAAAAGCCTCTGGCAAAACTGCCTGCTCACCCGGCTCTGGCACTTCTGCGGGCGGACGCTGCGCAATGGCGGACATTTACTGGGCCGCGGCCTGCGCGCTCTGCCGATGCTGGGGCGCGGGGTGCTGTTTCTGGGCGCGTTCCTGCTGGCGGAGTTGCTGATCCTTGCTTTATTCAATGGGGAGGGCATGGTGCTCTGGATTCTCCACATCCTTGTCCTCTGCCCGGCCGTCCTGTTTTTGATCTGGAACATGCGCAAGCTGCGCCTGGGGGCGAAGGAGATCGCCGGCGGCAACCTGAGCTATACGGTGGACACGAAATACCTCTTCGGCGAGCTCAAAGACCACGCCGAGGATCTCAACCACATCCGTGACGGGATGAACGCCGCCGTGGAGGAGCGCATGAAGTCCGAGCATTTTAAGAGCGAGCTGATCACCAACGTCTCCCACGACATCAAAACGCCCCTGACCTCTATCATCAACTATGTGGATCTCCTGGAGAAGGAGGAACTGGACAACGAGCGGGCCAGGGAGTATGTGGAAGTCCTGTCCCGGCAGTCGGCAAAGCTCAAGAAGCTGATCGACGATCTGATCGAGGCCTCCAAGGCCTCCACCGGCGTGCTGGCCGTGCATCCCGAGCGCTGCGAGCTGGGGGTGCTGCTGGATCAGTGCGCCGGGGAATACGCCGAGCGCTTCGGCAAGGCCGGGCTGGAGCTGGTGCTGCTCAAGCCCCGGGAGCCGGTCACGATCCTGGCCGACGGGCGGCACATCTGGCGTACCTTCGATAACCTGCTGGGCAACATCGTCAAATACGCCCAGCCCAACACCCGGGTCTATTGGAACCTGAGCCGGGAGGGGGACAAGGCCGTCGTCATCTTCCGCAACATCTCCCGCGAGCAGCTGAACCTGAGCGGGGAGGAGCTGATGGAGCGCTTCGTGCGGGGCGACAGCTCCCGCAACACCGACGGCAGCGGCCTCGGCCTCGCCATCGCCCGGAGCCTTACCCAGCTGCAGGGCGGCGAGATGGACATCACCGTGGACGGGGATCTGTTCAAGGTGACGCTGCGTTTTGCCTGTATCGAATGAGGAGAAGAAACATGAAACGAGTCATCGCGGCGCTGTTGGCGCCGGTACTGATCGCGAGCCTGCTGTGCGGCTGCGGCGAGGGGAAGACCGCGCCTGCCGAATCCACGGCCCAGCCTGTAAGCGAGGAGGTCTATGTCCCCGCATTTCAGGAACTGCGCTTCCCGGAGGGGGCGGAGCCGAGCCAATGGGCCCTCGCGGACGAGGCCGTCTTTGCCGCGGCCTATGAGAAAATCGCCGAGGGCGAGGTGCCCGAGGGCAAAACCCCGGACTATGAGGGCGAATACGACGTGATGGGCTGGCGGCTCTATCGGATCGATGTCGAGGGAAACGTAAGCAAGCTGGACTACGAGCCGCTGCCCGCCCCGGAGGATACGCAGGAGCGGCGGAGCTACAGCAGCCATACAGAACTGGTGAAGCTCTTCCCGGATGCAGAGGGCGTGGCCGCGCTGGAACGGCAGTATGAGAGCTGGTACACCGGCACGGCGGAGCGGCCGGAGCAGTCGGAGGACTACTGGGATCACATCGAGAGCCGCAGCGCCTACACCCTGCGCCGCCTGGATACGGAGGGAAAGGAAGTGACGGCTGTCCCGCTGGAGACCGAGGAGACGGAATTCTATGATTTCGCCCTGGACGGCGAGGGCCGCCTCTGCGCCCAGGGAGAGCAGGGCCTCACGGTCTTTGCCGCCGACGGCCGCCGCCTCGCGCAGATCGATCTCGGTGAGGGCTGGATCTACAACATGGCCCGGCTCGCGGACGGAGATCTCGGCGTGCTGCTCTGGCGCAACGGCATGAGCTTCATGCGCGTGGATGCGGAGAAGGGAGAGCTGACGCCGCTGGGTGAACTCAAACAGGTCTTCCCGGATCTGCTGCTGGACGGTCGGGGCGAGACCACGCTGTATTACAGCTATGGCACCAAGCTCTATGGCTGGCACGGCGCGGACGGGGAATCGGAGCTGCTGCTGGACTGGCTGGACTGCGACCTCTCCGCCCGACAGCTGCGCGCCGTGAGCGTGGAAGAGGACGGAAGTATCCGCGCCGTCTGGCAGGAGGAGGGCGAAGCGCCCGCCCTGGTGACGCTGAAAAAAGCCGCCCGGGACAGCTTGCCGGAGCGGCGGGAGCTGACCCTGGGCGCCCTATATGCCGATATGATCAGTGAGGCCGTGCTGCGCTTCAACCGCAGCCAGGACCAGGTGCGCATCCGGGTGCTGGACTACTCGGACTATGTAAACGGCGAGGACTACGAGGCGGGTCTCACCAAGCTCAGCACTGAGATCATGGCCGGGAATATGCCGGATCTGCTGGCCCTAGACAGCCTCCCCTATGCCCAGCTGGCCGCCAAGGGCCTGCTGGAGGATCTCTACCCCTGGCTGGACGGGGACGCGGAGCTTCAGCGGGAGGATTTCTTCGAAAACGTGCTAAAAAGCATGGAGGTGGGCGGCCGGCTCTGCCAGGTGACACCGGGCTTCTCCGTCGTCACGCTCATGGGCTCCGCCGACGTGGTGGGCGATACCCCGGGCTGGCGCTATGAGGACTTTCAGGCCGCGCTTTCCGCCATGCCCGAGGGCTGCACCGCCATGGGCCCGGGCATCGACCGGAACATGTTCCTGGAGATGTGCAGCTATGTGAACATGGCGGAGTATCTGGACTGGGGCAGCGGGACATGCCGCTTTGACAGCGAGGACTTTCAGAAGCTGCTGGCCTTCTGCAAGAGCTTTCCGGATAAAAACGACGTGATCCTTGAGGACGATAGCTCGGATATGAGCCGCATCGCCGAGGGGCGGCAGATGCTGGTCTTCACCGGCCTCTACAGCATGGAGGACGCGGTGTACAACGAGCAGTATTTTGGCGGCAAGTCCACCTACATCGGTCTTCCCACCGCCGACGGCCGCCCCGGCAACGTGCTTATGCCCTCCAACGGCTATGCCATGAGCAGCAAGTGCGCCGATAAAGAAGCCGCCTGGCGCTTCCTGCGCGGCTTCCTCACCGAGGACTACGCCAAGAAGCTGGGCAGCTATGAGGGTGGCCTGCCTCTCAACAAAAAGGCCTTCCAGGCCCAACTGGACAAGGCCATGGAGATCGAATATGAGAAGGACGCCGAGGGCCATTACCTTCTGGACGCCAACGGCGAGCGCATCCCCACCTCCAAGGGCGGCATGAGCATGAGCATGGACGGCGGGGCGATGATGGATTTCACCCTCTGGGCCATGACGCAGGAGCAGGCGGATAAACTCCTGGCCGTCATCGAAGGGGCCGACCGGGCCGTGGACATGAACACTACCGTCTCCGGCATCATCCGGGAGGAGGCCGCGGCCTATTTCGCCGGGCAGAAGAGCGTGGAAGAGGTCGCCAAACTCATCCAGAGCAAGGTGAGCCTCTACGTCAGCGAACAGCGATAAAAAGAAGAAACTGTGAAAAAAGTAAGCTTTCATAGAAACGGCTTGGACCCAGGTTTGTAGGGGACGGCGTCCGCGACGTCCCGGCAGGAAAAGGAAAAGATAAAAGGAATCTCCGGCGAATTTGGTCTTCGTCACCATTTTCGCCGGAGATTTCTACATTCATTTTCTTTGTTCCGCGCGGGCTGTCGAGGACGCCAGCCCCTACGGAATGACACCGTCTTTCTTCACAGCCCCTTGTCAGGTTTCGTAGTTTCGGAAGACCGGCTCGATCAGAAAGGAGCTCAGCAGCGCGGCCAGACCGGGCGCAAAGAGCACCGGCGCGGCGAAGAGCAGAACGAGCAGAACCGAGAGGCCGTTTATCAGCACCAGCGCCACGGAGCGGAGGATGTTCCCCAGCGCCAGGCGGACGGCGGTGCGGTTGAGGGGGGCAAAACCGAAGGTGAAGCGGGAGAGCGTGGGGAAGACCCAGCAGAGGATCGCCGTGAGGAAGAACAGCAGCAGGAGCGAAAGCACCTCCAGTGCGTTGAAAACCACGCTGCCCAGGGAGCCGACCGCCCCATAGTGCAGCGCCAGCGGCAGGGCCAGAAGCAGCATCCACAGCAAGGTCGAGAGAAGGCCGGTTTTCAGCTCCGCCTTAAAGGTGCGGAAGAAGCGGGAGAAGAGATCCCCCTCCTTCCGGCGCAGGCAGTGGACCGCGCAATCGTACAGCGCGGCCGAGGCCGGGCCGATCGTCACCAGCGGGATGGCGCAAAGCCCCCACAGCAGGCTCATCATCACCAGCTCGCCCAGATAGCCGAAGGGCTTCCAGACCAGGCTCTCCGGCTCAAAAAAGCGGCGGGCCATCTCAGCCGATCAGCTCCGGGACCAGCTTGCTCAGTTCTCCGGCCAGCTGGCTGTGGCCTTTGCGCGTCAGGTGCATGCAGTCATGGGTGTTGAACTCGGCCAGACCCTCGGCGTCCAGGAAGGCGCAGCCCTGCCGCAGGGCCACCTCGGCGAACTGCCGGGCGAGGCCGCGGGATTTCTCCGGACAGCCGGCACCCATGGCCGCGCCCTCGGGCACCCGGTAGAGGCCCTCCCCGATATGGGGCGGGGCGATCACAAGGATGCGGGGCACGCCGCCGCGCCAGGCGGGAACGGTCTTGGCCTTCATCACCAGCCGCTCCATGCCGATGCCGATGCAGGCGGCATTGGCGCCCAGACGCTCCTTGGTGTCGTTGGTGCCCAGCATGATGATCAGCAGATCCACCGGCTCATGGCTCATGAGGGTGGAGTAGATCACGTCCAGGCCCGCCATGCTCTCGTGCAGCGGATCGGGGAAGACGGTGGTGCGACCGGAGAGACCCTCCTCCAGCACCAGATAGTCCTCGCCCAGGGCCTTCTGCAGCAGGCAGGTCCAGCGCTCGTCCTCGTTGAAGCGGTCGCCGCCGTCGGCGCAGTCGGCCGGTTCGGCGCAGTAGCCGTGGGTATTGGAATCGCCAAAGCAGACAATGTGTTTTTTCATGATATTGTTTCCTTATCTCTTGATTTCCGGCAGGGAGGCCGCGACGGCGGACTGTCCCACCCGGCGGAAGGTCTCATCCGGCAGGGCCAGGCGCAGCGGGAGCTCCGGATACTCCTCGGCCAGCACGGCCTTGCAGGTATCCAGCAGGATATCCCCGCCCTTGCCGGACATGACACGGCCCAGCAGCAGCACGGTCTTAAAGGCGTAGAGGTCGTAATAATAGGCCAGGCTGTGGGCCAGATAGCAGCCAATGCTGCGGTAGACGGCGGCGGCCCGGGGGTCGTCCGCCTCCATGAGCTTCTGCACGACCTTCAGCTTCTCCGCCGGGGAGAGGGCGGGATCCAGCTCGATCCCCGCGGCGGGGGCCAGCTTGATGACGCCGTCCTGGGAGAAGTACTTGACGCCGCAGCCGATGTCGCCGCTCCACTCGTCCCGCATGGCTTCGGGATTGGCGTCCACCGGGACAAAGGCCAGCTCGTTGAGCCAGCCGGTGATCCGGCCCTCGGTGTCCACAAAGCCCACCGCCTCGCTGGTGCCCATGGCGATGCCGAGAACGTTGTTGGTCTTGAGGCTCATGGCGCCGGCCAGTGCGGTCACGTCGCCGTCGTTGACCACGCTGTAAGGCACATCCCCAAAGGTGTCGGTGATGGCGCGGATGTAGATGTCCTTCACCTTCGCTTCAAAGAGATCGGGCGGGACCTTCAGGAAGAGGGAGGCGTTCATCGTGCGGTTTTCAATGTACACCCCCGCCGAGGAGACGCCCACCGCGTCCACCCGGGGCAGATGCTCCGCCGCGGATTTGAGCGCGGCGACAATGCCGTTATAGTGGTAGTCCGGGTCGCTGTTGATCTTCGGGAACCACACGACCTCCTCGGAGTAAACCGGCTCCCCGTCGATGACGGCGGAGACCTTCCGGTCACTGCCGCCCGCGTCAAAGCCGATGCGGCAGCCGTCCAGGTGCCCGCCGATGGCCTTGGGGGAGTCCTTGGCCGCGGGCAGCACGTCCACCGAGACCACCTCAAAAGGCTGCTCGAACACGTGGGCCATGTAGTCCCAGTCAAATTCCTGCTGCCCGCCGGCGCAGAACACGCTCTGCAGGTAGTCCCGGATGCTGTCATCGCCCCGGACATAGATCTTATACCCGCCCTTCATCCACAGGATGGTCTTGACCAGGCGGTTGACGTAGTATTCGTCGGCCGCGCGCAGCTCCGGCGTACCGTGGATGAAGGTCTCCACCGCGGCCATCTGCCCGTCGGCGCGCTCCACCGCAATACCGAGGGGCTTTTTGGCGTGGGCCAGAAAGGCTTTATTAAAGCTGTGCAGGGGCAAAAAGCCGGGGTCCAGCTCCGGATGATTCTTGATGTCAAAGGAAATTCCCAGGTGCTCCATGGTTCAGATCCTCCGTTTAGGAATAGTAGGTGGATTCATTATAATGATTATCGCATAGCGAAAGCAAGCGAAGAATCGATTGCTTTCGCTGCCAAACGACAAGTTTGGCAGCAAATGATTGTTTCAATCATTTGCGCAATACTCATTGCAATGAATATATGGCAAAACAGCCATGCTGTTTTGCTGAGTCGCAAAGCGGCTCGGCGGAACGCCTTGCGGCGTTTCGCTATCATATAGTCATTATATAGCCTTTTTTCCCGCCGTGCAACAATCCCGATGCAGCCGTGCTCCGCATTTTCGCAAATTGACCAATTTTCAAAAGCGGCTTTGGATAATGTGCCTAAATTGTAGAGAAAAAAAGCTTTTTTTGTGTGGGTCTTGTTGACAAAATCACGGAGAACGCCTAAAATCAGTACAGTCACAGCGGTGGCACAAAAAAATGAAAAGGAGAAACTGCGTTATGAAAAAGACCTTGGCACTTCTGCTGGCTCTGATCATGGTGTTCGCCCTGGCGGCTCCCTCGGCTTTCGCCGATGACGAGATCACCCTGGACGTCATCATCTGCCAGTATGGCCCCAACACCAACGAGTGGTTCCTGGGCAAGGGCATGAACGGCACGAACTTCGTCGATAAGTTCGAGGCCGAGAACCCCGGCATCAAGCTGAATCTGGATGTCGTCTCCTGGAACGACGTCTACACCGAAGTGGATACCCGCATCGCCAACGGCAACGCGCCCGACATCCTGAACATCGACGTATTTGCCAACTATGCCAACGAAGGCCTGCTGCTGCCCGTGAAGGACTACTGCCCCGACGAGCTGTTTGAGGACTTCTTCCCCTCCTTCATCGAGCAGTCCGTGATCGATGACACCGTGTGGGCCGTGCCCGATCTGGCCTCCGCCCGCGCCCTGTTCTATAATGTGGATATGTTCGACGAAGTCGGCATCGAAGTTCCCACCACCTGGGCTGAGCTGAAGGACGCCAGCCAGGCGATCATCGACTTCTATGACGGCGAAGTGTATCCCTGGGGCATTGATATGACCACCGACGAAGGCCAGGCTGCTTTCGCGTACTACACCTGGGGCAACGGCGGCGGCTTTGTGGACGCCGACGGCGAGTGGGCTGTCAACTCCGCCGAGAACGTCGAGGCCATCAACTTCGCCCTCGACCTGATCAACAGCGGCTACACCAACCCCAACCCCGCCACTCAGACCCGCTATGACCTGCAGGATATGTTTGCTGCCGGCAAGCTGGCCATGGTCATTGCTCCCAACCAGCTGCCCACCTACGTGGCTGACAAGGGCGGCGAGATCAACATGGCGACCGCCAACATCCCCGCCAACGAGGGCAAGAGCTCTTCCTCCGTCGGCGTTATGGACCGCGTGATGGCCTTCAAGGACGACTCCGCCCCCGACCAGGCGGCCCGCAACGAAGCCATCGGCAAATTCCTGAGCTTCTTCTATGATCCCGAGAACTATGTGGGCTGGGTCAGCATGGAGGGCTTCCTGCCCGCCGTCAACTCCGCCGTTGAGGCCCTCGTCGCCGCCGATCCCTCCTTTGAGGCCTGGCTCGACGTTCTGGGCGGCTGCCAGTTCTACCCGACCGCCAAGGCCGAATGGGATCAGGTCAAGCAGGGCGTCATCGCCGCTGAGCAGAGCGCTCTGACCGGCGCTGACATCCAGACCGAGCTGGATGCTCTCCAGGCCGCTCTCGTAGGCTAACACAGCACTCCAAACGGGCCCGGCTGTATAGCCGGGTCCGTTTTTTCAAATCCCCGGAAACCCGATTCTGCCCGAAAGGGGGAAACACAATGAACGCATTGCAGGGCAAGCGCAAATGGGTGCCCTATGTGTGGCTGCTGCCCAGCGCGCTGCTGATCGCCGTTTTTGTCATCTTTCCGATCCTCATCGTCTTCAAGCTCTCCTTCAGTGAGATCTCCAAGGCCGGCGTGATCGGGGATTTCATCGGCTTTCAAAACTACATTGACGCGGTGCATCTGCCCGCGTTCAAGACCGTCATGATCAACACCTTCTGGTGGGTGATCTCGGTGGTGGGCATTTCCACGCTGCTGGGCTTTATCGTGGCGCTGGTGCTCAACCAGAAATTCCACGGGCGGAAGATCGCCCGCTCGATCCTGGTCTTCCCCTGGGCCACCTCCCTGGTCATTCAGGCCTCGGTCTGGAACTATATCATCAAGTATGAGTACGGCAGCCTGAACAATGTGCTGCTGAATCTGGGCATCATCAACCAGGCCATCAACTGGCGCTCCTCCTATACGGTGGAGTTTATCTGGGAGTGCGGCGTCGGCATCTTTGTCACGGTGCCCTTTGTCGCTTTCTGTGTGCTGTCGGGGCTGCAGTCCATCGACGGCTCCCTCTATGAAGCGGCCACGGTGGACGGGGCCGGCTTCTGGAACAAACTCTGGAACATCACGCTGCCGCTGGTCAGACCCTCCCTGACTGTCAGCACCGTTTTGAATATCATCTACGTCTTCAACTCCTTCCCCATCGTCTACACCATGACCAAGGGCGCGCCGGCCAACAAGACCGACACCATGATCACCTATCTGTATATGCTGAGCTTCTATGACCGGAAGAAGGGCCCGGCGACGGCCCTCTCGGTGATCGGCTTTCTGATCCTCTGCGTCTGCGCCGGCGTGTATATGCTGAGCGTGATGCGAAAGGAGGAAGAGCAATGAAGCTTCCGGAGCTGAAACGACAGAACCGGCGCCTGCTCTTTGTGATGCTGCTGGGGCTGATCCTGGCCCTGGTGCTCATGAGCCTGCCGCTCTACCACTTCACCGCCTCGGTCTACACCAAGAAATCCGGCAACACCGTGGTGGGGGATGAGAAATACCAGACGGTCCGCGCCGAGGTGGAGGCCCTGGCGGAGGACTACCGCGCCCAGGGCTTCGACGTGGAGATCAACGAGAGCGTCCTGGAGCGCGTGAACTCCAAGGGGGAGACCACCTCCCTCGTCACCTTCTCCATCGACCAGGTCATCAGCCGCAATCTCTTTGCCTTTCTCCAAAGCGCGCTGCCCGGGGGCCATGTGTTCCGTCTGATGCTCGCCTGCGCGGCCCTCTCCGTCCTCTGCGCGGCCCTGGGCTGTATCGGCGAGGAGGACGTGATGCCCCGCTTCCTCTCCCGCCGGGCCGCCTTCCTGCGCACAGCGGCGGAGGTCCTGGCATTGCTCGCGCTGCTCGCGGTGCCGGTCTTCGTGATGATGAATAACTTCGCCTTCGGCCGCCAGCTCTCCCTCTTCAGCCAGGGGCTGATGACCGAGGGGAAAGAGGCCCTGTATCAGAAGATGAACCTCTTCCTCTTTGATGGTGCGGCGGGCGAGGCCATCGAAGACGCCCTCGCGGGCATCAAGCCGCAGCACTCCGGCATGATCTGGCTGCTCCTGCCGGTCTTTGCGATGATGATCCTCTGCGCGGTGCAGATCCGCCACGGGGCCGTGAAGAGCACGCTGCTCAAGGCGCTGCTCTATGCCTTCGTCATCGTCATGTGCCTGGTGACGCTCTATCCCTATTACGTCATGCTCATCACGGCCTTCCGCTCCAACGCGGAGACCCTGGACATGTACTTCCTGCACCTGTTCCCGACCAAATGGATCTGGTCGAACCTCTCGGACATCGTCCGCCGCGGCGTGCCCCGCTATCTGCTCAACTCCGTCTTTGTGGCGGGCGGCGCGACGCTGCTGGCCATGCTCTGCGGCATCCCGGCGGCCTATGCCATGGCCCGGATGAACTTCAAGGGGAAGAAGGCCTTCCTCGGCTTTGTCATCATGAGCCAGATGTTCTCCCCGGTGGTGCTGCTGATCGGCATCTCCCAGCTGATGACCACCCTGCACCTGAACGACTCCGTGGTGGGCCTGATGCTGATAAATGCTGCCTTCAACCAGGCCTTTGCGGTCTGGCTTCTCCGCGGCACCTTTATCTCCATCTCCCCGGAGATGGAGCAGGCCGCCCTGATCGACGGCTGCGGCACGGTCTCGGCGCTGATCCGCGTGCTGATCCCCATGGCGGCGCCCGGCATCGTGACGGCGCTGATCTTCGTGTTCATCAACGCCTGGAACGAGTATACGATCTCCACGGTGCTGATCTCCACGGCGGCCAACCGGCCCATCACCGTGGGCATCACCCAGTTCAGCTCCTTCAACATGATCGAGTGGCAGTATCTCTTTGCAGCCTCCCTGCTGGCTACGATCCCGGTGGTGCTGCTGTTCATGTCCATCGAGAAGCACCTGACGGCCGGCCTCACCTCCGGCGGCGTCAAGGGCTGATACCCCAAACACAAAACGGCGCGGATGCCAAAACATCCGCGCCTTTGTGCGTTTTCATAGGAGAATAAGGGCTCTGAAATACTCCGGCGCGGCGGCGTCGCTCGAACAGCTGCTCATATACGACACCTGCCGACAATGTCTTTCATGGCGCCCCAATGCCGCTCCATCTCCCGCACCAGCTTCATTTGGGTGCGCGTCCGGTCCAGGTTGTGGGTCGGCCGGGCCACGGCGAAGTAGTGATCGCCCTCCAGATAGTCGGTGAGGAAGCGCAGGCCACACTCCAAGGTCATGAGCTTGGCGCCCAGCGGCAGACTCATAAGCTCCTCCTCTGCCATCACCCCGCAGGCGGAGACGAAGCCGCGGCTGTAGATATCAAAGAGGGAGAGATCCAGTTGAATCTTGTCCAGGTCGGTCTCGTCCTCGGCCCCGGTGGAGGCGCCGAAGCGGATGGAATCCCCAAAGTCATAGGCCGCGAGCCCGGGCATGACCGTGTCCAGGTCAATGACGCAGAGGGCCTTGCGGGTCTTCGCGTCCAGCATGACGTTGTTGAGCTTGGTGTCGTTATGGGTGACGCGCAGGGGCAGCGCCCCGCTCTCCCGCAGACTCTGGAGCCGGGCGCCCTCCGCCTCATGGGCGAGGTAGAAGTCGATCTCCGGCCGCACCTCCCGGGCGCGGCCCAGCGGATCGGCCGCCAGCGCCCCGTGAAACTTCCGGTAACGGTCCGGCGTGTTGTGAAAGTTGGGGATGGTCTCATGCAGGGTTTCGGCCGGGAAATCCCGCAGCTGCCGCTGAAAACCGCCGAAGGCGACGGCGCTCTCGTAAAAATCCGCCGGGGACTCGGGTTTCTGCAGGCAGAGGCTGTCCTCAATAAAATCGTAGACCCGCCAGAATTCGCCCTCCTCGTCCCGATACCAGCTGCCGCCCTCCCGGGTGGGCACCAGGTGGAGGCTGGCCCGGGGATCCGCGTTTCGGGCGGCAAGATAAGAGGTCACGGCCTCCACGTTTTCCATGAGCCCCGGGATATCGGCAAAGGCGGCCCGGCTCAGGCGCTGGAGAATGTAGCGCTGCCGATCGGTGGTCACCAGATAGGTGCGGTTGATGTGCCCCTCACCGTAGCGCTCGCAGCTGAGCGGCGTTCCGCACAGGCGAAAATGGGATAAAAGCTCCTGCATACGATCCCTCCTGTTCCGTTTTTCCCCATTTTATCACAGCGGCCGGGACTTGAAAACGCAGAAAAGGGATTTTCAGAAAAGATTTATATTGAAAATTTCTTTCATGGATGGTACGATAAAAACAGGCCGATACGGACTGATTGAAAAACAAGGAGGGATGACCCCGATGAATCGCGATAAGCTGCTGGAAACGCGCGGATGGATCCGGGAGGAACTGGAGCGCTGCGTGGATTTCTGGCTGAAAAACGGCATGGACCCGGTCAACGGCGGCGTATACACCTGTCTGGATCGGGAGGGCAAGATCTTTTCCACGGATAAGAGCGTCTGGATGCAGGGGCGCTGCGGCTGGATTTTCGCCTGGCTGTGCCACCTGTACGGCGCGAAGGAGGAGTGGCTGGCCGCCTCCAAGAGCTGCCTGGACTTCATGGAGGCCCACTGCCTGAACCGGGAGGCGGGCAAGCGCATGTACTTCACCGTCACTGCCGAGGGCAAGCCCCTGCGCCAGCGCCGCTACTGCTTCTCCGAGGCCTTCTACGCCATGGCCAACGCCGAGTATTACGGCGTGACCGGCGACCGCGCCTGCCTGGAGCGGGCCCGCGCCGCCTATGACCTCTACTGGAACCTGAACCACGGCATGCCCGACCCTACAGGTCTGGGCCCCAAGACCATCCCCGAGACCCGCACGGGCCGCGCCTTCGGCATCCCGATGATCTATCTGAACGTGACCAGCGTCCTGATGCGGGTGGATCCGGAGCAAAAAGCGCTCTATGAGGAGCGGGCCGCCTCCTGCGTGGAGGATATCTTCAAGTACCATGTGAAGGACGATCTGGGCTGCGTGTTGGAGAACGTGGGCCCCAATGGCGAAGAGCGCCTGGACGTCACCGAAGGCCGCATCGTCAACCCCGGCCACGACATCGAGGGCGTCTGGTTCCTGCTGGAGCACGCCAAGCGCACCGGCGATAAGGAGCTGGTGGCCAAGGCCGAGACGATTTTCAACCGCGCCATCAACGCCGGCTGGGACAAGGAATACGGCGGGCTGCTGTATTTCATCGACTGCCTGGGCCGTCCGCCCGAGGCCTACGAGCACGACATGAAGCTCTGGTGGCCCCACGACGAGATCCTGATCTCCTCGCTGATGCTCTACCGTGACACGGGGAAAGAGGAGTATCTCGACTGGTTCTTTAAGACCCTGGACTACTGCAAGACCTATTTCTCCGATCCCGCCTATGGCGAGTGGTACGGGTATCTGCGCCGGGACGGCAAACCCACCGAGCCGCCCTGCAAGGGCTCGACCTTCAAAGGCCCCTTCCATCTGCCGCGCATGCTGACGATGGTGGATGTGATGCTGGGGCAGCTGCTGGCCGAGTGAACAGGCAATTGCGAAACTTGTTTCGCAATTGAGGACTCGTGCTTATCGCAACGGGCTAAGGCCCGTCTTGGTCGGCACGAGGACTCGCACAGCTCGTCTCAGGGTGTTTTTGAGGCGGCAAAGCTGCCTCAAAAACGATTTCAATGTCCTTCGGGGCAGAGAAGCAATCTGTTTACTACGGTTATTGCACGTTATACACCGAGTGATACAAAGGAGGCCTTATGCCGAAAGCTTCCCAGGACGCCTTTGAGAAGATCAGCCAGATGTACTATGAGCTGACGGCATCCGAGAAAAAGACAGCCGACTATGTGCTGGGCCACCGGAACGAGACCCAGTACATGTCCATTGCGGAGCTGGCGGAGGAGAGCGGCGTGGCCGAGGCCACGGTTTCCCGCTTCTGCCGGCGGCTGGGCTATGGGGGCTATAACGTCTTCAAGCTGGCCATCGCCAACGCCACCGCCGCCCAGCGCAGCGGCCCGGCCGCGCTCAGCGGCCAGGTCGAGGAGGGCGACAGCCTGGAGGATCTTTGCCGCAAGCTCTATGCCGCCGACCAGGACGCCATGGCCCAGACCCTGGCCCTGATCCGTCCCGAGCGCATCAGCCAGGCCGTGGATCTCATCGAAAACGCCCAGCGGGTGGTCTGCATGGGCCAGGGCGGCTCCATGCTGATGGCCTCGGAGGCGGCGCACCTGTTTTCCACGGTGGGCGCCCGCTTCTACGCCATTTCCGACTCCCACACCCAGAGCATCACCGCCGCCAATATGGGGGAGAAGGACGTCATTTTGTTCTTTTCCTACTCCGGCGCAACCCGGGACATGATGGAGACTCTGTCCGTGGCCCGGGAGCAGGGCGCGCAGGTGATCCTGGTCACCCGCTTCCCCAAGTCCCCCGGCGTGACCCAGGCCAGCGTGGTGCTGCCGGTGGGCTCCAACGAGAGTCCGCTGCAGCTGGGCTCCATCCCCGCGCGCATCGCCCAGATGTTCCTGCTGGACGTGCTCTTTGCCGAATACTGCCGCCGCCACCCGGACTCCTGCATGGAGGGCCGGGAGCGCGTCGCCGCCGCGCTGGCCAAAAAACATCTCTGACCTTATGCCCTTCCCTCCCCCGGGAAGGGCATTTTTGCCGAAATGACGGAAAGTATCAAGTTTTTTCTTCGGCAAACTGTCTAAAAAAGCCGAGGTTTTTTTGTGTAGAATATAAAATTTATTTTCAGAGAGCCAAAAAACTGAAAAAAACTTTCAAAACGCGATTGACATTGATCGCGCTCTCGGGTACAATCAGGGCATAGATTGGATCGCTGCCGATCCAAGGATACATCGGAAACATTTTTTTAAGGAGGAACAACATGAAGAAACTGCTCGCTATCCTGCTGGCACTGGTGATGGTGTTCGCGCTGGCCGCCCCCACCGCCTTTGCTGACGACACCACCATCACCCTGTGGACCTATCCCATCGGCGGATGGGGCAACTCCGCCGTGGTCGACGAGCTGATCGCCGGCTTCGAGGCCGCCAACCCCGGCATCAAGGTCCAGGTCGAGTATCTGGCCTATGCCGACGGCGACGACAAGGTCAACACCGCCATCGAGGGCAACGCCGCTCCCGACCTGATCATGGAAGGTCCCGAGCGTCTGGTCGCCAACTGGGGCGCCAAGGGCTACATGGTCGACATCGCCGAGCTGTGGGATGAGGCCGACAAGGAAGAAATCCTGCCCGTTGTCCAGGCCGCCTGCTTCAACAAGGAAGGCGCTTCCTATGAGTATCCCCTCTGCATGACCGCCCACTGCATGGCCGTTAACCTGAACCACTTCCAGGCTGTCGGCGCCGACCAGTATCTGGATCTGGACACCCACACCTGGACCACCGACGACTTCGTCGCGGCTGTGGGCCTGCTGGCTGCTGAGAATCCCTGTGTCGCTGCGGTCTTCTGCGGCGGCCAGGGCGGCGACCAGGGCACCCGCGCTCTGATCAACAACCTCTACAGCGGCACCTTCACCGATGCCGACCACACCAAGTACACCGCTGACTCCGAGGAGAACATCAAGGCTCTCGAACTGCTTGCCGGTCTGGAAGGCGTCAACTTCGATCCCGCCATCGTCGGCGGCGACGAGATCAACCTCTTCCGCCAGGGCATCCTGGACATGGCTTTCTGCTGGAACATCGGCGCTCAGCTGAACACCGATAACAACGACGCCGGCCTCACCAACGACGGCGACGAGATCGTCTGCATGGCCTTCCCCAGCGATGACGGCGTGCCCGAGCTCTGCGGCGGTATCTGGGGCTTCGGTATCTTCGACAACGGCAGCGAGGCCAAGATCGACGCGGCCAAGACCTTCATCAAGTACATGGCTGACAGCGCCGCCACCGCGGACGCCGTCAAGGCTTCCACCTACTTCGCCGTGCGCGACAAGTCCGACGACGTTGACCTCTCCAACATCTACGAGGGCAACGACATCATGAGCGAGTACACCAAGCTGATGCCGTTCCTGGGCGACTACTATCAGGTCGTTCCCGGTTGGGCCGAAGCCCGTACCGCCTGGTGGAACATGCTCCAGCAGGTTGGCGCCGGTTCTGACGTGACCGAGGCTGTCGCCGCCTTCTGCGAGACCGCCAACGCGGCCGCCGGTGCCTGATCGCCCTGAGATCGGAAACCGAAACAACGCCATAAATCCTTAGCAAGGGTGCGCACCCTCCCTGCGATCAGCGCAGGGAGGGTGTTCTCTGTAAGACCTACTCCGTTAGAGAAGGGAGTTCATGCGTATGCGTAAGTCGAATTCCGGCCTGAGCCGGGCCCTGGTGCGGCGGGAGACCATCGCCGGCTATCTCTTCCTCCTGCCGAGCCTGTTCTTTTTCATTACCTTTGTTGTCTACCCGATGTTCATGTGCATCTACACCAGCTTCTTTGACTCCAACATGGGCAAGGACGCGGTGGATGTCTTCATCGGCTTCGGAAACTATAAAGAGCTCGTCGCCGATAAAATCTTCCTCGGGGCTCTGCGCAACACCCTGGTGATCGTGGTCGTGGCGGTGCCCACCGTCTGCGCCTTCTCCCTCTGGGTCGCCTCCGCCATCACCGACATGCATCCCACCCTCACCTCCGCCTTCCGCGTGATCTTCTATCTACCGGTCGTCACCGGTTCCGTGGCGGTCACGGTGGTGTGGAAGTGGATGTACAACAACTACTACGGTATCTTCAACTATCTGCTCAAAGGCGCGGGCCTGATCGAGAAAAACATCAACTGGCTGGGCGACGCCCGCTATGCCCTCTGGTGCATCATCATCATCCTGTTCACGACCTCCGTGGGCCAGCCGATCGTGCTGTATGTCTCGGCCCTGGGCAACGTGGACCAGTCCCTGGTAGAGGCGGCCGAGGTGGACGGCGCGACCCGCACCCAGGTCTTCTGGAAGATCAAATGGGCGCAGATCATGCCCACCACGCTGTACATCCTGGTCATCACCACCATCAACTCCTTCCAGTGCTTTGCTCTGATCCAGCTGCTGACCTCCGGCGGACCAAATCACAGTACCGACACGGTCATGTACTATATCTACTATACGGCCTTCAAGCTCTACCGCTACGGCTACGGCAACGCCATGGGCGTGGTACTGATGATCATCATCGCTCTCCTCTCGGCCGTCCAGTTCAAGCTGGGCCAGTCCAAGGATTAAGGAGGTACTGCTATGAGAAACCAGAAATCCATGGCCTACCGCGTGTTCGCGCTGGTAATGGTCGTCATTCTTGCCCTGCTCTTTACCTTCCCCCTGTACTGGATCATCACCGGCTCCTTCAAGACCGGCAAGGAGATCAACGCCACGACGCCCGTCTGGTGGCCCAGCGAGTGGACGCTGAAGAACTACGAAAAGCTGATGAGCAAGTTCAAAGCGCCGCTCTGGGAGATTTTGATGCCCTTCGGGCAATACTTCACCGAGGACGGCACGGCGCCGGTGATCTCCGCCGGACCGACGGTTCCCGCGGCGGTCCGCTGGCTGCTGAACACGGTGTGGATGGCGGTGGCCTCCATGCTGCTCACCTGCCTGACGGCGGCGCTCGCCGGCTATGCCCTGGCCAAGAAGCGCTTTATCGGCCGCGGCCTGATCTTTACGCTGATCGTCTGCGCCATGGCCCTGCCCAAGCAGGTCATTCTGATCCCCCTGATCCGGGAGATGTCCTCCCTGAAGCTGTACAACACCATGAGCGCCGTGGTCTATCCCATCGTCGGCTGGCCCTTCGGCGTGTTCCTGATGAAGCAGTTTGCTGAGAGCATTCCGGGTGAGATCCTGGAGGCGGCGCGCATCGACGGCGCGGGCGAGCTCAAGACCTTCAACACCATCGTCTACCCGATGATCAAGCCGGGCGTCGGCGCGCTGGCGATCTTCACCTTCATCAGCTCCTGGAACGACTACTTCATGCAGCTGATCATGCTCTCGTCCAACAAGAACCTGACCATCTCCCTCGGCATTGCCAACATGCAGGCCGAAAACCAGACCGACTTCGGCCTGATCATGGCCGGCGCTGCCTTTGCGGCGGTGCCGATCATCATCGTGTTCGTTATCTTCCAGAAATACTTCACCAAGGGCATCACCATGGGTGCCGTAAAGGGATAATAAGGAGAAACACATGAAAGATTGTTCGAAGTATCAGGGCATTTTCCCGGCCTTCTATGCCTGCTATGAAGAGGACGGAAGTATCTCCCCGGAGCGGGTCCGGGCGCTCACCGAGTATCTGATCGGCAAGGGCGTGACCGGGCTGTACGTGGGCGGCTCCTCGGGCGAGTGCATCTATCACTCGGTGGCCGAGCGCAAGCTGGTGCTGGAAAACGTGATGGCGGTGGCCAAGGGGCATATCGTGATCATCGCCCATGTGGCCTGCAACAACACCGCCGACAGCATGGCGCTGGCCGCCCACGCGGAGAGCCTGGGTGTGGACGCCATCGCGGCCATCCCGCCCATCTATTTCCACCTGCCGCCCTACGCGGTTGCGGAGTACTGGAACGACATTTCCTCCGCGGCCCCGCACACGGATTTCATCATCTACAACATCCCCCAGCTGGCCGGCGTGGCTCTCAGCAGCGCTCTGCTGCGGGAGATGCTGAAGAATCCGAACGTGATCGGCGTCAAGAACTCCTCCATGCCCGTCCAGGACATCGAGATGTGGCGGGATGAGGGCGCCATCGTCTTCAACGGCCCCGATGAACAGCTCTCCTCCGGTCTGGTGGCCGGGGCGATCGGCGGTATCGGCGGCACCTACGGCGCCATGCCCGAACTGTATCTCAAGATCTATGAGCTGGTGCAGAAGGGCGAGATCGCGGCAGCCCGTCCCATCCAGGATGCCTGCTGCCACATCATCTACAAGATGTGCTCCTGCCACGGCAACATGTACGCGGCCATCAAGGAGATCCTGCGCGTCAATGGCGGCCCCGATATCGGCGGCGTGCGCAAGCCCCTGGCGGCGCTCACCGAGGCCGATCTCGGCATCTGCCGCGAGGCGGCGGCGGATATCCGCGCGGCCATCGAAAAATTCTGCTGATGCAAGTCGGGCCTGCCGCTTGGGCGGCAGGCCCGCATACTGTGAGGCAACTATGCTGTACAAAAACGCAAAACTGTTTCTGGACGACCGCTTCGCCCCTGGCAGCTTCCGGGTGGAAAACGGCATCTTCACCGAGATCCTGGAGTCGATCCCCGAGGAGGACGGCGTCGACCTGCAGGGGGCGACCGTGCTCCCCGGTCTTGTGGATATCCACACCCACGGCAACAGCGGGGCGGATTTCTCCGACGGCAGCGACGAGGGCCTGCGTACGATGGCCCGCTACCTGGCCCGCCACGGCGTGACCTCCTTTGCGCCTACCTCCATGACCCTGCCCTATGAGACCCTGGCCCGGGCCTTTGCCACCGGCCGCCGCCTGGCGGACGAGCAGCCGGCGGGCCACGCGCGGGTTATGGGCATCCACATGGAGGGGCCCTATTTCTCCGAAAAGAAAAAAGGCGCGCAGAACGCGGCCTATCTCCGTCTGCCGGATGTGGAGGGCTTCCAGGCCCTGTATGAGGGCTGCGGCGGCCTGATCCGCATCGCGGACGTGGCGGCGGAGTTGGAGGGCGCGGAGCGCTTTGCCGCGGAGGTCTCCCGCCTGTGCAAGGTCTCCGTGGCCCATACGGACGCCGATTACGAGGCGGCCTGCCGCGTCTTCGACGCCGGCGCCGGGCACGTGACCCATCTCTTCAACGCCATGCCGCCGCTGCACCACCGCAAGCCGGGCGTCATCGGCGCGGCCGCGGAACGGGACAGCGTGGTGGCGGAGCTCATCTGCGACGGCCTGCACGTCCATCCCAGCGTGATGCGGGCGGCCTTCCGCCTCTTCCCGGATCGGATCTGCATTATCTCCGACTCCCTGCGCTGCTGCGGCATGCCCGACGGGGAGTATGAGCTGGGCGGCCAGCAGGTCTATTTAAAGGGCCGCCTGGCCACTCTGGCCGACGGGACCATTGCCGGCTCGGCCTCCAACCTCTACGACTGCCTGCTGACGGCCATCCGCAGCGGTATCCCGGCGGAGACCGCCGTCCGGGCGGCCACGCTGCTCCCGGCCCGGGAACTGGGCTGCGCGGATCGGATCGGATCGCTCGCGCCGGGCAAGCTGGCGGACTTTGTGGTCTGCCGGGCGGATCTGACGCCGAAGGCCGTCTTCCTCGGCGGCGAAGAAGTGAAGTAAAACCGTATTTATACTCTTCCTTAATTAAAACATGACAGTATCCAAGAGCGCCCTGTGATGCTGCGGATGGTTTCACAGGTCAGGCTTTGGATGGTATCGCAAAGGC